>NZ_JBLQTA010000003.1:0-441812 GCF_048159625.1 Ciceribacter azotifigens | reverse complement strand
CGGCCCTCCCAATCATGCTCCCCGCATGCACGGGGATGAACAGAGACGATTCATCGGCACCCCGCCGACATGAGCTTAACCCCGGAAAATTCCCGCTCCCGCTGGCCCGAATTCGGGGAGCACTTCAAAGAAATCCAACACTCTCCCGAAAACTGGAGGGAAATTCGGGCTCTAGTCATCAGGCCGGGCCCGCTCTGATCACGGTGTGCGAAAGGCTGAGTTCTCGCCGGCGCGACCTGTCGGCCGGGAAGCGGGACACCACGTGGAAAGGCGAGAGAGGAGCTGCGTGAATCGACGCCTTCGTGATCAGCGGCAGCCGTAATAGCGTTCCCACTGCTCTATGAGGTTGACACGCCGCGTTTCACTGCGTGTGAGTTTGCCGAAGGGTGGGAAACATCCCCGGCCGAAGACGCTGCGCGCGCGGTCTGTCTTGAAACAGTATCCCTTGGCGGCGTAAATGGCATTCCTCTCGTACCAGAGCTCGTCACAACTCATTCGGCTGTAATCCTGCGCGAACGCCTGCTCGGAGGTGACGGCGCAGAGCGGAACGACAATCGTGAGGATCAAGGCTGCGGCGGATATTCTCTCTCGGGTCATTGCGCGATCCTCCTGGAGCCAATTAAAATATATTAGCACAAGTCCACGCACGAACACACTGACAGAGGTCAAGACGCTACCCGCAAGGACCGTCCAACGTTGTCGCTCCTCGTTCGACGATCGGCGACCAGGCCGCCGCACGGTCTGAGGGATAACGGAATTCGATGTGGTGCAAGAGATCCGCCCGGCAGCTCGCCCGATGCTCGACCCGACGATAGAGTAGCTCGCCGTCGCGCGTGCCGGAAAGGACAAACCAGGTCCGTCCTTCGGTCATATAACTCAGCGTCCAGCCGTCCTCTTTCAGCACGCCTGTGAGGAAGCGGCGGTATTCGGCGAGGGAACTGCCCATCGGATTCAGGCCGCCGAAGATCGTCACGCTTCCGCCGTCGGAACTCGTAAATTGCTGGCCGTCACCATTGTCCGGAGGCGATACCCCGACAAAGACCGCCGGTATGTCGGCACTCGTCCCGAAACGGGCGTTGACATAGTGCTGCCATTCGGCAGCGGCACCTGGGGAACCTGTGACGAGAGCGGCCACGGCAAGCATCGGAACTGATTTCATTCTCATGTGGCCTCCGGATCGGGCAGCATCTCGGCAATGGCTGCAGGATCGTACCAGCTCCCTTTGAGGACGCAAAAACCGCCGGTGCTTTTACTCACCGGCGGCCCTTGTCGTCGATCACGAGGCAGTGCCCCATACAACGGTTCCGATTACTTCTGCCAGCTCTTGACCAGCTCGTCGTAGTTGACCGTCAACGGCTTTTCCTTCTCGTTTTCGATCTTCAGCTGCGGCGCGAGGTTGCCCTTGGCCACGGCGTCCTTGTTCCAGTATTCGAGGTTGTGCTCCTCGGCCAGCTTCGGGCCGATGTCACCCTGAACGCCTGCGCGTTCCAGGCGCTGCATGACCTTTTCCTGCTCGGCGCAGAGCGAGTCCATGGCTTCCTGCGCCGACTTCGCACCCGAGGATGCGTCGCCGATCGCCTGCCACCACAGTTGGGCCAGCTTCGGATAGTCCGGAACGTTGGTGCCGGTCGGCGACCACTGGACGCGGGCCGGTGAGCGGTAGAACTCGATCAGACCGCCGAGCTTCGGAGCGCGCTCGGTGAAGGACTGGTGGTTGATCGAGCTTTCACGGGTCAGCGTCAAACCGACATGGCTCTTCTTCACGTCCACGGTCTTCGAGGTGACGAACTGGGCATAGAGCCAGGCCGCCTTGGCGCGATCGTCCGGGGTGGACTTCAGCAGCGTCCAGGAACCGACGTCCTGATAGCCGAGCTTCATGCCATCCTTCCAGTAAACGCCATGCGGGCTCGGAGCGAAGCGCCACTTCGGCGTGCCGTCCTCGTTCATGACCGGCAGCCCTTCCTTGACCATGTCCGCGGTGAAGGCCGTGTACATGAACATCTGCTGGGCAATCTCACCCTGCGCCGGGACCGGGCCGGACTCCGAGAAGGTCATGCCCTGTGCTGAGGCGGGAGCATAGGCCTTCAGCCAGTCGAGGTACTTCTGGATGCCGTAGACCGAGGCCGGGCCGTTGGTATCGCCGCCGCGGGCGACGCACGAGCCGACCGGACGCGAGTTCTCGTCGACCTTGATGCCCCATTCATCGACCGGAAGACCGTTCGGCAGGCCCTTGTCGCCATTGCCAGCCATGGAGAGCCAGGCATCGGTGAAGCGCCAACCGAGCGACGGGTCCTTCTTGCCGTAGTCCATGTGGCCATAGACCTTCTTGCCATCGATCTCGCGGCCGGTGAAGAACTCGGCGATGTCTTCGTAAGCGGACCAGTTGACCGGAACGCCGAGGTCATAGCCGTACTTGGCCTTGAAGTCGGCCTTGTTCTTCTCGTCGTTGAACCAGTCGTAACGGAACCAGTAGAGGTTGGCGAACTGCTGGTCGGGCAGCTGGTAGAGGTCGCCGTCCGGAGCGGTGGTGAACTTCAGGCCGATGAAGTCGTTGAGGTCGAGGCCGGGATTGGTGACGTCCTTGCCTTCGTTGGCCATCCACTTGGTGAGCGAGCGGGCCTGCTGGTAACGCCAATGGGTACCGATGAGGTCGGAGTCATTGACATAGGCGTCGTAGACGTTTTCGCCCGACTGCATCTGCGTCTGCAGCTTTTCGACGACGTCGCCTTCGCCGATCAGGTCGTGGGTGATCTTGATGCCGGTGATCGCGGTAAACGCGGGTGCCAGCACCTTGGATTCGTATTCATGGGTGGTGATGGTTTCCGACACCACCTTGATATCCATGCCGGCAAAGGGCTTTGCAGCGTCGATGAACCACTGCATTTCCTTTTCCTGGTCGGCGCGCGACAGCGCCGACATGTCACCAATTTCCTTGTGCAGGAACTGTTTGGCCTCGTCCATGCCGGCAAAGGCCGAACCGGTCATCGCCAGCAGCATGGCTGCCGTCGTCGTCAAAAGGTGCTTTCGCATGTTTTTCCTCCCAAAGGTTGCGATTGCAGTCTCTTCGCAGTCCGGGATGGCGGCGCGACCCGCCATCCGTTTTTCTAGCCTCAGACGAAGCGGAATACGCCGATCGCGTAGACCACCGACAAGGCGAGAGCCCACCACAGGTTGGGACCTCCCAGTCCCAGCCATGCAAGGTGAATGAAGGCGGATCCGAGCAGCGAGATGAACAGGCGGTCACCTCGCGTCGTTTCGAACCGCAGGACGCCGATGCGCGGATTACCGCCCGGCGAGAAGTATTCCCAGACCGCCATACAGGCGATCAGCGTGAAGATGCCGATGAAGAACAGCGCCGTCGGCAGCGTCCATGCCATCCATGAGAAGTCCATCTTGAGCCTCCCTTCCTTAGACGCGGCCCAGGGCAAAGCCCTTGGCGATGTAGTTGCGGACGAAATAGATGACGAGCGCGCCCGGAATGATGGTCAGCACACCGGCAGCCGCCAGCACGCCCCAGTCCATGCCCGAGGCCGAGACCGTGCGGGTCATGGTCGCGGCGATCGGCTTGGCGTCGGTCGTCGTCAGCGTGCGGGCGATCAGCAGTTCGACCCAGGAGAACATGAAGCAGAAGAAGGCGGCGACACCGATGCCGGAAGCGATCAGCGGCATGAAGATCTTCACGAAGAAGCGCGGGAAGGAATAGCCGTCGATATAGGCCGTCTCGTCGATTTCCTTCGGCACGCCCGACATGAATCCTTCGAGAATCCAGACCGCCAGCGGCACGTTGAACAGGCAGTGCGCGAGCGCCACGGCAATATGTGTGTCGATCAGGCCAAAGGCGGAATAGAGCTGGAAGAAGGGTAGCGCGAACACTGCCGGCGGCGCCATGCGGTTGGTCAGCAGCCAGAAAAACAGGTGCTTGTCGCCGAGAAAGCGATAGCGCGAGAAGGCATAGGCCGCCGGCAATGCCGCCACCACCGAGATCACCGTGTTCATCACCACATAGATGATCGAGTTGATATAGCCGTTGTACCAGGAGGGATCGGTGAAGATGACCATATAGTTGCGGAGGGTCGGGTTCTGCGGCCACAGGGCAAAGGCGCCGAGGATCTCGCTGTTGGTCTTTAAGCTCATGTTGACCAGCCAGTAGATCGGCAGGAGCAGGAAGACGATGTAGAGCGTCGGGATGATCCAGGAGAGATTGGTGCGGCGAGTTGCAGTGCTCATGTTATCGTCTCCCCCTAGTTCTGCGCGTCGTGGCTGGTCATGACGGTGTAGAAGACCCATGACATGAGCAGGATGATCAGGAAGTAGATGATCGACATGGCCGCCGCCGGGCCAAGGTCGAACTGGCCGACAGCCATCTTGACCAGGTCGATCGACAGGAAGGTTGTGGAGTTGCCGGGGCCGCCGCCGGTGACGACGAAGGGCTCCGTGTAGATCATGAACGAGTCCATGAAGCGCAGCAGCACGGCGATCAGCAGGACGCGCTTCATCTTCGGCAGCTGGATGTAGCGGAACACCGAAAAACGCGAGGCGCCGTCGATCTTGGCAGCCTGATAATAGGCGTCTGGAATGGAGACGAGGCCGGCATAGCACAACAGCACGACGAGGCTCGTCCAGTGCCAGACATCCATGACGATCACGGTCACCCAGGCGTCGACCGGGTCCTGCGTGTAATTGTAATCGATGCCGAGGACCGTCAGATAATGGCCGAGAAAGCCGATGTCGACGCGGCCGAAGACCTGCCAGATCGTGCCGACCACATTCCACGGAATGAGAAGCGGCAAAGCCATCAGAACGAGGCAGACGGGCACGCCCAGCCCCTTCTTCGGCATATTGAGCGCGATCAGGATGCCGAGCGGCACTTCTATCGCGAGGATCACGATGGAGAAGATCAGGTTGCGGCCGAGCGCATTCCAGAAGCGGTCGGAATGCAACATCTCCATGAACCAGTCGGTACCGGCCCAGAAGAATTCGTTGTTCCCGAACGTATCCTGCACCGAGTAGTTGACCACGGTCATCAGGGGAATGACGGCGGAGAAGGCGACCAGCACAAGCACGGGCAGAACAAGGAACCAGGCTTTGTTGTTCCACGTCTTCTGCATTGTTCAGCCCCCCATGCCGATGCGCCAGGAATCGGCGTACATGTTTATTTTCGTGGGCTCGAAGGTGACGCGCGCTTCCGCGGGTATCTCGCTGTCCTCCGGAACGACGATCGCCACCGAGTGGCCTTCGAACCGGGCACGAACGATCTTCTGACGTCCTATATCCTCGACCTTGACGAGGTTGACTGGCATGCCTTCACGCCCAAGGCGCACGAACTCCGGACGGATGCCGAGTTCGACCTTGTTGGCCGAGCCGACGTTCGGAGCCGCGGCAAGCGTGATCGTCTGATCGCCGACGGTGACCGCATTGCCCGCTACCTTTGCCGGTAGCAAATTCATGCCGGGGGAGCCGATGAAGTAGCCGACGAAGGTGTGGCTCGGCCGTTCGAACAGCTCGACGGGCGTTCCGATCTGGACGATTTCGCCTTCATACATGACGACGACCTTGTCCGCGAAGGTGAGAGCCTCCGTCTGGTCGTGCGTCACGTAAACCATGGTGAAGCCGAACTGCTTGTGGAGGCGCTTCAGCTGCGAGCGCAAGACCCATTTCATATGCGGATCGATGACGGTCAGCGGCTCGTCGAAGAGAATCGCGTTGACGTCGTTGCGTACAAGGCCGCGCCCGAGAGAGATTTTTTGCTTCTGGTCGGCGGTAAGACCGCGCGCCGTTCGCTTGGCCCAGCCGGTCAGGTCGATCATCTCGAGGATCTCGCGAACGCGGCTGTCGACTTCGGCTTCGGGCACGTGCCGGTTGCGGAGCGGGAAGGCGAGGTTGTCGTAAACGGTCATCGTGTCGTAGATGACCGGGAACTGGAAGACCTGCGCGATGTTGCGGCGCTGCGTCGAAAGATTGGTGACGTCGAGTCCATCGAAAAGAATGCGCCCCTCGGACGGCCTGAGAAGCCCGGAGATGATGTTGAGCAACGTCGTCTTGCCGCAACCGGAAGGGCCGAGCAGGGCATAGGCGCCGCCGTCGTTCCACTCATGATGAACTTCCTTCAGCGCGTAATCCTTTTCGGACTTCGGCGTCGGGCCGTAAGCGTGGCGGATATGCTCGAGAGAGATCTTTGCCATATGCGCTCTCCTCAGGCTGCCGTGCCGGCAGGGCCAATAGCCCTGCCGTCTGGCGCAAAGGCCATCAGGTGGCGGGTGTCGAGATGCAGCTCGACCGGCTGATCGGGATCGATGTCGTAAATGCCGTGCATCAGTGCGACCCATCTGGCGCCCATGAAGCCGACGTGGATGAAGCTCTCGGAGCCGGCGATTTCGGAAATCTGCGTCCGGGCGGAAAGGGGCACCGCCATGGGCGATTCCTTGAACGAAAGTTGATGCGGCTGGAAGGCGATGGTCATGGGACCGTCGGTGATCGCCGAGAGATGCGCCGGAACCGGAACCGCCTCTGCATCGTCGACGCGGAACATGCCCCCTGACTTTATAACCGCAAGCGTATTGAGCGGCGGATCGGCGAAGGTCCGGGCCGTGACGAGGTCATTCGGCTTGCGATAGACGTCTATGGTGCGGCCGAACTGGGTGATACGACCTTCGCTGAGGGTCGCCGTGTTCCCGCCGAGGAGCAAGGCCTCCGAAGGCTCCGTGGTTGCGTATACGAAAATCGCACCCGATTCGGCGAAGATGCGCGGAAGCTCCTCGCGAAGTTCCTCACGCAACTTGTAATCCAGGTTGGCAAGCGGTTCGTCGAGAAGAACGAGACTGGCGTTCTTGACGATCGCACGCGCAAGCGCCGTGCGTTGCTGCTGCCCGCCGGAAAGATTGAGGGGCGTGCGGTCGAGATATGGTGTGAGCTTCAAGAGCTCGGCCGCGCGCCGCACTTCACGGTCGACCGTTGCAGCGTCGTTGCCGGCGATGCGCATCGGCGATGCAATGTTCTCGTACACGGTGAGCGCAGGATAGTTGATGAACTGCTGGTACACCATTGCGACATTACGGTTCTGGACGCGCACGCCAGTCACCTCGGCACCGTCGAAGAAAATCGTGCCGCTCGTCGGTTTGTCCAGCCCTGCCATCAGGCGCATCAATGACGTCTTGCCCGAGAGCGTCGGCCCCAAGAGGACGTTCAGCGTACCCCGTTCAAGAACAAGATCGGTCGGGTGAATGTGAAATTCCCCGCCGACCATCTTCGCGGCATTCCGCAATTCGAGCATTACGGTTCCCGTGCCTCCTCATCGACGGGACCACATGCGTCCTATCCGGCTAATTGTGCCGGAACGGCAGCCATGTACTCCTCCAAATTCTTCGCTTCTTCCTGCGAGAGCCTGAGCCCCAGCTTCGTCCTCCGCCACAAGACATCGTCGGATGTCCGGGCCCATTCCTGTATCATCAACCAGCGGACTTCACACTCGTAGAGGTCATGGCCGAAATGCCGCCCGAGAGCCGCCGGGGTCGCAGCGCTACCAAGCAGATCGTGCGCGCGGGTGCCGTAAGAACGGACGAGCCGTTCCGCGTGACGCTCATCGATAAACGCATAACGTTCCCTGAGCTTGCGTACCTCCGCGGCGTAGCCGGTCGGAGGAAAGTCGCCGCCCGGAAGGTGGCTGTGAGCGGTCCAGGGCGTTCCCTTGACGCCGATCTTCTCGCCGATCTTCTCGACAGCATGTTCGGCAAGCCGCCGGTAGGTCGTAAGCTTGCCGCCGAAGACGTTGAGCAGTGGGACCTCGCCCGCGCCCCCTTCGACCTTCAGGACATAATCCCGGGTTGCTTCCTGCGCCTTGCTTGCACCATCGTCGTAAAGCGGACGAACCGCCGAATATGCCCAGACGATATCCTCGCTCCGGATCGGCTCGGCGAAATATTCACTCGCCGCTGAACACAGGTAGTTGACCTCTTCCGGCGTTATCTTCGCGTCGCGCGGATCGCCCGTATAGTCATGGTCGGTCGTGCCGATCAATGTGAAATCGCGTTCGTAAGGGATCGCGAAAATAATGCGATTGTCGGGATTCTGGAAGAAATAGGCGCGCGGGTCATCGAACTTCTTCCTGACCACGATGTGGCTTCCCTGAACAAGACGGACGTTGTGCACCCGCTTGTTCGCCATCGCCTCTGAAAGAACCCTGTCTACCCACGGACCAGTCGCATTGATGAGCATGCGGGCTCTGACGGTGTTGACGGCGCCGGTCTGGCGATCTTCGATCGCAATCGCCCAGCAGTCCGCTTCCCGGCGGGCGGAGACGACGCGGGAACGGCTGAAAATGCGCGCGCCACGATCGGCAGCGTCACGGGCATTGAGAACGACCATGCGGGCGTCGTCCACCCATCCGTCTGAATACTCGAATGCCTTGCCAAACAGAGGCTTCAAGGGCTTGCCGGCGGGGTCCCGCCGCAGATCGAGCGTCGTTGTTGCTGGCAGGAGCTTCCGTCCGCCGAGGTGGTCGTAGATGAAAAGGCCGAGCCGGATCAGCCAGGCCGGACGGATGCCGCCTTTCTGGAAGGGGAGCACGAAGCGCAACGGCCAGATGATATGAGGTGCCATGGCCCAAAGGACCTCGCGCTCCATGAGCGCTTCCCGGACCAAGCGGAACTCATAGTATTCGAGGTAGCGCAGTCCGCCATGGATCAGTTTCGTCGAGCCGGAGGAGGTGCCCGACGCAAAATCGTTCATTTCCGCCAGCGCAACCGAGTATCCTCGCCCGGCTGCGTCGCGCGCTATTCCGCATCCGTTGATGCCGCCGCCGATGACGAAGATGTCGTAAAGTCCTTGGACCACCGTTTTCCCCGAATTTTGCGCATCGCACAAATTCCGCGCAATTGCGAAAACGCAAAATAATTAAGTTGAAAATAAATCGAATGTCAAACGAAAGTTTGCGCGCCTTATCAGGCGTCGGCCGAACTGGGTGCTTCGATCAGCTCGACATCGTTCTCTACGCAAATTCGTCGAATGGATTCGAGCGGGCAGTGGTCGGTTATGAAGGTATGGACCTGTGAGAGGTGGCCGATACGGACGGGTGCAGTCCGCTCGAACTTCGTCGAATCCGCCACCAGAATGACATGCCTTGCGTTGGCGATGATCGCTTGCGCGACCTTCACTTCGCGAAAGTCATAGTCGAGAAGAGCGCCGTCGGCATCAATGGCCGAGGCGCCGATGACTGCGTAGTCGACCTTGAACTGCCGGATGAAATCGACAGCCGCTTCGCCAACGATGCCGCCGTCGGAAGCGCGGACGACGCCACCGGCAATGACGACCTCGATTGCCGGAAGAAGTCGCAATTTGTTGGCTACATTGATATTATTGGTAATGACCATCAATTCCTGATGGCCTGCGAGAGCCTCTCCCACGGCCTCCGTCGTCGTTCCGATATTGATGAACAGCGAGGCGTTGTTGGAGATGAGCTTCGCCGCCGCGACACCGATCGCCTGTTTCTCCTGAGCGGCGATTTGTCGGCGGGCCTCGTACTTCATGTTGACGGTGCCGGAGGGAAGCGTCGCTCCCCCGTGGATACGTGACAGAACGCGCGCGTCGCAAAGGTCGTTCAGGTCTTTTCGGATTGTCTGCGGCGTTACCGAAAAACGTAGTGCCAGTTCCTCGACGAGTACACGCCCATTGGCCTTTGCAAGCTCTACAATCTCGGCCTGTCGCCCGGTGAGGTACATTTCGCTTATCTTTCGTTTCTTTCGTGAAGCGCGGCAAAGACGAAAATGCACTTATGTCGGTCCGAGTGCAACCGAGTTTCTGCTGCTTCGGGCCTTGCTTCTGCCTTCTCGAAGCGGTGTTGTCAGCATCAGGCGATTAGGCCCAGAAGCGTTTGCAGGCGGTCGGCGTCGCGCGGCAGCTTGTCGGTACGCAGTCGCGCGATACGCGGGAATCGCATGGCGACACCTGATTTATGCCGTGTCGAGCGATTGATCCCCTCGAAGGCAACCTCGACGACGAAGCCGTGGTCCGGCTCGGCACGCAGTGCGCGCACGGGTCCGAATCGGTCGACGGTATTTTGTCGGACGTAACGGTCGAGAGTCTCGAGCTCGGCGTCGGTGAAGCCGAAATAGGCCTTTCCCACAGGGACCAACATGTCCCCGTCCTCACCTTCCGTCCACACGCCGAAGGTAAAGTCTGAATAATAGCTGGAGCGTTTGCCGTGGCCCCGTTGTGCATACATCAGCACGGCATCGACATTCAGCGGGTCTCGTTTCCATTTGAACCATGGACCTTTGGCCCGTCCCGCCTGATAGGTGCTCTCGCGTCGCTTGAGCATGACGCCCTCGATGACGGGATCCGGAGGATTGCGTCGGAGCGTTTCGAGCTCCTCCCAGTTGGAGAAGGGCACGAACGGCGAAAGGTCGAAACGCTCCTCCGGCGCTTGCTCGATCAGGCGCGTCAGTCGCTCGCGCCGGGCGACGAACGCCTCGCCACGCACGTCTTCCTGCCCTTCGAACAGTACATCGTAAGCGCGCAGGAAGGCGGGATAATCCTGTAGCAGACGGGACGAAACGCTCTTGCGATTCAACCGCTGTTGAAGATCAGAGAACGTCCGCGTCGGCTCTCCGGAACGAGACGTGCCACCCACCAGAAGCTCGCCATCGACGACCCCTTCGAAGATGGCTGCGTCGACCACGTCCGGAAAGGCGGCCGATATGTCGTCGCCGGAGCGGGAATAGAGCCTTCTCTGCCCACCGAAATGCGAAAGCTGAACGCGAATTCCATCCCATTTCCATTCAGCTGCAAAATCGGAAGGGTCAAGCGTGTCGAGGTCGCCCTCCCCGACGGGATTTGCGAGCATAACCGAATGAAAGATGGCGGGCGTCGCGAGCACAGGCCGCTCTTGCCGGCCTTCGAGCCACGCAAACAGGCTTTCATAGGGTGGCGCCAGTCCATGCCAGAGCGTTTCGATCTCGGCGATGTCCTTGCCTGCCATGTCTGCCAGGGCCTGCTTCGCCAGTCTCGCGGAAACGCCGATTCGCAGGCCACCGGTGACGAGTTTCAGGAAGGCGAAACGGCTCGACGTGTCCAGACGGTCCAGCAAGTCGCGGACCGCCTTTCGTACCTCCGTCCGACCGAGCGATTGCATCAGTCGCACGACCTCGCCCAGCCTTGGCTGCGGTCTGTCATCGGGGCCGCCTTCCCATACCAGCGCGATCGTTTCCGCGAGGTCGCCGACATAATCGTAGGAATAGCGGAAGAGAGTCTCGTCCATGCGTTCGAGCACCAGATCCCGCAGCATCATTGGCTTTACGGAACTGAGCTCCAGCGTTCCTGCGAGGGCGGCAAGGGCGTAACCGCGATCAGGATCCGGGCTCGTGCGAAAATAGTCGACGAGCAGCGTCAGCTTGGCGGTGCGGCTAGGTGTGAAGACGAGCCGGTCGAGCAGGTCGGCGAACGCTTTCATCGATCAGTCGCCCTCGTCTTCGTATCCGACCATATGCAATGGCTGCGCCGCGATTCCCGCGAGCTCGCACCAGCGCACCAGTGCTTCCTCGCGGCCGTGGGTCACCCAGACCTGGCTCGGCGCGATCTCCTGGATCGTCGCGGTCAGTTCCCGCCAGTCGGCGTGATCGGATATTACCAGAGGTAATTCCACGCCGCGCTGTTTGGCTCGTTGGCGGACCATCATCCAGCCTGACGCAAAGACTGCGAGAGGGTCGGAGAAGCGGCGTGCCCAGCGTTCGTTAAACGATGACGGTGGCCCGATCACCACCTCGCCGCGGAAAGCTGCCGGATCCTTCGACTCTGCAGTCGCCGGTCGCAGATCGCCCAGCTCGACGCCCTCGCTCGCATAGTAGTCACAGAGTTGCCCCAGCGCGCCATGAATGAAGATTGGCCGTTGATAGCCTTCGGCCCGGAGGAGGGCGATGAGGCGCTGCGCCTTGCCGAGCGCATAGGCGCCGACCAGATGAGTGCGGTCCGGGAACTGCTCGAGCGAGGTCAACAGCCTGGCGATCTCGGCATTCGGATCAGGATGATTGAAGACCGGCAGGCCGAACGTCGCTTCCGTGATGAACACATCACAGCGAAGTGGTTCGAAGGGTGAGCAGGTCGGATCCGGACGGCGCTTGTAGTCACCGGACACCACGATGCGCATGCCGTGGTATTCGAGAGCGATCTGCGCCGAACCGAGAACGTGGCCGGCGGGATGGAAACCGACCCGGACGTCGTTGAGCTCGATCTCCTTGCCGATCTCGGTTGGCTGCTCGCTGCCGCAGAAGCCGGGCCCATAGCGTAGCCGCATGATGTCAAGCGTCTGGCGCGTGGCGAGAACGGCTCCATGTCCCGCTCGAGCGTGATCCGAATGGCCATGGGTGATCAAAGCACGAGCGACTGGACGAACGGGGTCGACATAAAAGTCGCCGATCGGGCTATATAGGCCCGCAGGGCTCGGGCAGAGGAGGTCTTCCGGTTTCATCGCGTAATATTAGATAGGACGCGGATCCCCCTAAGGCCAGTAGGATAGCTCTGCATCATCTTGCAGACCCGGCCGCAGGCCGACCGGCATCACGTCGTCGATTGCCAGCTCCTTATGGCATCGAGCCCCTGTCGGAGCAGTTCCTGCGCCGCCTCGGCTGCCTGCGCCTCGACATAGCAGCGCATCTCCGGCGCGTTCCCCGATGGGCGAAAATGGATCACGCGTCCATCGTCGAGTGTAACGCGAAGCCCGTCGATGTCGGTCGACGATCGCACCTTGCCGATTGGAGCGAGGAAATCTGGAAGTCCATCCTTCGAATGCCTCAGGTGTCTCATCAGGGAGGCACTCCGCTCTACGGCGAAATTCTCGATCCGATCGCTGAGAGCAACCGGAAGGTTGTAGCTGCCGGAAAGCTGCGACAGCGAGTATCCCTTCGCGACGGCAGAACCGAGAACGGCCAGCGCTGGAAGGAAGCTGTCGCGGGTCGGCAACGCAGCGATGTCACGCCCATCAATGTCAAAGGCAGAACCGAGCATCGTGCCGCCGTTGGCCTCGAAACCGACCACACCCTTGTCGCCACGAGCCAGCGCACCGTTCATCGCGGCAATCACGAAAGGAGAGCCGACGCGTGTCCGAATCACCTCGAAACCGCCGATCGACTCGATGCCGGAATTGGATGTAACAGGTGTCACGACCGTCGTTGCGTGGAGGTAACGTGCCGCAACAAGCCCGAGGAGGTCACCACGAAGAGGGCTCCCGGCTTCGTCCGCGACTAGCGGACGGTCGCCGTCACCGTCGGTTGAGACGATCGCGTCGAGCTTGTGTTCGGCAGACCATTTCCGCAGCAGGGCTTCCGTCTCGGCGGAGACTGCTTCTGTATCGACCGGGATGAAGGTTTCGGAACGTCCGAGCGAAACGACAGTGGCGCCGTACTGCTTGAAAACGTTCGTCATCATGTCACGGGCGACGCTGCTGTGCTCATAGACGCCGATCCGCAGGCCTTTAAGGGTGTCAGCCGGCAGTATGGAGAGATTGCGGTCGACAAACAGTTCCGTCGCTTCGGCTTCCTGGTTTTCGCCAGTCCCCTTCTCGACGCGGTTGGCGGTTTGGTCATTCGCGAGCTCTGCCGCAAGGCGAGTGATGGTCGCTTCGTCGTCCTTGTCGATTTCGCCGTCCGGCCGATAGAACTTGATGCCGTTGCGGTCGGCGGGAATGTGCGAGCCGGTGATCATGAGCCCCGCCGCACTGATCTTTTGCGCGTAAAGGGCAAGCGCCGGCGTCGGTATCCAGCCGCAATCGACAGGTACAAGGCCAGCTCGTCGAATTGCCGCCATCACGGTCGCCGCGATCTCCGGGCTCGATTCGCGAAAGTCGCGGGCTACGACGACAACGCCGCCGTCGGGCAGATGGTTCGACTCCATGAGGAACCGTGCAAAGGCAGTGGCGTAAAGTGCGGACACGCTTCCCACGAGTTGCGTCGAAAGCCCGCGGAGCCCGCTCGTTCCGAATTTTACAGCCATGCTGCTCCCGTCCTCCTGCAATCGTCACATGATCCTATTGCCTTATAGGTCGGGCGGCGAACGCGCTCAACTGTCCGCAAGTTCCTGCAGCTCACTGCCGGATAGACAAGAAGTATCTTTGGGAGCGGCGCGTCAGCAGGTCGATCGGGCTGATGAAATGAAAAGAGCCCAGCGCGGGAGGAGGTGCGCTGGGCTCTTAAACTTGATCGGCAATTGGGAGGAGGAGGAGTATTGCCGATCCTATCTAACGACGCTGGGAGGAGGAGTGCGTCGCTTCGATGATTTGAAATATATCCGTACCGCTTTGGATGAACAGCGCAATTGCTGCAATGCAGCAGTGTGATAGATGCATGGCTTTCCGTGCTCGAGGAATCTCCAGCGTCACACCGCACCGGAAAGACGCGATGTCGAACGACATATGTGGCTGATCTGGGGAGAAAACGGGCAGAGGAGGCGCGGTTTGTCTGTCAAAGACGCATGGCTGAATGATGCCAGCACCCGTAGGCAACGCGCGCCGCCGGTGTTTTCCATTTGCCACCTGCGACGATCAAGACGATTGTGCCGGGCGAGCCACCGGCTTCAAAACAGGTTCGGGAGTCCTTGCCGCATGAAACCCAATATTCTGCTTGTGACCGCCGACCAGTGGCGGGGCGACTGCCTTTCGGCTGTCGGACACCCGGCGGTGCGAACGCCGAATGTCGACCGATTGGCTGCGGAGGGTGTTCTGTTCCGGCGACATTATGCCGGCGCTGCCCCCTGTTCTCCGGCAAGGGCTTCCATCTACACCGGTCTTTACCAGATGAATCATCGCGTTTGCCGCAATGGCTCGCCGCTGGACGCTCGTTTCGACAACATTGCCCTGGCTGCACGGCGCGCAGGTTACGATCCGACGCTCTTCGGTTACACCGACGTCTCGCCCGACCCCAGAACGCTTCACCCGAATGATCCGCACCTGACGACATACGAGGGTATCCTGCCGGGCTTTACGACCGGCCAGATCCTGCTCGAGAACGAAAAGCACTGGCTGACCTGGCTGCGCAGCAGGGGGCACAGGGCGGCCTTCACCCGCGATGTCCACCGAACAGGAGATGTGGCGAGCGGCACAGCAAACAATGAGGTGCCCGACTACAGCGCCGATGAGACTCAGACTGCATTCCTGACAGAGAGTTTCCTGCGGTGGATGGAGCAACAGGACGCGCCGTGGTTCGCGCACGTGTCATTTCTCAGGCCGCATCCACCCTTTTGCGTTCCCGCGCCGTACAACACCATGTACGCACCCGGCAGCGGTCCGGCCTACGCACGGGCGGGGGTGCGCGAGGACGAACAGGCGGTTCACCCGTTGCTCGCCTATGGTCACCGGTTTCTCGGAAAATCGAGTTTCGTATACGGCGCTTCGGGAGCCGTCTCTGACTGGAACGAACGGGACTTCGACGTCATCCGGGCGGTCTATTTCGGCATGATCGCGGAGGTCGACGCCCAACTCGGGAGGATATTTTCCGCCCTGCGTGAAAGTGGCCGCTGGGACGAAACGATCGTTATCTTTACCTCCGACCACGGCGAGATGATGGGCGACCACTGGCTTCTCGGAAAGGGTGGTTTCCATGATGGGAGTTATCACATTCCGCTCGTTATCCGTGATCCGGCGACAACCGCGGATGGGCGGCAGGTCGATGCCTTTACGTCCGCTGCCGATATCATGCCCACCCTGTGCGAACGCCTCGGCGTGGAGCCGCGCAATCATCAGGACGGGGCGTCGCTGCTGCCGTTTGTCGAGGGCTCGGAACCTTCCGGCTGGCGCGATGCCGCCTTCTGGGAGTTCGATTTCCGCGAGGTTGCTACAGGCGTGGCCGAGGACTATTTCGGTCTACCCTCAAATCGCTGCAACCTTGCCGTCATCCGCGACGAGGCATTCAAGTATGTGCACTTCGCCGGCTTGCCGCCGCTGCTCTTCGATCTCGCGAAGGACCCGATGGAACTCCGAAACGTTGCGGAGGAGTCGGCGTACATTGCGGTGCGGTTGCGCTATGCCGAGAAGCTTCTTGCCCTGCGTGCCGGCCATCTCGACCAGACGCTTGCCTATGTCGAGCTCACCGAAGAAGGTCCGGTCAGCCGCCCGACACGATCGCAGTCGTGACGTCACGAAACCGGTAGAGCGACAACGCGGTTTCGGCTATAGGCAGCCGAACGACAACCGCTCACGCTGGAGACATGGATGGCCCCGACGATTCGCTATCACGAAGGTGACATATCCGCAGCCGACGCTGGCCGCTACACGGGAGCGATCGCGATCGACACTGAAACGCTCGGACTTGTGCCGAGGCGCGACCGCCTTTGTGTCGTCCAGCTTTCGCCCGGCGACGGCACGGCGGACATTATTCGTATCGCGGCCGGTCAAGCTGAGGCGCCGAACCTCGTTGCCATGCTTGCCGATTCCGAACGGCAGAAGATCTTTCACTTCGGCCGCTTCGACATCGCTGTTCTCTTCCATACTTTCGGCGTCACGACCACGCCGGTCTTTTGCACGAAGATCGCCTCGCGACTGTCGCGGACCTATACCGATCGACACGGACTGAAGGACAATCTGAAGGAAATGCTCGAGATCGACATTTCCAAGGCGCAGCAATCGTCCGATTGGGCGGCCGAAATGCTCTCGCCCGCGCAACTCGACTATGCCGCTTCGGATGTACTCTATCTCCACGCGCTGCGCGACAGGCTCACCGCACGTCTGATCCGCGACGGCCGGATGGAGCATGCCAAGGCTTGCTTTGAGTTCCTGCCGACGCGCGCCAAACTTGATCTTCTCGGATGGGAAGAAACGGATATTTTCGCGCACAGCTGATTTGCGGTTTGCGAAAACCGCATCGCTAGCCGAACTCAACGGTGTGCCGGAGAGGCTGACGGAGGTCCGCTTTCATTCCGTGGGCCTGTTCACGGCACCCAACCGGATCATCACCTCGCGCGGGATGCCATAGCGCTTGATCGCGTCCGCCTGGCTGCGAAAGCCGCAGATTTCCCTCTGGACAAGAAATGACCAGACGAGGTCGGCGGCCTCATTGAGGAGGCTCTCGCGCTCGGCGGCATTTTCCGTAATGGGCGGGCACGCTCTGAGGGCCGCCAGCGCTTTCTCCACCTTCAATCCCGCACGGGCCAAGGCATCCGCCTTTTCAGACATCATCTCATATTCGAGGGCACTAAGCGGTGTGTCGCCGCCTAGCGCCGACGTTGCAAGAGGGGGCGGACGCAGAGCCATACTTCCTCTCCTCGGTGGCGTGACCTTACGAAGAGTCGCCCGTAACGCCGAATGATACAAGCCCCATGGCCCCGATTCATGGCTAACACTTCGTTAACGGAAATTTGCTAAAATCCTGTCGACCTGATGGATACCTTATTTGGGCACGAGACGTCCTTCACCTCGTGCAAAGCCATCCGCCCGCATGAGCGGCGCGATACCTCTTGTTCCCGATGCTTTTGATGCGAGACGAGCGCCCATGTTGTCCGCCGTAACCGCGAAACACTCTTCCGTGGCCGATGCTCCCGTTCCAGTGAGCAGAAGCGAGGCAAGCCGGATGATGACGTCTCCTTCGACTTCGGCGGAGCTCGGCGCGCCGTCAATCTCCCGGAGGAGCCCGTCGATCGAGGGACGACTGGCAATCCTCGTCCTTTCGGCCCAAGAGCGCGTTGCGGGTAACCTCGCTGGGCTTGCCGAACGACTCGGGGAAAAGCTCGGCCTTCATCGCGGCGAGAGCGAGAGCGATGGCAGCTTTGTCGGCCGCCTTCTCCAGGCGATCAGCAGAATGCCGAAGGAGGAACGAAGCATCTTGGGGAGTCAGCTCGCACAACTGGTCAAGGGGCTTCGTTTGGAGATGGTCCTTTCCGCCCTGCGAAACCCCGCAGGCCTGGAGGCTGCGAGAACAGCGATGGCCCTCGAAGCGAGCCGAGGGAACGATCCCGATCCGGTGGCGGGACGCGTGATCTCGTCGTACAGGCAGAACGGCGACCAGACACCTTTGTCCACTCGGCTGGCGCCAGCATCCGACCCACGGCAAGTATCACCGCTGATCTCCGATTCGCCGGAAGGGTCCGGAGCCAAGATAGATAAGGCAGACGGGACGGCTGCTGCCAAGGCAATGCTCCCGCAGGGAGCGGAACAAGTGCGGGGAGCCACGGCCGCTGCACGGTCGGCCGGGAACGTCGAGGGTAGGTCAGCGCGTGAGGAGCGGCCGGGCCCGGCGAGCGAAAACGGATCAGTCTTGTCCGATCGCCCGTCGTCGAGGGCGTCATCGGCTGCTTCGGCCAGCCGACAACTGTCGTTGCCGCAAGCAGACAGCGAGCGAACTGAGGCCACACACGGCCAGTATCCCAGCGAGCGTTCCGTTCCCGACGCCGCCGATGGCAATGTCCGCGACCGCTCGGTGCAACGCGATCATAGCGGGATGCGCACGACCGCCTGGGGAACGCGATCTGCGTTGGCCGAGACCGAGAGCACATCTTCTCCCGTCATGTGGAACAGGTCACCGCAAGGACCCAATCCAGAAGGCAGGGACGGTGTCTTGCGTCCAGGTGTCAACACGAGGCTTTCCTCCCTGCCGGCAGGACCACAGGAGCTCCCCGACGCCATCGCCCTTGCGCGCCTGCTCAGCCACATGCCGGAGCATGAAGAGCAGGCGGCGGCTGGGCTCGCAGAAATGCCAAATCGCACGTCGCTTGCCGCGGAGGTGCGGGATCATAAGGCGGCAACATCTGTGCCGGTGCCATCGCTCAGTGAGGAAACCGGCGGGGATGAATCAAGAGAAGTCCGGTCGCAATCGATATTGTCGGGCGACGTGCCAACACCGCCTGCGGGCTCGACGGAGGGGCGATTGCCCGCTGCAACGTTCCTGCGCGATAATCCAGCCTTTCCCTTCTTCGGCTACTCCCTCTTCGAGGATGATGCGCTCTTTTCGGAACAAGAGGCGAAACGGCGCCAAGGCGGCGAACAGGACGGGGACGATGACCGCCTTGGCGACGACGAGTCGGAAGACCAGCCTGGCTCAGGGGAGGCCACCGGATCGGAGGAAAACCGTGAGGACGACGTCGATGAAGAAGTCGGCGACGAAGCAATTGCCGATCCGGCGTCAGCTCTCGGCAACGAAACGGTACTGACGCATTACCTCACCATGTCGACGCTGACCTGAAAGGGCGGCTTTCCGCAATTAGGCAAAAGAAAACCGCCGGTCTTTCGACCGGCGGGTATCGTTCTTCTGAAATCGCGGGCGCTTATTCGGCGTTGCCGCGGTTCTTGAGCGCGGCGCCCAGGATGTCGCCGAGCGAAGCGCCGGAGTCGGACGAACCGAACTGAGCGACGGCTTCCTTTTCTTCTGCGATCTCGAGAGCCTTGATCGACAGCATGACCTTGCGATCCTTCTTGGAGAAGTTGGTGACGCGAGCGTCGACAACCTGACCAACCGAGAAACGCTCCGGACGCTGTTCGTCGCGGTCGCGGGAGAGATCGGCACGACGGATGAAGGAAGTGATGTCCTCGTGGTTGACGAGCTTCACTTCGATACCGCCATCGTTGATGCCGATGACTTCGCAGGAAACGACGGCGTTCTTGCGCAGGTCGCCGGAAGCGGCAGCTTCGCCGACCGAGTCGCGGCCGAGCTGCTTGATCCCGAGCGAGATGCGTTCCTTCTCGACGTCGACGTCGAGAACGACAGCCTTGACGACGTCACCCTTGTTGTACTCTTCGATGACCTGTTCGCCCGGACGGTTCCAGTCGAGGTCGGAGAGGTGAACCATGCCGTCGACGTCGCCTTCGAGGCCGATGAACAGGCCGAACTCGGTCTTGTTCTTGACTTCGCCCTCAACTTCGGTGCCGGCCGGGTGGCTGTAGGCAAAGGCCTGCCACGGGTTTTCCAGCGTCTGCTTGAGGCCGAGCGAGATACGGCGCTTGGACGGATCGACTTCGAGAACGACAACGTCGACTTCCTGGCTCGTGGACAGGATCTTGCCGGGGTGAACGTTCTTCTTGGTCCAGGACATTTCGGAGATGTGGATGAGGCCTTCGATGCCCGGTTCCAGCTCGACGAACGCACCGTAGTCGGTGATGTTCGTGACGGTTCCGGTGATCTTCTTGCCGACCGGATACTTGGCGGCAATGCCGTCCCACGGATCCGCCTCGAGCTGCTTCATGCCGAGCGAGATACGATGGGTTTCCTGGTTGATGCGGATGATCTGAACCTTGACCTGCTGGCCGATGGACAGGATCTCCGACGGATGGTTGACGCGGCGCCAGGCCATGTCGGTGACGTGCAGCAGGCCGTCGATGCCGCCGAGGTCGACGAACGCACCGTAGTCGGTGATGTTCTTGACGACGCCGTCGACAACCTGACCTTCTTCGAGGTTCTGAACGATTTCAGAACGCTGCTCGGCACGCGACTCTTCCAGAACCGTACGGCGCGAAACGACGATGTTGCCGCGGCGCTTGTCCATCTTGAGGATTTCGAAGGGCTGCGGGTTGTGCATCAGCGGGGTAACGTCGCGGATCGGGCGGATGTCGACCTGCGAGCGCGGCAGGAACGCGACAGCTCCGTCCAGATCGACGGTGAAGCCACCCTTGACCTGGTTGAAGATGACGCCTTCGACGCGTTCGCCGGCTTCGAACTTGGCTTCGAGCTTGACCCAGCTTTCTTCGCGGCGAGCCTTTTCGCGCGAGAGAACGGCTTCACCGAGAGCGTTTTCAATGCGCTCGACGTAAACTTCGACTTCGTCGCCGACCTTCAGCGAGCCGTCCTTGGCCCGTGCGCCGAATTCCTTGAGCGGAACGCGACCTTCGACCTTCAGACCGACGTCGACGATCGCGACGTCCTTCTCGATTGCCGTGATGATGCCCTTGGCAACATAGCCTTCGGCAAGATCGGTCTTGGCAAAGGATTCTTCGAGGAGGGCGGCAAAGTCCTCCCGCGTGGGGGTAGAAACAGACATGAAATCTCCTAATCGTGCCGCATTGGGGCACGGGTCTGCGCCGGGGGGTTAGCGTTGCACTTGCCATACATCTCGTCCGCCCTCTTGGGGCTATCCGGCGCGGGGACGTCGATGTCGGCTAATTCCGTTATATATGGGGCCGGCTTACCGGCTTCCAGATCTCTGTTCTTGCGTCAGGGCATCGTCAACGATGTCCCTGGCGGCCTGAAACGCCGCTTCTATACTCATTTCTGAGGTGTCAAGCAAGTGCGCATCCGCGGCGGGCCGCAGCGGGCTGTCGGCGCGTCCCATGTCGCGATCGTCGCGCTTCCTTACATCGGCGAAAACGTCGTCGAAGACCGCCGAGCCTCCGCCGGCTATGATCTCGTCAAAGCGGCGCTTGGCACGCACCTCGGGCGAGGCCGTGACGTAGAGTTTCACCGGTGCGTTCGGGCAGACGACGGTGCCGATGTCCCGCCCGTCGAGCACGGTGCCGGGCAATTTGGCCGCAAAGCGCCGTTGGGCCTCGACGAGCGCACGGCGAACGGCCGGCATGACTGCAATCCTGGAGGCGGCTTCGCCGATCTCGTGTCGGGCGAGGGTTGCCCGATCAAGACCGGAAAGGTCGAGACGGCGTGCGATCGTTTCCGCAATGCCCTCGTCGTCCAAAGGCAGTCCGGCGTCGAGAAGCGCCTTTGCCGTCGCGCGATAGGTGAGGCCCGTATCCAGATGGTGGAAGCCGTAGTGAGAGGCGATCAGGCGGGAAAGCGTTCCCTTGCCGGCAGCGGCCGGACCGTCGATGGCTATGGTGAAGGAAGCGCTCATAGGGTTTCACTTTCGAGCGCCTCAATTCTCGCGCTCTTATTCCTCATCAGATGAATAGAATCAGGGAAGACGGCTTCTATCCCGGGTGTCGTTTGCGGCTATTCGGCTGTCGCGCCCGAGTGACGCATGCCACGCGTTCGGCGGCGGAACTGGCGAAACGGCGGGTCGTTACCATATATGGCTCGATCGGTCATCCCTGCCGCGTGAAAATGCAGGAAACCTGCGGGCGAAGATTGCCTTTGACAGGAGAGATTGCAACGATTATGGGGACCGGCTAACAGTTTGACCGGTTGAATGCCGGATTGGCGACGAACGCCGTTATTCTTCAGGAATTCAAGAGGCTTTGACAGTGGCGAAAGCAGAACTCGGAACTAAGCGCACTTGCCCCGACACCGGCAAGAAATTCTACGATCTGAACAAGGATCCGATCGTGTCACCTTACACCGGCAAATCCTGGCCGTTGTCGTATTTCGAAGAAACCTCGGTTGCCTCGATCATGGAGAAGGCTGAGGAAGAGGAAGTCGCGGAAGTCGATACCGAGAATACGGATGTCGAACTGGTCTCGCTCGAAGACGGCGATGACGCCGGTGCCGGCGATGATCTGCCGGATCTCGGCGACGACGACGTCGAACTCGGTGACGATGACGACGACACCTTCCTCGAGGCAGACGAGGACGACGACGACGAGGACATGACTGGCATCATCGGTGTCGCCGGCGACGACGACGACGTCTGATCAGGCTTTGCCGGCCCGGAGAGAAAAGTTTCCGGGCCGATCACTTTTCGGCTTGCCATCTTCCGAATCCGGAAGTAATAAGCCGCCACCCGCCGGGCAGAGACGCCCGAAAGGTTCCCGGAACCGGCAGATGCCGGACCCTTGATGGGGCTATAGCTCAGCTGGGAGAGCGCTTGCATGGCATGCAAGAGGTCAGCGGTTCGATCCCGCTTAGCTCCACCAAATTCTATTCTCTACCTAATATAGCGGAAGAATTGGCATCGATTATCGGATCGCTGATTGAGCTCCCGTAACTCCGGGCAGCGGCCCTTTACCTCTCGCACGAGTATTTTCGCGGTCTCGGACACGCTTTCTATGCCTCCGAGGCGCATCGCCGCCGCGCACTCCTCCTCGGTGCCGACCGGGGCGAGGCAGCAGGGAAACGGTAAAACGCAGATGTTATGTTTTTCGCCTGTTAACCGAGGAGCTCTCCTCGGCCATCGCTTTGACCTCTGTCGATCTGGCACCAGTCGGTGATGCGTGCCACGTCGAACCGGGCCTCGCGATCCTTCAGCTGGACGCGCAGTTTGCCTTCGTCGATGCCGAGCGGGACCCCGACATAGATCCGATTGTTTCCAGCTTCATCGAGAATGTCTATTGCGAAGCGCATCGAATCTCCGGATCGCTGCTTTCATATGTGAATCGCTTTATTCAGGCTATTTTCGCTTTGCTATCTTGAGCGAGGCTTATTGAGCGTTTCCTGTATTTGCGTCTTGCCAACACCGCACGGGTAACAGATCGATGTTTTTGTTTTCGAAGCTCTTCTGGATCGTCGCGCAGCCACTGTCGCTCGCCTTCCTTGCCGGTCTTCTCGGCACTGCCTGCACGGCGGCCCGTCGGCAGCGCGTGGCGTTCCTTTTCCTCGGCACTGCCCTGACGATTCTCTTCGTTACCCTCTACACCTCCGCTGGAACTGTGGCGTTGCAGAGGCTCGAAGCACATGTGCAGCGACCGGAGCAGGATCCAGCGCAGGTCGGCTGCATGGTCGTTCTGGGTGGCGCCTTCGAAACCGAGGTGACGACCATCCGGGGTGGCACCGATCTCAACCAGGCCGCCGATCGCTTCGTCGAAGCGCTGCGTCTGGCGTTGAAGTTCCCCCAGTCGCGTATCCTGGTGTCCGGAGGCGATGGCTCCTTTAGCGGTACCTACGAGGGGGACGCTGCCGCCGCACGGCGGTTTTTCACTCAATTTGGAATCAGCGCAGATCGACTGACAAGCGAGGCAGCATCGCGAACGACCTTCGAAAACGTCATCAACAGCAGTCGGTTGCTCGTGGACCCTGCGTCGCCGCGGTGCCTGCTAATCACTTCTGCCTTTCACATGCCGCGGTCCCTGGCATTGTTCCGCAAGGCGGGCATCGACCTGACGCCGTGGCCCACCGACTACCGAACGAGCGGAAACGCCACACTGCGGCTCGATCTTACGCAGCCGACACTCAACGCCCAGCAGACGGCCACCGCCATGCGCGAGTGGATCGGCCTTCTCGCCTACTATCTGACGGGACGAACGGCGTCGCTGTTGCCGTGAGAGCCTCACGAGCCTATTTCTTGCTGATCGTCACGAACTTCGTGCCGCGGACGCGAACGGTCATTTCGCAGGGTGCGCTGTCGGTTCTCTCGCAGAAACGCGGATGCATTCTCAAGACAAAGACCATGTTTCCGAACCGTTTGACGAAGTCGTAGCCATAGATCTGCGCCGTCGCGATCAGCAGGTAGCCGCCCTCCTTGACCTGGACGTAGAAATTATGGGGGCAGCCGTCCTCGTTGCAGGCGGGCCCACGTTCATCGTCACAGGTGTAAGCACCGTGGTCGGAGATTGCATCGATGATGCCGTCGTTGTTGATGTCCAGACGCCGGATGAAGCTCTCGTCAAATTCGGCGACCTTGCATTGTGAACGAAAGTGGTCTTTCTCGTAGATCTCGGGATCGCTGACGAGACTCTGCTGGGCGGTGGCAGCAAAAGGCAGGCTAAGCAGAAGCGCAGTTTGCAGGAGGGCAAGCAGCAATCGTTTCACGGCAATCGTCCGAACGAGTGGAAGGCTGATGAGCCGGTATGATGATGTTCTAGGCTTGCGCCGCCCTGACTTGAGGTGAGACCCAGAAAGGATTTGGATGACGTTGCTCGGCTTTCTCGACTACGCAGGTGTGGCCGTCTTCGCCGCGACCGGTGCATTGTCGGCATCGCGCAAGGAACTCGATGTGATCGGATTCCTGTTCCTCGCGGCCGTGACCGGCATCGGGGGAGGCACACTGCGGGACGTCGTGCTCGGCAGCCTTCCGGTCTTCTGGGTGATCGATCCGGGGTACATTCTCGTCTGTGTATCGATGGGTGCCTTGGTGTTCTTCACCGCGCACCTTTTCGAATCGCGCTACCGACTACTGATCTGGCTCGATGCCGTGGGGCTTTCGGCCTATTGCGTCATGGGGGCAGCCAAAGGCCTCGCGGCCTCAGGCTCGCCGACGGTCGCGATCGTCACCGGCACTTTGACCGCTGCCGCCGGCGGCATCTTGCGCGACATCATCGCGGGCGAGCCCTCGGTTCTGCTTCGTCCTGAAATCTACGTCACAGCAGGCCTGGCCGGCGCCTGCGTATTTACAGGTGCGACTGTCTTCGGAGCGCCGGTCGTCGTGGCGTCCGGCGCTGGGGCTCTCACGGCTTTTGCAATTCGCGGAGGTGCCCTGCGTTTCGGCTGGGCATTTCCACGCTACAAACCGCGGCCTGGCAGGTCGCCGGAGGACGTGTTGAGGTAAGGGCGGCTGTTCGCTGACTACGCGCCTTTTTGACGCAGGCGAATGACCACGTCGACGTGACTGATCTCCAAACCCTCGGGAGGCTCCGGGAGATTGTCGATCACGATATTGCTCACCGGTATGTCGAGAACCTCGTTCTCGCCTTCGACGAAAAAGTGATGGTGGTCCGAGATGTTGGTGTCGAAATACGTCTTGGCGCTTTCGACGGCGAGAACGCGGATGAGGCCGGCTTCCGTGAACTGGTGCAACGTGTTGTAGACGGTCGCGAGAGACACGGGAACGTCTGCCGCAAGGGCTTCTTCATGCAGTTCCTCGACCGTCAGGTGACGATCACCCTTGGCGAAGAGCAGGCTCGCCAGCGCGATGCGCTGACGCGTGGGACGAAGCCCAGAGCGACGCAGTCTCGCTTCCGTTTCCTTGAGGCGTTCTGCCATCATGGAGATGCTCTCCGGTTCTACTCGCGTACGGGTCTTCTCGGCTAGCGATATAACTTCTAAGCGTGGGGCTTTCAATACTTCAGTGCACGCGCACGGCGCAAGAACGCCGGGAATACGGGATTTTCCGCCGATTGACTCTGGCCGCCCCGCGATGCTTCCTGTATGGCGACGGCTGAAATATACGGCTTGAGGCGAGGGCGGGGCTGTCTGATGGCGGGTAGCGGCCATTGTGGGACTTCATTTTGTCCCTATCTTGCTCTATGGGTCCAACATTCGCGCAAGCCTGGGGACGACGAAGAAGAATGAAACCGAGACAATCCAGCTACAATTACGAAGAAATCCTGTCCTGCGGTCGTGGCGAGCTTTTCGGCCCCGGCAATGCGCAACTGCCCCTGCCGCCGATGTTGATGGTTCATCGCATCACCGACATCTCCGAGACAGGCGGCGCGTTCGACAAGGGTTACATTCGGGCGGAATACGACGTTCACCCAGACGACTGGTATTTTCCGTGCCACTTCCAGGGTAATCCGATCATGCCCGGCTGCCTCGGACTCGATGGCATGTGGCAGCTGACCGGCTTTTTCCTCGGCTGGCTGGGCGAGGAAGGCCGCGGCATGGCGCTCTCCACCGGTGAGGTGAAGTTCAAGGGTATGGTTCGCCCGCACACCAAGCTTCTGGAGTATGGCATTGACTTCAAGCGGGTCATGCGCGGCCGTCTCGTGCTGGGGACCGCCGACGGCTGGCTGAAGGCGGATGGCGAGATCATTTACCAGGCGACCGACCTTCGCGTAGGTTTGTCGAAGGATAAGACGGCCTGATCGCAGGCGCGTTCAATTGTGATAACGAAAAGGTCTGTTGAGATGAGAAGGGTAGTTATTACGGGTCTGGGTGTCGTTTCTTCCATCGGGAACGATGCCGCAGAGGTTACGGAATCCCTGCGCAATGCGAAGTCCGGAATCTCCTTCTCTCCCGACTTTGCCGAGCATGGGTTTCGTTGCCAGGTCTGGGGAAAGCCTACACTGGATCCGACCGACCTCGTCGACCGGCGCGCCATGCGCTTTCTCTCCCAAGGCGGAGCATGGAACCACGTCGCGATGAAGCAGGCGATCGCCGACTCGGGCTTGGAGGAGTCCGACATCAGCGGTAACGAACGCACTGGCATCATCATGGGCTCGGGCGGTCCTTCCACGCGCACGATCGTCGAGGCGGCCGACATCACCCGCCAGAACAATAGCCCTAAGCGCATTGGCCCGTTCGCCGTGCCGAAGGCCATGTCCTCGACCGCATCGGCGACGCTCGCCACCTGGTTCAAGATCCATGGCGTGAACTACTCGATCTCGTCCGCCTGCTCGACGTCGGCGCACTGCATCGGAAATGCGGCCGAGATGATCCAGTGGGGCAAGCAGGACGTGATGTTCGCCGGCGGCCACGAGGATCTCGACTGGACCATGTCGGACCTCTTCGACGCGATGGGTGCGATGTCTTCGAAGTTCAACGACACGCCTGCCAGCGCATCGCGTGCCTATGACGTTGCGCGTGACGGTTTCGTCATCGCCGGCGGTGCCGGCGTTCTTGTTCTGGAAGAGCTGGAACACGCCAAGGCCCGCGGCGCCAAGATCTATGCCGAACTCGTTGGTTACGGTGCGACATCTGATGGATACGACATGGTCGCGCCGTCGGGTGAAGGTGCCATCCGCTGCATGCGGCAGGCACTCTCGACCGTCAAGGGCGAAGTCGATTACATCAACACCCACGGCACGTCGACCCCGGTTGGTGACTCCAAGGAAATCGGCGCGATCCGTGAAGTGTTTGGGACGAAGATCCCGCATGTGCAGTCAACCAAATCCCTGACAGGCCATTCTCTCGGCGCCGCCGGCGTGCAGGAGTCGATCTATGGCCTGCTGATGATGCAGGAATGCTTCATCGGTGAGAGCGCGCACATTAGCGAGTTGGATCCGGAATTTGACGGCGTCCCGATCGTTCGCAAACGGATCGACAACGCCAAGATCGACACCGTTCTGTCGAACTCCTTCGGCTTCGGTGGCACCAACGCCACGCTCGTGTTCCAGCGTTACAATGGATAACCGAATGATTGCCTCTATGCAGGGAAAACGCGGCCTCATCATGGGCGTCGCGAACAACCACTCTATCGCCTGGGGTATCGCCAAGGCGCTTGCCGGTGCCGGTGCCGAACTCGCGTTCACCTACCAGGGCGAAGCGCTGGGCAAACGTGTGAAGCCGCTTGCTGCCGAGCTCGGGTCGGATTTCCTCCTGCCTTGCGACGTCGAAGACCTCGCTTCCGTCGACGCGGTCATTGCTGCTTTGAAGGAGCGCTGGGGAAAGCTGGATTTCGTCGTTCACGCGATCGGCTTCTCCGACAAGAACGAGCTGAAAGGGCTTTACGCGGACACCTCGCGTGAGAACTTCGTGCGCACCATGGTCATCTCCTGCTTCTCGTTCACGGAGATCGCCAAGCGCGCCGCCGAGATCATGTCCGACGGCGGATCGATGCTCACGCTGACCTACGGTGGCTCGGTGCGCATCATGCCGAATTACAACGTCATGGGTGTCGCCAAGGCTGCACTGGAGGCGTCCGTGCGCTACCTCGCCGGAGATTATGGTTCGCGCGGTATCCGCGTCAACGCCATCTCCGCTGGTCCCATCCGGACACTTGCCGGTGCGGGGATCGCCGACGCGCGAGCCATGCTTTCCTGGCAGCAGAAGAACTCGCCGCTTCGTCGGACGGTGACGATCGAGGACGTAGGCGGTTCTGCTCTCTACCTCCTGTCCGATCTGTCGCGTGGCGTGACCGGAGAGATCCACTACGTCGACTCCGGGTACAACATCACCTCGATGCCGACTATCGAGTTTCTGAACAAGGCCGACACAGAATAGATCATCCGGAAGGATGAAGAATAGAGAAGCCCGGCGCTGCTCGTCAGCGCCGGGTTTCTGTCGTTTCATGGCGACCCTTGGGGCTCTCTATTTCTTGGCCCACAGGACCTTGAAGCGGGCGTTGCGACAGGTTTCTCCATGTTCGCGGAAGTTCTCGCCGAGCGTCGCCTCGTAGGGAAGGCCGCGGTTGGCGACGAGCATCAGCATCCCGCCGCCACGCAACGCCTGACTGGCGGCCGTGATCAACGCCTTGCCGAGCGATGGTTCTGCGGCGTGTCCTTCGTGGAAGGGAGGGTTCATGATGACCAGGTCGTACTTCTCCCTGATCGGCTCGCGTGCGAGATCCTGCCAGAAGAAACGTGCCGAGACATCTGGGCAATTCGCCGCCATATTGGCTTTGGCACATTCGAGTGCCTGGTAATCAGCCTCGAAGAGGTCGATACGGTTGACCCGGGGGGAGCGTTCGGCGAGCATGACGGAAAGATAGCCCCAACCGGCGCCGAGATCAGCAGCATTGCCGTCAAAGTTCTCCGGCATGCGTCCGGCGAGCAGTTCAGAACCGGCATCGATGCGATCGTGCGAGAACATGCCGGCGACGGTTCGAAAGCGGCCATCGACGGTCACTTGGGCGGCTTCGAGCGCGCCGACTGCCGATGACCGATCCTCGGGCACCTCGAACCACAGCGCGACGCCGTGATATTTCGGCATGTGCTCCACGGCGAGGCCGAGACCATCAAGACGTTTGCGCAGCGGCTGAATTCCATCTTCCTTGCCGCCGGCCACCACGACAAGACCGCCGGTCTTCGTGCGCTTCAATGCCTCGGCGATCCGGTTCTCGTTCTCGCCGCGATGCTTGCCGCAAAGGACCAGAGTTCCGTCGTAATCATCTCCCTCCGGCATAGGCAGCGGCGCGGCGCCGGCGGCCTCCAGCTGCAGAAAGGCGGAGCGCAGCCCCTGCACGGCCACGAGCGTCGCCCCGAAACCGCTCGGTGTGGCGACGCCGGCCTCGGCCCCGAGGAAGAGAAAGCGTTCTCCTGCCTGCGGCATCGGCACTACGTCGGAAGCGAACGGGTGGAACAGTGTTTTCAGGGTATCGCGGCTCATGGCTCGGTCTTCTCTCTCGGCGAACAAAAAAGGCGCGGAATTTCTCCCGCGCCTCGGTTTGGGGACGAAACGTGCTTATTCGGCAGCCTCGCCTTCGTCCTTTTTCTTCTCGGCAACGATTTCCTTGCCGGTCGCCTGGTCAACGGCCTTCATCGACAGGCGGACCTTGCCGCGTTCGTCGAAGCCCATGAGCTTGACCCAGACCTTGTCGCCTTCCTTGACGACATCCGTGGTCTTCGCGACGCGCTCGGAAGCGAGCTGCGAAATGTGGACGAGACCATCGCGCGCGCCGAAGAAGTTGACGAACGCGCCGAAGTCCGCGGTCTTGACGACCGTACCCTCATAGATCGCGCCGACTTCCGGCTCTGCCACGATGGAGTGGATCCACTTGCGGGCGGCCTCGATCTCCTTGCCGGAGGAAGAGGCGATCTTGACGGTACCGTCGTCTTCGATGTTGATCTTGGCGCCGGTCTTTTCGACGATTTCGCGGATGACCTTGCCGCCCGAACCGATGACTTCGCGGATCTTGTCGACCGGAATGTTCATCACTTCGATGCGCGGTGCGAATTCGCCGAGCTGGCCGCGGCTTTCGGTGATGGCCTTCGCCATCTCGCCGAGGATGTGCTTGCGACCACCCTGTGCCTGTCCGAGTGCGACCTTCATGATCTCCTCGGTGATGCCGGCGATCTTGATGTCCATCTGCAGCGAGGTGATGCCGTCTGCCGTGCCGGCAACCTTGAAGTCCATGTCGCCGAGGTGGTCTTCGTCACCGAGGATGTCAGAAAGAACGGCGAAGCGCTCGCCTTCCAGGATCAGGCCCATGGCGATACCGGCAACCGGCTTCGCCAGCGGAACGCCGGCGTCCATGAGAGCGAGCGAGGTGCCGCAGACGGTGGCCATCGAGGACGAACCGTTCGATTCCGTGATCTCGGAAACCACGCGCAGCGTGTAGGGGAACTGCTCGGCGGTCGGCAGCATCGGGTGGATTGCGCGCCAGGCGAGCTTGCCGTGGCCGATTTCGCGACGACCCGGAGAGCCCATGCGGCCCGTTTCACCTACCGAGTAGGGCGGGAAGTTGTAATGCAGCATGAAGTTTTCTTTGTACATGCCGGTCAGGCTGTCGACATACTGCTCGTCTTCGCCGGTGCCGAGCGTGGCAACGACGATGGCCTGGGTTTCACCGCGGGTGAAGAGAGCCGAACCGTGGGTACGCGGCAGAATGCCGACTTCCGCGACGATCGGGCGAACGGTCTCTAGATCGCGACCGTCGATGCGGCTCTTGGTGTCGAGAATGTTCCAGCGGACGATCTTGGCCTGCAGGTGCTTGAAGACGGCGCCCACTTCCTCGGCCGAGTACTTGGCTTCGCCTTCCTCGGGGAGGAAGTGAGCCTTCACCTTGGCCTTGACGGCGTCGACAGCGGCGTAGCGCTCGGCTTTCTGCGTGATCTTGTAGGCATCGCGCAGTTCGGCTTCGGCGATCGAGAGCATCTCGGTCTCAAGCGCGGAATGGTCTTCCGGTTCGAATTCGCGCGGCTCCTTGGCAGCGACTTCGGCGAGCTTGATGATCGCGTCGATGACCGGCTGGAAGCCGCGGTGACCGAACATGACCGCGCCGAGCATGACGTCTTCCGGCAATTCCTTGGCTTCAGATTCAACCATGAGAACGGCGTCGGAGGTCCCCGCGACGACAAGGTCGAGGCTCGATTCGTCCATCTCGTCGAGGTGCGGGTTCAGCACGTATTCGCCATTGATGTAGCCGACACGGGCGCCGCCGACCGGGCCCATGAAGGGGACGCCGGAGAGCGTCAGGGCTGCCGAGGTGGCAACCATCGACAGGATGTCCGGATTGTTTTCAAGGTCGTGCTGGATGACCGTGACGACCACCTGGGTGTCGTTCTTGTAGCCTTCCGGGAACAGCGGGCGGATCGGACGGTCGATCAGGCGCGAAACCAGCGTTTCGTTTTCCGACGGACGACCTTCGCGCTTGAAATAGCCACCCGGGATCTTGCCGGCGGCGTAGGTTTTTTCCTGGTAGTTGACGGTGAGCGGGAAGAAGTCCTGGCCGGCCTTCGGCGCCTTGGCCGAGACCACGGTCGCGAGAACGACGGTCTCGCCGTAGGTGGCGAGAACGGCACCATCGGCCTGGCGGGCGATCTTGCCGGTTTCGAGCTTCAGCGGACGGCCTGCCCACTCGATTTCTACGCTGTGAATGTCAAACATTGTCTTTTCCTTCTCCGCGGGGAAGCAGCGCTCATGTTCCTTCTTGCGGAACAGGCCGTCGCGGCCGCGGAATGCTGACGTATCACGGGCAAGACAGCAGGAAGCTTTTCAGATGGAGCATGGCGTCCGCGGTCGAGGTTCCGCGCCATCACGCCCCGCGCGCTCTCGAAGCCAAGGCCTCGTTGCGCGTGCCAGATTGTCCTGGCAAAAGCACCCGGCAATCCTGCCCCATGACAGGTCATCGGTTGGTTCTGGCGGAACCGGCCCATCCGGCCCGCCATATGTTGCGGCCCGGGAGCATTTCGCTCCGGCCGGGCCCTCGGGACATCTATCCCGATAGAAAGCCGGCGGACCTCCAGAAGGAAGTCCGCCGGAACACGTTAGCGGCGAATGCCCAAGCGAGCGATCAGGCCGTTGTAGCGGGCCTCGTCCTTCTTCTTGAGGTAGTCAAGAAGCGAACGACGGCTGGAAACCAGGGTCAGAAGGCCACGACGAGAGTGGTTGTCCTTCTTGTGGCCCTTGAAATGTTCCGTCAGGTTGTTGATCCGCTCGGTCAGGATCGCAACCTGTACTTCCGGCGAACCCGTGTCGCCTTCCTTGGTTGCGTATTCCTTGATCAGGGCAGCCTTGCGCTCTGCAGTAATCGACATCGCAGTATCCTTTCAATGTCAGGAGAGAAGACGCCAAATGCCGAGATGTCGTCCAGCATTGGCCACGAAAAGCAGGTGGACAGACCGCCATGCTGGCGCTGCCTATAACCCATTCAGGTCAAAATTGGAAGCGTTGATTGTAAACCGCCGCTTCAGCTGAAAACGCGCCGCGGATGGAACTCCCCACCGGCAATTTCGCCGATCGCGACAAGCTTTCCCGCGACGAGCGCCACTGCTTCCGGTTCGGCGACGGGTGCATCGCGACCACGCAGGATGATCGGATTACCCATGCGAAGGCGATGCGCCTGATCCTCGCTCACCCTGATCTGCGGCAAGGCGGCGAGCGCTTCGCTGGTGTCGATGAGGAATTCGTCAAGCGCCACCAGTCGCTCGTCGCGGTCCTCGATCTTTTCCAGTGCGACAAGGTCCGCCAGAGGCACCATGGTTTCTTCGGCAAACGGGGCGACATAGGTGCGCCGGAGGAGCGAGATATGGCCAAAGCAACCAAGGTCGCGGCCGAAATCGCGGGCCAAGGACCGGACATAGGTGCCCTTGCCGCATTCGACTTCGAAATGCGCCTGATCCTTCTCGCACTTGAGCAATGTGAGGCGATGAACCTCGACCTCGCGTGACGGGATGTCGACGGTCTCGCCGTCGCGGGCAAGGTCGTAGGCGCGTTCGCCGGAGATCTTGATCGCCGAGAATTGCGGAGGCACTTGTGAAATGACTCCGGTATACCGTAGCAGCAGCGCCCGTATCGCCTCTTCGGTCGGCCGATCCGTAGATGTCTGCGTCACGTCGCCTTCGAGATCGTCGGTCGAGCGTTCTTCACCCCAGGTAACGGTGAACTCGTAGATCTTTCTTCCGTCCATGACATACGGGACGGTCTTCGTCGCATCGCCGAGCGCGATCGGAAGCATGCCGGAAGCGAGCGGATCGAGCGTGCCGGCGTGGCCGGCCTTCTGGGCGTTGAACAACCACTTGATTTTGGAAACCGCTTCCGTTGAACCGAAATCGGCGGGCTTGTCGAGGATCAGCCAGCCCGAAACTGGGCGGCCCTTTGGCTTGCGGGGCTTGGACATGCGTCTCTATTCTTGTTCGTCGTCTCGGTCGGCGTCGAGATCGCGGCTGACCTCGGGCGACCGTAGCAGCGCATCGATCTTCTGGTAGTTGTCGAAACTGGTATCGTCGCGGAAGCGGACTTCCGGCATGTACTTCATCTGCCGCAATTGCGGGCCGAGGCGCCCGCGGATGTACTTTGCATTGCGGTTCAGCGCATCGATGACTGCATCGTGGTCCGGGACGCCGAGCGGCGTCACATAGGCCGTGGCAATCTTCAGGTCCGGTGACATGCGGACCTCGGAGATGGAGATAACGGTCTTTTCGATCAGTGGATCGCGGACTTCGCCGCGCTGCAGCACTTGCGTGATCGCGGCGCGAACCTGTTCTCCGACGCGGAGCATGCGCTGGGATGGAGCGGAAGAGGTTGGTCTGGTCATCGTCATCCTGCCTTAAACAAAGCGAGCGCCGGATCGCCGGCGCCCGCAACTTGTTCGGATTGTGATCGCCGGCTTTAGAGCGTGCGCGTAACGTGCTCTACGCGGAAGCACTCGATAACGTCACCGGCGCGGATGTCTTCGTAGTTCTCGAAGGCCATGCCGCATTCCTGCCCGACCGGTACTTCCGAGACTTCGTCCTTGAAGCGCTTGAGCGTCTTGAGCTTGCCCTCGTGGATGACGACGTTGTCGCGCACCAGGCGGACACCTGCACCACGTTCGACCTTGCCTTCGGTGACGCGGCAACCCGCGACTTTGCCGACCTTGGTAATGTTGAAGACTTCGAGGATCTCCGCATTGCCGAGGAAGGTTTCGCGCCGTTCCGGCGAGAGCAGGCCCGACATCGCCGCCTTCACGTCATCTACCAGATCGTAGATGATGTTGTAGTAGCGGATTTCGATACCGCCGCGTTCAGCCGCCTGGCGGGCTTGCGTATTTGCACGGACGTTGAAGCCGATGATGGCAGCGTTCGACGCCTCGGCAAGCGAGATGTCGGACTCGGTGACACCGCCGACCGCCGAATGGACGATACGCGCACGAACCTCCTCGGTGCCGAGCTTGTCCAGTGCGCCGGCAATCGCCTCGATCGAACCCTGCACGTCGCCCTTGATGACCAGCGGGAATTCCTTCATGCCGGACGTCTGAAGCTGGCTCATCATCTGTTCGAGCGAGCCGCGAGAGCCGGACTGGCGCGCTGCGGCCTTGTCTCGGGCCAGACGCAGACGGTATTCCGAGATCTCACGGGCGCGGGCCTCGTTATCGACGACGGCGAACTTGTCACCGGCCGCAGGCGTGCCGGAAAGGCCGAGAACTTCGACGGGCATGGCCGGACCGGCTTCCTTGACGTGGTCGCCCTTGTCGTTGACAAGCGCGCGCACGCGTCCCCACTGGTCGCCGGCCACGATGATCTGGCCGGGACGAAGTGTACCCTTCTGCACGAGGACAGTCGCGACGGCGCCGCGGCCGCGGTCGAGTTCGGCTTCGATGACCGTTCCTTCCGCTGTGCGGTTCGGATTGGCCTTGAGGTCGAGGATTTCAGCTTGCAGCAGGATAGCCTCGAGCAGCTTGTCGAGGTTGGTGCCGTTCTTCGCCGAAACCTCGACGTCGAGAACTTCACCGCCCATGGATTCGACGAAGACCTCATGCTGCAGCAGTTCCGTGCGGACCTTCTGCGGATTTGCCGTCGGTTTGTCGATCTTGTTGATCGCCACGATGATCGGAACACCCGCCGCCTTCGCGTGGTTGATCGATTCGATCGTTTGCGGCATCACGCTGTCGTCGGCTGCGACCACCAGGATCGCGATGTCGGTCGCCTGAGCGCCGCGAGCACGCATCGCCGTGAAGGCGGCGTGGCCGGGCGTGTCGATGAAGGTGATCTTCTGACCGTTCTGTTCGACCTGATAGGCACCGATGTGCTGGGTGATACCACCGGCTTCGCCGGCCACTACGTTGGCGTTACGGATGGCGTCGAGCAGCGAAGTCTTGCCGTGGTCGACGTGACCCATGATCGTGACGACCGGCGGACGCGACAGCAGTTCGCCTTCCTCGTCGGCAACGTTGAAGATGCCTTCCTCAACGTCGGACTCCGAGACGCGCTTGACGGTGTGGCCGAATTCCGTCGCGATGATCTCAGCCAGGTCGGCGTCGATGACGTCGCCGGGCTTCATCATCTGGCCTTCCTTCATCAGGTACTTGATGACGTCAACGGCACGTTCGGACATGCGCTGCGACAGTTCCTGAATGGTAATGGTTTCAGGGAGAACGACCTCCCGCACGATCTTTTCGCGCGGTTCCTGCATTTGGCTGCGACGGAACTTTTCCTGGCGACGGCGCATCGACGCCAGCGAACGGCCACGCGACGGCGCGCCCTCCTCGTCGACATTGGCGGTGGTGACGGTCAGCTTGCCACGCCGGCGATCCTCTTCGCCCTTCGGGCGGGCGGGAACCTTCGCCGGTGCCGGCGCGACAACCTTGCCGCGCGCAGGGCCACGAGCGGCGCTGCGCTCTTCTTCCTCTTCTTGCTCCTTGCGGCCGCGGCCGAAAACCGGAGCAGAAGGCGTTGCGGGGCGCGGAACCGGACGGGTCTCGGCAGGGCGCACGGGGGCTGCTGCCGCCGGCGCCGGAGCTTCGGCTTCCTGAGCCTGTGCCCCTTCTTCTTCTTCCTTTACTTCCGTCGCGCGCCGTTCAGCATCCTCGGCAGCGCGCAGGGCAGCCGCTTCAGCTTCCACTCTGCGACGCTCTTCATCGATAGCACGCTGCTTGGCTTCTTCGACTTCACGCGCTTGTGCTTCCACGAGCGCGCGGCGGCGCGCTTCCATTTCGCCGGCGGACAGATCGTGCAGCACGGCGCCGCGCGGGCGCTCCTGACGGACAGGTTGCTGCGCCTGCGGCGCCCGCTGCTGCGGCGCGCTCGGCTGATGAACGCGCGGAGCAGGCGTGGCGGGCCGCTGGGGCACAGGTGCCGGCGCAGGCTCGGCGGCACGGGCCTGCTGCGAAACCGGGGCCGGAGCCTTCTCGTCCTCAGGACGGGTCAGGCGCCGTTTGCGCGTCTCGACCACAACCGCCTTGGTGCGACCGCGACCGATATCCTGACGCACGGTGCCTTGGCTCACGCCCGAGGGTTTCAGGGTGAGAGTCTTCTTGCCCGTTACGCTGAGTGTCTTGTCGTCTTTGTTGTCGGTCATTCCGTTCCCGTTCCTTCGAGCGTGGCCGGATGTCCTTCATCGACCGCGCCGCTCAATTCCTGTTCATCGATGCAGTGGCCGGCCGAACCGGTGACCGCGTCATCGTGGTTTCTGGCTGGCGCCACCCGTCGTTTGCGCCGCGCCGCTGCGATACGTCTTGAGCAGGTTTGCGCGTTTCACTACACCTTCACCCGCCTGCCCCGCAAGCGCTGCCGCATGGATAAAAGCATTCTGGCCCATCAGCTCTTCCATTTCCGCCTCGGACAGGAGCCGAAAGGCGGGTATCTCCGCGTCGGTCTCCATTCCGAGGTGCCAGGCCTTGCGCGCCTGATCGATCTTCCTTACGCCGTCTGCCGCCGCGTCCATCGCGTGGAAGACGGCGATCGCCTCTCCGCTGCGAACCGCCAGATCGACCTTGGCACTGCCGGTGATGAACTGGCCGGCCTTGCGCGCCAAGTTCATCATCCCTGCAAGCTGGGCGACGAGCAGACGGTCGACGCGCTGCCCGAGGTCCAGATCAGCCTTGACGTCCGCCTTCAGCGCACGCGCGAAAAGCTTCTTTGCTACCGCCTTGTCGACAGCCTCGCGATTTGCCGAAACCCAGCATCCGCGACCGGGAAGCTGCCGCTTGAGATCCGCGATGACGCTGCCGTCGGGGCCGGCGACAAAGCGGATCAACGTTTCGGGCGTTCCGCTCTGCCGCGTGACGATGCACGTGCGATCATTCATCCCCGCACCTTCGGCGGCATCATCATTCGGCAAGCTTTCCGGGGCATCGCCTCGCATCATTCAGCCTTGTCTTCGTCCTCGGCCGCTTCTTCTTCTACGGCCTCCGCTGCGAGGTCGTCTTCGGTGATCCAGCCGGCCGCCAGACGGGCCTGAACGATCATGTTCTCGGCTTCCGCACGGGAAACGTCGAACTTCGAGAACAGCCCCTCGAACTTCTTGGTCTCGCCGTCCTTGCGCTCGCTCCAGCCGACGAGATCGTCAGCTGCGCAGCCGGCGAAGTCCTCGATCGTCTTGATGCCGTCCTCGCCGAGGGCGACCATCATCTGGGCCGTCATGCCGTCGATCTGGCGCAGGTCGTCGGAAACGCCGAGCTCCTTGCGCTTGGCATCCATTTCCGCTTCGATCTTCTCCAGATAGTCACGGGCGCGCGACTGGATCTCCTGGGCGGTGTCCTCGTCGAAGCCTTCGATCGAGGCGATTTCATCGAGATCGACGTAAGCGAGCTCCTCGACCTGGGCGAAGCCTTCAGAGGCGAGCACCTGACCGATCATCTCGTCGACGTCGAGCGCATCCATGAAGAGGTTGGTGCGTTCGTTGAATTCCTTCTGACGACGTTCGGATTCTTCCTGCTCGGTCATGATGTCGATGTCCCAGCCGGTGAGCTGGGAGGCAAGGCGGACGTTCTGGCCGCGACGACCGATGGCGAGCGAAAGCTGTTCATCCGGAACGACGACCTCGATACGTTCGGCATCCTCGTCGAGAACGACCTTCGAAACCTCAGCCGGCTGCAGGGCGTTGACGATGAAGGATGCCGGATCCTGGCTCCACGGAATGATGTCGATCTTCTCGCCCTGCAATTCGCCGACGACGGCCTGGACACGTGAGCCACGCATACCGACGCAGGCACCGACCGGATCGATCGACGAGTCGTTCGAAATGACGGCGATCTTGGCGCGCGAACCCGGATCGCGGGCGACGGACTTGATCTGGATGATGCCGTCATAGATTTCCGGTACTTCCATGGTGAAAAGCTTCACCATGAACTGCGGATGGGTACGCGACAGGAAGATCTGCGGGCCGCGCTGTTCGCGGCGGACGTCATAGACATAGGCGCGGACGCGGTCACCGTAGCGGAAAGTCTCGCGTGGAATCATCTCGTCGCGGCGGATGATGCCTTCGCCACGGCCGAGATCGACAATCACATTGCCGTATTCGACGCGCTTGACGGTGCCGTTGACGATTTCGCCGACGCGATCCTTGAATTCGTCGTACTGACGATCCCGTTCGGCCTCGCGCACCTTCTGCACGATGACCTGCTTGGCGGACTGGGCAGCGATGCGGCCGAAATCCATCGGCGGCAGCGGATCGGCGATGAAGTCGCCGATCTTGGCGTCCGGATTGCGGTCGCGGGCAAGCTCGAGTGCGATCTGGGTGGAATAGTCCTCGACCTTTTCGACGACTTCCAGAAGGCGCTGCAGACGGATTTCGCCGGTCTTTGAATTGATATCGGCGCGGATGTTGGTCTCGGAGCCGTAGCGGGAGCGGGCGGCCTTCTGAATTGCATCGGCCATCGCGGCGAGTACGATTTCGCGGTCGATCACCTTCTCACGCGCGACCGCATCAGCGATCTGCAAGAGCTCGAGCCGGTTAGCACTGACTGCCATTGTCTTAAGTCTCCGTCTTCACTGCCGGGGCCGTGCCCTCAAGGCGGTTAGTCTATCGAGGTTTCGTCGTCGTTCTGGTTCGCCGCTTTGGCTCGAGCCGCCTTGTCGGCCTTCAGCGCGTCACGGATGAGATCGTCCGTCAGGATCAGCTTCGCTTCCGCCAGCGCGCTGAACGGGATGGTTACGCGTGGCTCCTCGCCATACGCAATCTGGTCTCGTTCGATGGTGAAGCCGTCTCCGTCCACTGCTGTGATCTTGCCGCGGAACCGCTTGCGGTTGTCGACCAGTATCGACGTCTCGCATTTGACGAGATGCCCCTGCCAGCGCTCGAAATCGGATCTGCGCACCATCGGCCTGTCGATACCCGGGGAGGATACTTCCAGATGATAGGCCTTGTCGACCGGATCTTCGACGTCGAGCACCGGCGAAATCGCCATCGAAAGCTCCTCGCAGTCCTCGACCGTCATGGTGCCGTCGTTGCGTTCGGCCATGATCTGGAGGGTAAGTCCGTTCTGGTTCAAGAGGCGAACCCGCACGAGTTTGAAGCCCATGGCAACCGTCACGGGCTCTATGATTTCAGCGATGCGCCGATCGAGGCCGGTCTCCGTGACAATGCGCGGCTCGCGGTCCTGCGGCGCCGGTACATGTTCCGACACGCGTCATCCTCCTGGATGAATTCTGCAGTTTTCCCGACCGCTAACAAAAAAGAGCGGGTCCTTGCGGCCCCACTCTTCATCCATCGATCAAGAATTTAAACACGATATACGCTCGCTCGCGTGCAAATGCAAGCTTCGCGAGGAACCATGCCGTCCCGGTGCTATTTTCGTGTCCGGGGCAGCAGGACATAGGCAGCGTGCGTCAGATTTGCCTATAGTGGCACACCCCGCTTCGAAAGCCGTAGGTGAACAGGACGTGTCGGATCGCAAATCGCCGTTGGCGCCACTGAAGAACGAATTTTATCGGACAATCTGGGTTGCGAGCATCTCGTCGAATCTCGGCGGTCTCATTCAGGGCGTGGGGGCAGCCTGGCTGATGGCGTCCATCTCCCGATCGGAAAACATGGTCGCTCTTGTTCAGGCATCCAATACGCTGCCCATCATGCTCTTTTCGTTGCTTTCCGGTGCCGTCGCCGACAGCTTTGACCGCCGCAAGGTCATGTTACTGTCGCAGTTTTTCATGCTGACCGCTTCGGTTTTGCTCGCGGTCTTTGCCTTTCTCGGACAGATCTCTCCATGGTCGCTGCTGTTCTTCACATTTCTGATCGGTAGCGGCACGGCTCTCAACAATCCTTCCTGGCAGGCTTCCGTCGGCGACATGGTCCCGCGTAGCGATCTCCCCGCCGCCGTCGCGCTGAACAGCATGGGCTTCAACATCACCCGAAGCGTCGGTCCGGCACTCGGCGGCATGATCGTCGCGGCATCCGGCGCCGCTGTCGCGTTCCTCGTGAACGCCTTCAGTTATCTGCCGCTCGCCTACGCTCTTTATCGATGGCGCCCGGAAGTCCCGCAGACGACGCTACCGCGTGAGCAACTCGGTGCCGCGATCTCCGCCGGGCTACGCTATGTCGCGATGTCGCCGAATATCCTGAAGGTACTTTTCCGCAGCTTTGTCTTCGGCCTGACGGCGGTCGCGATCCTCGCCCTTCTCCCGGTCGTCGCGCGTGACATGGTCGCCGGCGGGCCGCTCACCTACGGCATTCTGCTCGGCGCCTTCGGCGCAGGCGCGATCGCAGGTGCGCTATCGAGCGCCCGTTTGCGGGAACTCCTTTCGAGCGAGGACATCGTGCGCTTGTCCTTCGCGGGCTTTGCCTTGAGCACGGCGATCATCGGCGTCAGCGGATCGGCGTGGCTCACCGGGATGGCACTTCTGCTTGCCGGTGCCTGCTGGGTGCTTGCGCTGTCCCTCTTCAACACGGTCGTGCAGCTCTCGACGCCACGCTGGGTCGTAGGTCGTGCGCTCTCACTCTATCAGACAGCCACCTTCGGCGGTATGGCGACCGGCAGCTGGCTCTGGGGTCATGTGGCCGAAACCAATAGTGTCGGACATGCCCTCCTTGCGTCCGCATTGGTGATGATTGTCGGGGTCGCAATCGGGTTCCGGCTTCCGATGCCGCCCTTCGCGTCCCTTGATCTCGACCCGCTCAACCACTTCAACGAGCCGGAGCTCCGCCTCGACGTCAAGCCACGCAGCGGTCCCATCGTCGTGCAGATCGATTACGAGATCGATGATGACGACGTGCAGGAGTTCCTTTCATTGATGGTCGAAAGGCGCCGTATCCGCCTTCGTGACGGGGCTCGAAACTGGGCCTTGATGCGCGATCTCGAGAATCCGGAGGTCTGGACCGAGACCTATCACACGCCGACCTGGGTAGACTACGTTCGTCACAACCAGCGGCGAACCAAGGCGGACGCGGAAACCAGCGACCGCCTGCTGGCTCTCCACCGGGGCGCTTCAAAGCCCCGCGTTCACCGGATGATCGAGCGGCAGGGCATTCCACCGGCGGACGACGTTTTCCACCAGACCCATATCGAGCCGCATTGAGGAGCGTCAGCGAAGCTTCGCCTTCAGGCTCTCGTCGGGAAAGCAGGTCGGTCGCAGGCCGTTCTTCGCCTGCCACTCGCCGAGGGAGCGGCGGGTCTTGTAGCCGGGCAGTCCATCGACCTTGCCGACGTCATAGCCTTTTGCGACCATCCTCTCCTGCATAGCAAGTACGTCGGAGCGCAGCATCTTGCCGACGTCGCCCCACTTGCCGATGAATGGACCGCTGCCGTAGGCGATACGATCGGCGAGGTTGCCGATGAAGAGCGCGTAGAGATCGGAGTTGTTATACTCCTTGAGCACGTAGAAGTTCGGCGTCACGAGGAATTCGGGTCCATTCGTCCCCGCCGGAACCAGCATCATCGTGGAAGCCGTCGCCTCACGGTCGGGAAACGGTTTGCCGGAGATGCGCCGGATCCCCGTTGCCGCCCAGGCGGAGAGAGGCTGCGCGCGATCCGGCCCTTCCTGGGCACAGGAGACTGCCTCCGGAATGACGACCTCGTAACCCCAGCTGCGCCCTCTCTGCCATCCCTTGTGCACGAGATAGTTGGCGATCGAGGCGAGGCTGTCCGGAACCGAGTTCCAGATATCCCTGGCGCCGTCTCCGTCGAAATCGACGGCATGCTCAAGATAGCTGGTGGGCATGAACTGCGGCTGGCCGAGGGCACCGGCCCAGGAGCCCGTCATCCTGCCGGCGCTGATGTCGCCGCCATCGATCATGTGCAGCGCTGCGATCAGCTCGCGCAGGAAGAGATCCTTGCGCGTCGACATGAAAGCCTTGGTCGCAAGCACCTCCACCGCAGGATAAGGCAGTTTCGCCTGCCCGAAGCCCGTTTCTCGTCCCCAAATCGCAAGCACGACCGATCCGGGAACGCCGTAGGTCCTCTCGATCCTCTGGAGTGCGAGGGCGTGCCGCGTCGCAAGACCACGACCGGTGGCGGCGAGCCCCTGCAATCTTTTCTCGGAAAAATAGGACCCGGGCGAGGAGAACTCGGCCTGGCTCTGCTTCCGTTCCTTCGGGGGCTTGCTGCCCGGTGGCACGAGATCCGGAAGGTTCCAGTTGAGGTGGAGGTCGGCGGTTGCTCGCTCGAAAGCGTTCCGGCTGACGCCGGATTTCTCCGCAAGTGGCCATAATTCCTGCTGCAACCAGGTCTGGAACCGGGCTTCGACCGTACTCTTGTCGAGCGCCGCCGCGGGAAGGGGAGAGAGGAGCAGTAGGAGAAATAAAAGGATGGCGGGGTGTCGTCTCATGGATCCTCACATCACCCTCGAATGGGGCGGATTTCAGATCGCCGTGCGGGCTCTCAGCGCTGCCGCCAGCGTTCCCTCGTCAAGATAGTCGAGCTCACCACCAACAGGCACACCATGGGCGAGGCGGGTGATCTTCACGTCCAGACCCGCCAGATGATCGGTGATGTAATGAGCTGTCGTCTGTCCCTCGACGGTCGCATTGACCGCGATGATGATCTCGCGGATGTCGCCCTTCGACACCCTGTCGATCAGGCCGCGGATGTTGAGGTCATCCGGACCTACGCCGTCGAGCGGCGACAGCGTTCCGCCGAGCACGTGATAAGCCGCATTCATCGCGCCTGCGCGCTCAAGCGCCCAGAGGTCGGAGACGTCTTCCACGACGATGATCACCGACTGGTCGCGACGATCATCGGTGCATACGGTGCAGGGATCGCTGGTGTCGACGTTGCCGCAATGAGAGCAGACCTTCACCTTGTCGTAGGCGTCGCCCATCGCGTGCGCGAGAGGCCCGAGCAGCTGATCCTTCTTCTTGATGAGGTGCAGTGCCGCCCGTCGAGCCGAACGAGGCCCTAGGCCGGGCACCTTCGCCAGCAGTTGGATCAGCTTTTCGATTTCGGGACCGGTGACTCGCTTTGCCATGGGCGGTTTCTAGCGGATATCTGCGCCAAACGGAAATGTCTTCGACGTACGACCTCGCCGGCAGAGGAGGGTGTGCGGCGGTACAGGTTTGGAAGGTCCTCCGCCGCGGTCGGGTATCGCGTTAGAAGGGCAGTTTCATGCCGGGCGGGATCGGCAGGCCGGCGGTCATCTCCTTGGTCTTTTCCGCCATCACGGCCTCGGCCTTGTCCTTGGCGTCCTTGTGGGCGGCGACGATAAGGTCTTCGAGGATTTCGACTTCGTCTTCCTTGAACAGCGAGGGATCGATCTTGAGGCCCTTGAGCTCGCCTTTGCCGGTCATCGTCACGGTCACGAGGCCTCCGCCTGATTTGCCTTCGACTTCGAGAGCGGCGATCTCCGCCTGCATCTTCTCCATCTTGGCCTGCATTTCCTTGACCTTGCCCATCATGCCCATGATGTCGCGCATCGTCACTGTCTCCCTGAAATATTGGCGAATGCCGTCTTAGAATTCGATGTCGTCGCCCGGAAGAATGTCTCCCTCGGCGGACTCGGCCGCCGACGGGACATCCAACGTATCGTCTTCGTCACTGGCGGAACGAATGCGCACATCGGTGATCCTCGCCCCGGGGAAGCGGGCCAGGATCGCCGCCACGTCGGGATCCTGCCGTGCATCGAGAAGCCTCGCCTCGCGGTTTGAACTTTCGGTTTCCGCAAGTGTCGGCCTGCCGGCTTCGCGTGACAGGATGACCATCCAGCGGATTTCCGTCCACTCCTCAAGCCGTCGTTGCAGGTCTCCTGCAAGCGTCTTCGGTGCCTCCGGTGGCAGGTTGATCTCGAGTCTTCCGGGCTCCAGACCCACGAGTCGAACATAGGAGCGCAGAAGAGCCTTGAGCTTCGGGTCACGGTTCTGCGTGCAGAGCTCGGCGATATCCTCGAGCGATTTGATGGGAACCTTGGGGAGCGGGGTGGGTTTCGTTTCGACGCGCCCCAGGACAACTGGCTGCGATTCAAGCGCCGGCACGCTTTGAAGATGCGCCGTCGGTCTGGTCACGATCTGCTGTCGCGGGCGATCCAGCACCTGCGCGCCAACTGCTGCGGTGCGATAGGACGCCTGAGCGCCACCGCCGTTGCCTCCCAGCGGGGCCGGGGAAGGGATACCGGTCTGTCCGCCCTCTGCCAGTTCCGCAAGCCGGCGCGCTGCATCCTCGGGCGACGGCAGGTGAGCCGCGTGGGCAAGCCGAATGATGACCATTTCGGCGGTACCGGCAGGACGCGCGGAGTTTTCCGTTTCGGGGATACCCTTCAGCAACATCTGCCAGATGCGCGAGAGCGTTGAAACGCTGACGCTTGTCGAAAGTTCGGCTCCGCGAACCCGCTCGACCTCGCTGAGGGATGCGTCCTGAGCCGCCGACGGGATGTATTTGAGCCGGGTCACGAGATGGGTGAAGTCGGCAAGATCGGTCAGAACCACGGTCGGGCTGGCACCGGATTCGTACTGGCTGCCGAACTCGGAAAGTGCTGCCGCGACATCGCCGCGCACGATGTGCTCGAAGAGGTCCACGACGCGGGCGCGATCGGCGAGGCCGAGCATTGCGCGCACCGTATCGGCCCTCACGACGCCTCCACCATGGGCGATCGCCTGGTCGAGCAGCGAAAGCCCGTCACGTGCCGAACCCTCGGCCGCGCGCGCGATCATGGCAAGCGCGTCCTCGTCAGCGGTGATGCCTTCCTTGGCCGCAATCGTCGAGAAGAGTCCGACCAGATCGCTCGCACTGATGCGCCGCAAGTCGAAACGCTGACAGCGGGAGAGCACGGTGATCGGCACCTTGCGGATCTCGGTCGTTGCGAAGATGAACTTGACGTGTTCCGGCGGCTCTTCGAGCGTTTTCAGCAGGCCGTTGAAGGCTGCCGTCGAGAGCATATGCACTTCATCGATGATGTAGACTTTGTAGCGGGCCGAGACGGGGCGATAGCGGACCTGTTCGATGATCTCTCGGATATCGTCGATGCCGGTGTGTGAAGCAGCATCCATCTCGATGACATCGACATGGCGACCTTCCATGATCGCCTGGCAATGTTCGCCCGGGAGCTTGAGGTCGATCGTCGGCTTGTCGACCTCTGCGGTCTTGTAGTTGAGCGCGCGCGCCAGGATACGGGCGGTCGTCGTCTTGCCGACGCCGCGGACGCCCGTCAGCATGTAGGCCTGCGCGATACGGCCCGTCTCGAACGCATTCGTGAGCGTGCGGACCATCGGCTCCTGGCCGACCATCAGATCGGTGAAATCCTTGGGACGGTACTTGCGGGCCAGGACCCTGTATCCTGTCGCGTTGCCGTTTGCATGTTCTGCTGTCGGCTCGAAGTCGCTCATCGCTCCTGCCAGCGTTGGAGTCGTCCCGTTCGGGTCTCTCGACCCTGCAATCCTGCCGGCCATGTGGAACGGAAGGTGGGAGGCTGGCACGATGACCCGTGCCGGGCTCGTTAGGGCTGCTTCCTTCCGGACCTGACCCGGTTGGCGAGTGGCTCGTCCACCACCAACCTCCCGAGAGCACATATCGGCAATTACGGAAGCAAATGCAAGCCAAGCCACCAAAAAACTGCTATGTATAGAGAAACGCTGGAAAAGGAGGCATTCTTGGTCAAGTTCGAGCTCGATGAGAGACTGACGCGTGACAGCGAGCGCCTGACGCTGCTCGGCCTGTGCGACGTCCGGCTTATGCGCGACAGTCGTTGGCCGTGGCTCGTTCTCGTGCCGCAACGTCCGGACGTCAGCGAGGTCTTCGACCTCACGCCGCTCGACCAGGCAGTGCTGACCTTCGAGCAGAACCTGGTGGCTTCCGCATTGAAGAAGGCGACGGGTGCCGTCAAAATCAACGTCGGCGCTCTTGGCAATATTGTTCGACAGCTTCATGTTCACGTCATCGCGCGCTTCGAAGGGGACGCGAATTGGCCGGGCCCCGTCTGGGGACACGGCTCGGCCGTTCCCTACGAGGCTCAGCCTTGCGGCGAATTCAAACGGAAGTTTCTCGAAGCCCTTCAGTCATGAGCAAAACCATCTTCGATCTCGACACTCCGCATCCCGAAGCCAGCACGCTTACCGCCTTTTCCCGGAATGGGCTGGACCGACGCAGCGAACACCGGGAAGAGGACTGCCTGGAGCAGGCGCTCGCGGTCGAAGGTGCCCACATTCTTGCATTCGCCGGGCCGAAGCTCATCCTCAAGCACGACGGGCAGGTTCTTGATCCGCTCTTCGCAGCCTATGAATTGCCGGAGCTGGATCCTGATCTCGACAACGCTGTTCTCTTGGGATTCCAGCCGACAGGTGAGCCGCGGCTTGCGGTACCTGTTCGCAGTGCTGCAGACGAACTCGCCAATCACTACAAGGCCGCCGATGCTCGTTCGCTCTTTCGCGACGCACTGGTCGGCGAGGATCTGCAGGGCGAGGCGGCGCAGGCGCTCAGTCTACTTCAGTGGAACATGGACAACCGATTCTGTGGCCGCTGCGGCAGCGCGACCGAAGGCCGCATCGGCGGGTATAAACGGGTCTGTCAGGCCTGCGATCACACGATCTTCCCCCGGACGGATCCGGTCGCGATCATGCTCGCAATCGACGTGAGACGCGACTTGTGCCTTCTTGGACGCAATCATCGCTTTCCGGACGGCATGTATTCATGTCTGGCGGGCTTCGTCGAGCCGGGTGAGACGATCGAGAATGCGGTTCGTCGCGAAACCTACGAGGAAGCGGGAATCGAGATCGGCCGGGTGCGCTATCACGCCTCACAGCCCTGGCCTATGCCGCATCAGATGATGATCGGGTGCTTTGCCGAGGCACTGTCGAACGAAATCAGTCGTGACACGTTTGAGCTTGCCGACTGCCGGTGGTTCACGAGGACCGAGGTCGAGGAGATGATGGCGTCGCGAGCCGCTAACGGCTGGACGACGCCGATCGAGGGAACGATCGCAAATCGCCTCCTGCGGGACTGGCTGGACTGGTCCCGTTGAGGCTTCACGGCAGGTTTCGGAAAGCCGTGAGTCCGAGGGTCGAACGGACTTAGAGCTTCCCCCGCATCGGGTGTCCCTTGTAAACACCGAGAATGCGGACTTTTTCCGAAAAGAAGCGCAGTTCTTCCAGGGCCTGCATGACCGGCGTGTCGTCCGGGTGGCCTTCGATATCCGCATAGAACTGGGTTGCCACGAACTTGCCCCCGAGCTGGTAGCTTTCCAGCTTCGTCATGTTGATGCCGTTCGTGGCAAACCCGCCGAGCGCCTTGTAGAGGGCGGCGGGGATGTTCCGGACGTTGAAGATGAAAGTCGTGACGATGAGTTCGTTAGGCGATGAACGTCTGGCAATGGTTTCGTCGCGCGACAGGACGACGAAGCGCGTGACATTGTTTTCTGTATCCTCGACATTTTCGGCGATAATCTCAAGGCCATAGAGGTCGGCGGCAAGCCGCGGTGCAAGGGCTGCCATGGATCGCTCGCCGGTCTCGGCGATCAGCTTTGCCGCACCGGCGGTGTCGCCGGCGACGACCGGCTTCCAGCCATTGTTGCGGATGATCTTGCGGCATTGTCCGAGTGCGTGGATATGGCTGTGCACGGTGCGGATTTCGTCTCTGGTGACGCCGGGAAGCACCATCAGTTGGAAGCGGATCGGCATGAAGTACTCGCCGACGATGTGCAGACGGGATTCCGGTAACAGGTGATGAATGTCGGCCACTCGTCCCGCGATGGTGTTTTCGATCGGAATCATGGCGAGATCGGCGTCGCCATTTTCTACGGCGACGAAGGCATCCTCGAATGTTGGGCAGGGGAGTGGCGACATATCCGGAAACATGTCGCGGCAGGCCATGTCGGAATTCGCGCCGAAATCGCCCTGGAAGGCGATTCTGTTGGTCCTGTTTGTCATCGGAGGAGTTCCGTTACTGGTTGCTTTGGGCGGCAAGGATCTGTCGCGCCTTCTCGAGATCTGCGGGCGTGTCGACGCCGAGGGGGATCGAATTGACGATCTCCACATCGATCCGCATTCCGGCCTCGAGCGCCCGCAGTTGCTCGAGTGACTCGCGTTTCTCAAGAGGCGAGGGCGGCAATGAGACGAACTTCTCGAGCGCCCTCCGGCGGTAGGCGTATAGGCCGATATGATGATAGAGCGGTCCGGCGCCGTGGGGAGCGGTCGCACGGGTGAAGTAGAGCGCCCGAAGGCGAGTTTCCGAAAGCGGCGAACCGACGACCTTGACGACGTTCGGGTTAGTCTTTTCTTCCTCGTCGGTGATCTCGACCGTCAGTGTCGCGATGTCCGTCCGCTCGTCTTCCAGCGGACGGAGGGCCGCACGGATCGTCTCGGGTTCGATTGTCGGCAGGTCGCCCTGTACGTTGATGACCGTTTCGATCCGGCGTTCCGGATCGGCCTTGGTCAGGGCCTCATAGATTCGGTCCGAGCCCGAGGGGTGATCCGCGCGGGTCATGACGACCTCGAAGCCGGCTTTTTCGACCGCCTCGAAGGTGCGGGGATCGTCGACCGCCACGATGATCCGGCCGACATCGGCTTCGCGAGCGCGACGCGCGACCTGTACGATCATCGGTTGCCCGCATATGTCGGCGAGCGGCTTGCCGGGAAGCCGGGTCGACGCCATCCGGGCCGGGATCAATACCAGTGTCTTCTCGAAAACGGGTTTGTTCATCGCCAGCCCTTCTAATCCCGCGGGAAAAGTGTCAAAAAGTCCCAATTCCGGGACCACAATCGTGTTGCAACTGTCAAGCAAAAGACATAGGTTCCGCCCGATTTCAAGATCGTCCGGTTCGTGACCGCCGGCTGCATGGGGAGCGTTTGCAGATGAACTCATATGTGAACATGGGCGTTGGTGCTCTGCTTGGGACCGTCTTCGTTCTGTTGACTGTGTCCATCGCCTCGGAAGGCATCTTCCGTTCGGAGAAGCCGGAGAAAGAGGGCTACGCCATTGTCGCGGAAGGCGCAGCACAGGCTGAAGCCGGCGCCGAGACTGCCGCAGCCGCGGAGACCCCGATCGCGACCCTGCTGGCAACCGCCGATGCCGCCGCCGGCGAGAAGGTCTTCAAGAAGTGCACGAGCTGTCATGACGCCTCGAAGGGCGGCCCGAACAAGGTCGGTCCGAATCTTTACGGTGTAGTCGACCGTCCGATCGCCTCTCACGAAGGTTTCGGCTATTCGGCTGCGATGAAGGACTTCTCGCAGGGCGGTTCGACGACGTGGACCTATGACAACCTCAATCACTTCATCACCGCGCCGAAGAAGCTTGTTGCCGGCACGGCAATGGGTTTCGCCGGCCTGAAGAACGAAAAGGAACGTGCGGACCTGATTGCCTATCTGCGCACGCTCTCCGACGCACCGGCTCCTCTTCCGGCGCCGACGAACTGATCAGCTTTCGAGCGATCTCGTCAATGATGCCCGGCCTTTGGTCGGGCATTTTTGTTTGGCCTGCCGGCCTCGGGTTTAGTCCTAACATTTGGGCAGCCGTTCAGCTCAACAGCCACGCCCAGAATGTAACGGTCGCCACACCGGCTGCAGTCGTCAGGGTGATCGTCGAGGCGGCGAGGCCGTGCCCGACACCAAAGCGGTTAGCAATCAGCCACGCATTGATGCCCGTCGGCACGGAGGATGTCAGCACCATCGCCATTGTCCATTCAGGGCCGAGGCTGAGCAGACGGCACGCCGCCCAGACGCAGGCCGGCATCAACAGTAGCTTCAGCGCCGAGGTCGCGCCGGCGATGCGGAAATTTCCCGATACCCCATACTTGTTGAGGGCCATACCCAAAGAGAGCAGTGCCGCGGGTGCGGCCATTGCGGCAATCTGGTTGACCACGCCGTCCAGGACGGTAGGGATCGGCAGGCCGGAGACATGTGCGACGACACCGGCCGCAAGTCCAATGACCAGCGGGTTGCGGGCAAGATTGCCGCCAATCTGCACGAGGATGGCGAGTAGTCCACGTGAACTGCCACCGCTGATCTTTCGTTCGGCCTGTTCCATAAGAATCGTGCCGATGATCATCATGAGTGGCAGATGAACGGCGAGCAGAATGGAAAGCGCGACGATGCCATCGCTGCCGACGATGCGGCTGACGAGTGGCAGTCCGATGAAGACGTTGTTTGCGAAGGCTGAGGAGACTCCCGCCAGCACGCCGACGCGGGCGTCGCGCTCAAAAATGCGTGTTGCGATCAGGTGGCCGACGGTCCAGGTCACGCCGACGCCGGCGAAATACGCGATCCAGAGCCGGAAGGGGGAGGCGCCGTGAAAATCGGCTTCCGCGATCGTCTGGAAGAGGAGGACCGGGACCGCGACCTTGAAGACGAACTCTCCGAGCGATTCTCCGAGTTCGTCTTTGAGCAGTCCCGTTCTGACCAAGGTCCACCCGATCAGAATGAGGATGAAGATCGGCAGGACATTCAGGGTGATTTCAGGCATTCGGGGAGATGCTCTCGAAAGGGCGGGACGGAGGAAGTTCCACTCTAACGTTGCAGTTCCGCCACGACCAGTCGTAAGCCCGGAGCGGGTGCCTTTCCAGACACTGATCCGTGAGCCTTGTGACATTGCCGCACCAACCGCCGAATTGCGACGCCGCCAGTACATCCGTGGCTGGCGGCAATCCGGAGTCGGGAGGTGATTACTCCGTTCGTTGGCGCGCCGGGCGACTGGGAAGCCGCATCACGGCGCGTAAGGAGACTGAGCCGCCCTTGTAACGACCGTATGACTGCGTGAAATCGCCGGTGACCGGCGTTTAGCCTTCCCAAAGGCGGAAAAAACGCTATGACCTCCGACGGACATGTCTCAGAAGGATCCGTAATTCATGATCAAGTTCGATGTGCTCACGGTGGGCAACGCCATTGTCGACATTATTTCCAGATGTGACGACAGCTTCTTGACGGAAAACGGGATCACCAAGGGAGCCATGAACCTGATCGATGCGGAGCGTGCGGAGAAGCTCTACGCCCTGATGGGACCGGCGGTGGAAGCCTCGGGCGGCAGTGCTGGCAATACAGCCGCGGGCATCGCAAACCTCGGCGGCAAGGCCGCCTATTTCGGCAAGGTGGCAGACGACCAGCTCGGTAAGATCTTCATCCACGATATCCGCGCCCAGGGTGTGCATTACGAGACGCGGCCGAAGGGCTGCAATCCGCCGACGGCGCGCAGTATGATCTTCGTGACGAGTGACGGAGAGCGGTCGATGAACACGCATCTCGGCGCCTGCGTCGAGTTTGGGCCCGAGGATGTCGAGGCAGACGTCGTCGCCTCGTCGAAGGTCACCTATTTCGAAGGATATCTGTGGGACCCGCCGCGTGCGAAGCAGGCCATCCTCGATTGCGCGCGCATCGCTCATGAGAACGGGCGCGAGATGTCGATGACGCTCTCGGATAGCTTCTGCGTTGATCGATACCGCGCGGAATTTCTCGATCTCATGCGCTCGGGAACGGTCGATGTCGTCTTTTCGAACACGCAGGAGGCACTCGCGCTGTACGAGACGGACGATTTCGACCTGGCGCTGGATCGGCTGGCCCGGGACAGCAAGCTGGCGGCGGTCACCATGAGCGAGAAGGGTGCCGTGATCGTGAAGGGTGCAGAGAGAATTCGGGTCGACGCGCTGCATATCGAGGAGCTTGTTGACACCACCGGTGCAGGCGATCTCTTCGCTGCCGGCTTCCTCTACGGCTACACGCAGGGACGCTCGCTGTACGATTGCGGACGTCTTGGGTGCTTTGCCGCCGGTGTCGTCATTCAGCAGATCGGCCCGCGGCCGCTGATTTCGCTTGAGCAGGCCGGCCGGGAACTCGCGCTCATTTGAAGGCTTCACCCGGATAGGCGCCCCAGATTTCCCCCTGCGAGACCCAGCCCTCGACGCCGTTTGCCTCGGCATGGCACCAGTTGCCATTGCACTCGTCCAGCGTCAGAACGACGCCTGGTTCCAGTTTTGCGACGACGGCTGCGGTCGGCAGCGAATCGCGCCGCAGGTTTACATAGACGTTGTCGCCACGCATCCATGGTGCGGCAATTGCCGTTCGCTCACCCGAAAGCAACGACTGGTTCACCCAGCCCTCGGTACCGTCGGCATCGCGTATGCGCCGCCAGTTGTCGTATTCCTGGATGATTTCGACGGGTAGCCCGGACTTGAGATACAGCCAGGAGACGGCGTAGTCGGTGCTCGGTCCGATACGCAAATTGACGCGCTTGGCCTTGAGGCTGACGAAACGTGGTAGGGGGAGTCCGCTCAAGCCTTTCGATACTTGGGCTCCGGCGGCGGCGGGCGCCCCGAAGGTTGCCGCGAGGACGAGACTTGTCGCGAGACCGATTCGAAGCACAAGTTCACGCATGATCGTTCCATAATCCAAAGAGGTCAGGATTTCTCCGGCGGGCTTGCGCCGCTGCGGCGGCTCTGCGACGAAAACCCGTGTCCGCCGTTGCGAGTTTTGTTTGTCTTCGCTGGCGGGTTTGGTAGAAATTGCCCTGAATGGTGGGATTATCATCGCACTTGGTTAATGACCTCTGAACAAGGTATCGAACGTTCCCATGACGAATAAGAAAAAACCGAAGGTCTACATAACCCGGAAACTGCCGGACGCCGTGGAAACCCGGATGCGTGAACTCTTCGATGCCGAGCTCAATATAGACGACAGGCCCCGCACCCAGCCCGAGCTGGTGGCCGCGATGCAGACGGCCGATGTCCTCGTGCCGACTGTCACCGATCGGATCGATGCCGCCCTCATCGAGCAGGCCGGCCCTCAGATGAAGCTGATTGCAAGTTTCTCGAACGGTACCGACCATATCGACGTCGATGCCGCGGCCCGAAGGGGCATCACGGTCACCAATACACCGAACGTGCTGACCGAAGACACCGCCGACATGACCATGGCCCTCATTCTGGCCGTGCCGCGCAGGCTCGTCGAAGGCGCGCGTATCCTGATCGAGAATCCCGGGGAGTGGGCGGGATGGTCGCCGACCTGGATGCTCGGACGCCGGATATGGGGCAAGCGGATCGGCATCATTGGCATGGGGCGTATCGGCACCGCTGTCGCCCGGCGCGCCAAGGCCTTCGGCCTGTCGATCCATTATCATAACCGCAAGCGCGTAAACCCGGCGACCGAGGAGGCTCTTGAGGCGACCTATTGGGACAGTCTCGACCAGATGCTCGCCCGGGTGGATATAGTTTCGGTCAATTGCCCCTCGACGCCTGCGACCTTCCATCTCCTGTCTGCGCGCCGGCTCGCGTTGATGCAGCCGACCAGCTACATCGTCAACACCGCTCGCGGGGACATCATAGACGAGTCGGCGCTGATCCAGTGCCTGCGCGAGGGCAAGATCGCTGGCGCAGGGCTCGACGTTTTCGAGAACGAACCGGCGATAAATCCAAAGCTGGTGAAGCTCGCATCCGAAGGCAAGGTCGTGCTTCTCCCGCATACGGGCTCCGCGACGATAGAGGGCCGCATCGACATGGGCGACAAGGTCATCATCAACATTCGCACCTTCTTCGACGGACACCGCCCACCGAACCGGGTGCTGCCAGGTCGCGCGTAGAGTTACGAGAGCATCTTGCGCATCTCGAAAGAGGTCGTTCGATCGAAGCCCGGATGTCGGTTCTCGGCAGTTTTCACAAAACCGGACGCTGCAAAATAGCTCTGGTTTCGGGTGAGTTCGACCCGTACCTCCAGCCGCAGGGTGTGCAGACCTTCCGCACGTGCGACCTCCTCCGCCAGGCGCAGAAGGTTAGCTCCAACACCCCTACCCTGCATGGAGGGCAGGACGGCGAGTTTCCCGACATAGAGCGTCTCCGGCGGCTCCGCCCGTAAGAAGATGCAGCCGACGATACGCTTGTCCTCGAACGCCACATAGGCCATTTCGCTCCCGCTCTTTTCCTGCAGAATCTGCGGCGTCAGGCGTGTCGCGGAGGAAGGCGGGTCAATAACGCCTTCCATGTAGGCAAAGGCCGAGAGGATGACCTTCAGCAGTTCGTCATACCGTTCGAAGCTGTCATCAACGCGCGCGATTTTGATTGCCATTGCCGCCCCTCTGCGAACAGGATCAGCCACCCGATGGCGCGCGCCGCCTGTAGCGAACCGTGTCAAAGCGCCCGGCAAGAGCATCGTACAGCAGGAGCCGGCCGACGAGCGGTTCGCCGATTCCGGTGATGAGCTTGATTGCTTCCATCGACATGAGCGTGCCGACGACGCCGGTGAGAGCGCCTATGATTCCGGCCTCCGCGCACGAAGGGATAAGGCCCGGCGGCGGCGCGGAGGGGAATAGATCGCGGTAGGTTGGATTGGCGCGACCGTTAGGGTCGGTTTCGTAGGGTTTCAGGACTGTCAGAGATCCGTCGAAGCGCCCGACAGCTCCGGTAATGAGCGGCACACGCGCGCGCTCGGCTGCGTCGGCGGCCGCATAGCGTGTGTCGAAATTGTCGGAGCCGTCGATCAGGAGGTCGAAGCGCCCAAGGTGATACTCCGCCATTTCAGCCGAAAATCGCTCCTCGTAGGAAAGGACCGTCACGTGTGGATTGAGCCGGGCAATTGCATCTGCGGCGCTCCGGGTCTTCATCTCGCCGAGGGTGCCGCTGTCGTGGATCACCTGCCGTTGCAGGTTGGAGAGCGAGACGCGGTCGTCGTCGACAATGCCGATCGTGCCGACACCGGCTGCCGCCAGATACTGGAGAACGGGTGAGCCGAGTCCACCGGCACCGATCACCATCACGCGTGCCCTTTTGAGCTTCTGCTGCCCAGCTCCGCCCACTTCGGAGAGCAGGATGTGGCGCTTGTAGCGGGATATCTCTTCGGAACTCAGTTCTTCCATGGGGGGATGATGGCACGCTTTACGTGACGGAGAAAGTGTCTGCATCAGCCGCTGAGATGGCCGTCGCTGACGGTGACGAACCGGGCCCGATCACCGAGTGCGGAAAACATCGACTTGTCCGTTCCCGTCATGAATGCCTGACCACCGAGCGCGTCGATACGGTCGAAAAGCGCGGCGCGTCGGCCCTCATCGAGATGGGCGGCGATCTCGTCGAGGAGGAGGACCGGTGCATGGCCGGTCATATTGGCCACGAGCAGTGCGTGGGCCAGCACCAGGCCGACCAGTAGCGCCTTCTGTTCTCCCGTCGAGCAGCGCTCGGCCTCCATGTCCTTCTCACGGTGGCGCACGAGAAGATCACTGCGGTGAGGACCTTCGAGCGTTCGTCCGGCCGCCGCGTCGCGGTAGCGCCCCTCCTCCAGCATTGCGGCATAGCGGTCTTCGAGATCGATCGCCGGAGCGACAAGTTCGCCGTCCAGGAAGCCGGAGAGCGCGAGGCTGGCGGAAGGAAAGGGCGAGGAGAGATCCTGGGCGTCAACGAGGGCGGTGAGCAAACCCAGCATCTCCTGGCGCGCGAGCGCCATGGCCACTCCGAGGGACGCCATTTGCTGCTCGACACCACCGAGCCAGGCAGGATCGAAGCGACCCTCGGCGAGAAGTCGGTTGCGCCCGCGCATCGCCCGCTCGAAGTCACTCGCGCGTCGGCCGTGGGCGGGATCGAGCGACAGGACCAGGCGGTCGAGAAAGCGCCGGCGATCGGCCGACGGCCCCGTGAAGAGGCCGTCCATCGCGGGTGTCAGCCAGAGCACGCGGAGATGATCGGTGAGTTCATCGACGGATTTCGCGGATGTGCCGTTGATGCGCAAGCGCCGCACCAGGCCTTCGTCCCCACCGTCCGTTCCTGTACCGATCTCGACATCGCCCTCCATTCCCTCGATGTCGGCGAAGACGGTAAAGCCGCCGGCGGCACCAACGCGCGCGACATCTGCCAAGGCAGCGCGACGAAGCCCCCTGCCGGGAGACAGAAAGGAGACCGCTTCCATGAGATTGGTTTTTCCGGCGCCGTTCTCGCCGGTGAGGACGACGTGGCGGCTATCGAGTGTCAGCGACGCCCGCCCATAGTTGCGGAAGTCGGTAAGCTTCAGCTCTCGGAGAAAGACTCGATGCGTCATCGTGACCGGATTCAGTGTTCTCCTCGACCTAGGCCGAATGCCCGGTGAAGGCAAGGACGCGCGTTGATTTTCTGCCCTGCACAAGCGGGGAGACGGCGCGACGATCTGCCGGTAGCGGCCCACGTCTCGTCCAGTATATTATGAAACGAAGATGAATATGCAGCCTGAAGACGTGGAAGCGTAGCCGATGATGCCGGATCGTGACGAACTGACACCCGAGGAGGCGCGCCAGGATCACTGGGAAATGCTGCGCTTCCTCGCATTCAATGCCGCCTTCGGCGCCCTTCTGGGGGTCGGCGTCACCGCTCTTCTGGTATGGCTCGATATCGGTGGGCTCGGTACACGGATCGTTCATGCGCAAAATCCGATTCTGCCGGCAGTTCTCATCGGCGCGCCTTTGGCGTTGACCTTCGCCGCAGCCGTGACCGCGTCCGCGATCATGCTGATGCCTTACAAGAAGAAGAAACAGCGTTAGTTCGAGCCGGAGGAATTGACTCGCGGCCCCGATTTTCCGCATGAACGCACGAGACCAGTCCGAGGTGGAGAGTGCTATGTCTGAGGAAGAAAACCGCGTTACTCGCCTCGAGGAAATGCTTGCCCATCAGGGACGGGTGATCGAGGAGCTTTCCGAGCAGCTTGCCAGCCAGTGGAAGGTCGTGGAGCAGACCCGTGCCAAGCTCGACAGGCTGACCGAGCGTTTTCTGGCGCTGGAAGAACAATCGCTCGACGCGCCGGCGATCACCAAGCCACCGCATTACTGATCGCGGACAGGTTATCCCCGACCCCGGATACCGTCCAGAATCGTCTTCACGACCTCTGCCGCCTCATCCTCGCGAATCTCGAGGTGGTTGGTCAGCAGCCTTGTCCAGGCAAAGCCCGAGAGCATCTCCGCCGCCACTTCCGGGTTCACCTCTGCTCTGATATTTTCGCGCGCCTGAGCCGCCCGGATTTGCGCTCCCAGATGCTTACGGCGCTCCGCGAGGTAGGCCGCCAGGGCCTCGCACGCGGCCTGGTCGGTCTGTGCTTCGGCGATCACGGAACGGAAAATGGCACCACTTCCGCCCCGGCGCCAGAAAGCCAGCAGTTCTGTCAGGAATCGGGTGAGGTCGCGTTGCAGGTCACCCGTATCAGTGTGCAGGTGGGGACTCTTCTGGCGGTGATAGGCGTCGAGGAGAAGTGCCGCCTTGTTCGGCCACCACCGATAGATCGTCGGCTTGCCCGCCTTTGCGCGCTTGGCGACCGCCTCGATGGAGAATGAGCCTGGTCCGTGTTCCGCGAGTATCTCTGTTGCGGCCTGGAGGATTGCCTCCTGGCTCGCCGGGTTGCGTTGTGCGCCGATTGAGGTGCGGCGTTGGCTGAGATCTTGATCGTCGTTCATCGCTGTCGCCATTTCCATGCCCGACGATAGCACAAAAAGGTACTTGAACGAAACGGCCCGTTTCTATATAGAACGAAACGTTCCGTTCATATGGAGTTCTCCCATGGCGCATATCGATTCCGTCCGGGCCGGCAGGATGCCGGTTCCCTCGAAGTTCCGCCTCGCAATGGTCATGTTGGCTGCCGTCTATCCGTTCGTAACGGCCTTGCTCTACATCGTGTTGCCACTGACGGAGAGCTGGCCTCTCTGGCAACGTACTCTGGTGATTGCCCCGGTGATGGTCTTCTCGATCATCTATGGTATCGCGCCCGCGATCCATCGGCATCTGGGGTGGTTTGTCGTCCGATCGCCACGTCCCTAGATGACCGGCCTACTTCGCGAATGAAAAGGCCGGGAGACGCATCCCCCGGCCTTTCCAATGTCTGCATACCTTTCGTGCTCAGTCGCTGAGCGTATCGAAGAAGTCCTTCATCCGCGCAAAGAAACCGCTGGACTGCGGATTGTTCTCCTTCGACGAGATTTGCTCAAACTCCTGCAACAGCTCGCGCTGGCGCTTGGTGAGCTTTTGCGGCGTCTCGATCTGGATCTGGATGTAGAGATCACCGGTCTGGGATGATCTCAGCACCGGCATTCCTTTCGCCTTCAGACGGAACTGCTTGCCGGCCTGCGTGCCTTCTGGAACCGTCACGCGCGATTTCGTTCCGTCGAGTGTCACCACGTCGAACGTGCCGCCGAGTGCAGCGGTAGTCATTGAGATTGGAACCGAGCAGTAGAGATCGGCACCGTCGCGCTGGAAGAATTCGTGCGGCTTGACCGAGAGGAAAATGTAGAGGTCTCCCGCAGGGCCGCCACGCAGTCCCGCTTCGCCCTCACCTTGCAGGCGAATACGCGTTCCGTCTTCGATGCCCGCAGGAATGTTGACGGAGAGCGAACGCTCTTCCGTGACCCGGCCTTGTCCGTGACATTTTGTGCAGGGGTCGGAAATCGTCTGACCGCGACCATGACAGGTCGGGCAGGTTCGTTCGATGGAGAAGAAGCCCTGGGCGGCCCGGATCCGGCCGCTGCCCTGACACGTCGCGCAGGTCGCCGGCTTCGTTCCCGGTTTGGCCCCGGTTCCCGTGCAGACGTCGCAAGTGATCGAGGTCGGCACGCGGATCTGCGCCGTTTTGCCGGTGAAGGCCTCCTCAAGCGTGATTTCCATGTTGTAGCGCAGATCTGCACCGCGTTCGCGGCCGCCACTGGAGCGGGCTCGTCCGCCACGGCCCCCGCCCATCATCTCTCCGAAGATGTCTTCGAAAATGTCGGAGAAGCCGCCGCCGGCAAAGCCGCCGCCCTGGAATCCGCCGCCACCCATGCCGCCCTGCTCGAAGGCGGCGTGGCCGAAGCGATCATAGGCCGCGCGCTTTTGCGGGTCCTTCAGCGTCTCGTAGGCTTCGTTGATCTCCTTGAACTTCCGCTCGGCATCCTGGTCGTCCGGATTCTTGTCCGGATGATACTTCATCGCCAGCTTGCGAAAGGCACTCTTCAGTTCCTTCTCATCTGCGGTGCGGCTGACCCCGAGGGTTTCGTAGTAATCTGCTTTTGCCATGGTCTTACAAAGCTCTCAAAGCCTTCTCCACACTCGTGTGGCTGCCGGTATTCCTTCGTATCAGCTTCTCGCAGGTCCGCATATCCTGACGGAAATCCGCCGCCGCGGACACGGCATCCTGCAAAAGAATACGTCGGCCTTCCCCCTGGTTGGCGAGGCCCTCGGCGGCCGAGACGGCCGCAAACGCCAGCGAGTGCGCAGCCATGTCGCAGGCGGTCGTCTCCTGCCCTTGCTCACGGCGTTGCAGGGCCGCTTCGATAAGCTGGCCCAGTTCACCGGCGGTTTGCGCCAGCGCATTGCTGTCGCGCCGGCCGAGCGCGCGCAAGACGCCGGCTTCCGCGGAACTCACCTTGCGGAAGACGTCCTCCGGGCGGGTGGCGGTTTCGGCGCTTGCGGTTGGGGCCGTCGCGCAGAGGATCAACGAAAATGCGGCTGGCCCGAAGGCCAGCCTCTGGAGTGTCCGACGCTTTTTCGGCCCGCGCATCAGGCGGACTTCTTCGCGTCTTCGTCCTTGACTTCTTCATAGTCGGCATCGACGACATCATCGTCGCCCTTGGCCGATGCTCCACCCTCGCCGGCTTCCGCCTGCTGGGCTTCGTAGATCGCCTGACCGAGCTTCATGGAAACCTCCATGAGCGACTGGGTCTTGGCCTGGATGTCGTCGGCGTTCGGCTCGGACGCCTCGACGGAGGTCTTGAGGGCGGCGACGGCATCCTCGATGGCCTTGCGATCACTCTCCGAGACCTTGTCACCATATTCCTTAAGCGACTTCTCCGTGGAGTGGATCAGGCTCTCGGCATGGTTCTTGGCTTCGACAGCTGCACGACGCTTCTTGTCTTCTTCGGCATGAGCCTCGGCATCCTTGACCATCTTCTCGATGTCGGTATCGGAAAGACCACCCGAAGCCTGGATACGGATCTGCTGTTCCTTGCCGGTACCCTTGTCCTTTGCAGAAACCTGCACGATGCCGTTGGCGTCGATGTCGAAGGTCACCTCGATCTGCGGAACGCCGCGCGGTGCCGGAGGCAGGCCGACGAGGTCGAACTGGCCGAGCAGCTTGTTGTCCGCCGCCATTTCGCGCTCGCCCTGCGAAACGCGGATGGTAACTGCCTGCTGATTGTCTTCAGCCGTCGAGAAGACCTGGCTCTTCTTGGTCGGGATCGTCGTGTTGCGGTCGATCAGACGGGTGAAGACGCCGCCGAGCGTTTCGATGCCGAGCGACAGCGGGGTCACGTCGAGCAGCAGCACGTCCTTGACGTCACCCTGCAGCACGCCGGCCTGGATGGCGGCACCCATGGCGACCACTTCATCCGGGTTCACACCCTTGTGCGGCTCCTTGCCGAACAGCTGCTTTACGGTTTCCTGAACCTTCGGCATACGGCTCATGCCGCCGACCAGAACCACTTCGTCGATTTCGCTGGCGGAAACGCCGGCGTCCTTCAATGCCGCCTTGCACGGCGCGACGGTGCGCTGGACGAGATCGTCGACCAGGCTTTCGAACTTGGCGCGCGTGAGCTTCATCGTCAGGTGCTTCGGACCGGACGCGTCCGCCGTGATGAACGGCAGGTTGATTTCGGTCTGCTGCGCCGAGGAAAGCTCGATCTTCGCCTTTTCGGCAGCTTCCTTCAGACGCTGCAGGGCAAGCTTGTCGTTCTTCAGGTCGATGCCGTTGTCCTTCTTGAACTCGTTGGCGAGATACTCGACCAGACGCATGTCAAAGTCTTCACCGCCGAGGAAGGTGTCGCCGTTGGTCGACTTCACTTCGAAGACGCCGTCGCCGATTTCCAGGATCGAAATATCGAAGGTACCGCCGCCAAGGTCGTAGACGGCAATCGTCTTGCCTTCCCTCTTGTCGAGGCCATAGGCCAATGCAGCTGCGGTCGGCTCGTTGATGATGCGCAGGACTTCGAGACCCGCGATTCGGCCGGCATCCTTGGTCGCCTGGCGCTGGGCGTCGTTGAAGTAGGCGGGAACGGTGATGACGGCCTTTTCGACCTTCTCGCCGAGATAGGATTCGGCGGTTTCCTTCATCTTCTGAAGGACCATGGCAGAGATCTGAGACGGGGAATAACCCTTGCCGTTCGCCTCGACCCACGCGTCGCCGTTATCGCCCTTGACGATATGGAACGGGACGAGACCCTTGTCCTTCTCGACGGTCGGATCCTCGTAGCGGCGGCCGATCAGGCGCTTCACTGCAAAAAGCGTGTTGGTCGGATTGGTCACGGCCTGGCGCTTTGCCGGCTGACCTACCAGACGCTCGCCATCATCGGTAAATGCCACCATCGACGGCGTGGTGCGCGCGCCTTCGGAATTCTCGATAACTTTGGCGTCCTTGCCGTCCATCACGGCGACGCAGGAATTGGTCGTTCCAAGGTCGATACCGATTACTTTTGCCATGTCATTCTCTCCTTGAAGCAAGCTGTCGGAACCCCGAACAGGCATTCCCCTGACAGCCCCTCGACGTGGATGGTCCTAAAATCGCAGTCTCGTCTGCGGTTATGTCGCGTATATAAGAAGCGGTTTTTCGGACTGCAAGGCTCCAAATCCGCTGTAATCCAGTAAAAAGAAGAGATTGGGCGTCACCGGGCAGGGTGCTTTCGCCGGCCTTCGACATGGCGGATGTCAGCCGCCGAGGGTCGGGATGCGGCTTGCCGATTACTGTCCCATGATGATGTCGAGAAGCGTCGTTCGTCGGGCGGCCTGCGGCGGCGTTGCCTCCCCGCTGCCTACTTCGCCGGGTGGAATCGGCGCCTGTGGTATCCCCGGGGCATCGCCATCCGCCGAGGCAGGCGAGACGGGGACTGCGGGATAGCGTTCCTCGGCGGGTGAGAAGACTTCCGAAATGATCGAGCCGATGGAAAGCCGTTCCGGCTGCTGTTGCATGTCTTGCGGATCGTAGGGTGCGCCGCCGAGGGGCATCGGCGTCAGGCCCGAATGAGCGGCCGTCATGAATTCGTGCCATGCTTTCGCCGGCAGACCGCCACCGGTCACCTTCTTCATCGACGTGCCGTCGTCGTTGCCAAACCAGACGCCCGTTGTCAGGTTGCTCGTGTAGCCGACAAAAAGCGCATCTCGGAACGATTGCGTCGTTCCGGTCTTGCCGGCGGCCGGCCAGCCTTTCAGGCGTGCGTTCTTGCCCGTGCCTTCCTCGATGACATGCGTCAGCATCATGTTCATTGCAGCGACGATCTGCTCGCTCAGAACCTGTGGAGGATTGGCATAGTCATTTTCATAGAGGACCTTGCCGTCGGGTTTCGTGATGCGGCGAACGACGTGCGGGGTTGCCTTGTAGCCACCGTTCATGAAGGGGGCATAGGCTGACGTAAGTTCGAGCAACGACACCTCCGAGGTCCCGAGCGCGATCGATGCGTTCGCCTGCAACTCGGATTCGATGCCGAGGCGGTGAGCGACCTTGACCACATGTTCGGGACCCACCTCCATGACGAGTTCGGCGGCGATGGTATTCAGGGAGTTGGCGAGCGCGCTCGTCAAGGTGACGGGGCCGCGATGCTTTTCGTCATAGTTTTCCGGTGTCCATTTGCCGATCCGGATCGGTGCGTCGTTACGGACAGACTCCGGCCGCAGTCCGATTTCAAGTGCGGAGACATAGACGAACGGCTTGAAAGCGGACCCCGGCTGACGCTTTGCCTTGACGGCGCGGTTGAACTGGCTCTCGGCGTAGTCCCTGCCACCGACGAGTGCGCGGATCGCTCCGGTGCCGTCGATCGAAACCAGGGCCGCCTGGGAAGCCTTCGACTTTTCGCCGTCTCGAGCGAGCGTGTCGACGAGCGCCGCTTCCGCCTTCTTCTCGAGCGACATGTCGATCGTCGTCTCGACCACCAGATCGTCCTCTACCGTTCCGACCAGCGTGCGCACGTCGTCCATCACCATGTCGGCCACGTACTGACCGGCACCGGACCAGTAACGCTTCGCGCGGGTAGGTGGCTGCGACATGGCCGTCTTGATCTCGTCGTCGTTGATGAAACCGGCCTCGCGCATTGCGCCGAGAACGACCTGGGCACGAGCCTCTGCGGCTTCTGGGTCGCGCGCGGGCGACAGCCGGGACGGAGCCTTCAGCAATCCTGCCAGCAGCGCAGCCTCGCCAAGGTTCACGTCGCGTGCCGACTTGTTGAAATAGCGCCGCGACGCGGCCTCGACGCCGTAGGCATTGGAACCGAAGTAGACGCGGTTCAGGTACATCGCGAGGATCTGGTCCTTGGTGTACGTGTGCTCGAGCCAGAAGGCGAGCAGCACTTCCTGCACCTTCCGCTCGATCGTCCGTTCCGGCGAGAGGAAAAGGTTCTTGGCAAGCTGCTGCGTCAGCGTGGACCCACCCTGTGTCCCGCGACCGGGCAGAGCGTTGTTGATGATCGCCCGGACGAGCCCGAAGGGGTCCACGCCGAAATGGGAGTAGAAGCGGCGGTCTTCGATCGCGATCACGGCCTGCGGAATGTAGGCAGACATATCCTCGAGCGCGAGCGCCTCGCCGCCGGTCATCCCGCGGTTGGCAATCACCTCACCTTCGACGGAGACGATCTTGATGTTCGGGGGCCGCTCCGGAATCGACCATGTGCTCGCGCTCGGCATCCGTGCACCGTAATAGGCGATAATCCCGGCCAAGCCGATGCCGCCCCATAGTCCGAGCACGATCGACCAGTAAACTATCCTGCGCAGAAGGCCGCTCAGCCCCCCTTGGCTTCGGCGCCTCTGACGAGACCGGGTCGGCCTGCGAGATTTCGGCTTGCTTTCGCCCTTCCCGGGAGAGGATCCGCGTGTGATACGATCGCCGGCGGACAGGCGAAAGTCATCGCCGCCGCGCCTTTCCTCAAAGGTCGGCTCAACGCGCTCGTTCGCTCTGCCTCGTCCTGCCATTTGCTGCTGGTGGTGCTCCCGATGTTGGCGCCGCCGTACGCCCGGCCGTCGTAGCGACCAAGCTGAAGTGAAATCGGCGCCTTCTGCAACCGCAGTCGCCTTGAACCATAAATGCGGCGATTTAAGAGGAAGTTAAAGGGTTACGACACGAATCACTATGTCTTTCAAAGGGCTAGTTGCTCCCGGAGGACGCGACGCTTACTGGCAGAGATCGGCCCATTCCGCTCCCGTCAGCGCAATCAGCCGCTGTGGGGCGATCCGCACGGCCGCGTTGGTCGCACCCGCTGCGGGGACGACTTCATCGAAGGCCTGAAGCGAAACGTCGCAAAAAATCTTGATCGGCGAGGGCAAGCCGAAGGGACAGACCCCGCCGACCGGATGGGAGGTGGTCACCAGGACCTCCTCGGCATCGAGCATCCGCGGCTTGACACCGAACCGGTCCTTGAACTTGCGATTGTCCAGCCGCCTCGTACCTGCAGCGACCACGAGCACGGGTTCGGTACCGATCCGCAGGCAGATCGTCTTGGCGATCTGGTCGGGTTCCACCCCGTGCGCCTCGGCGGCGAGCGCAACAGTCGCCGAGCTTGCTTCCGTTTCGATGACGGCGATCTCGGGGGCGTGGCGGCTGAAGAAGTCTTTGACGGATTGAAGGCTCATTGCAGTTTCCAGAACAATCGGCGTGACAGGAATAAGACGTAGATGCTGCCGAGCATTCGCGGTCGCCAACGTTAACTCCATGTTAACCTTGAGGCGGCAGCATCGACGTCATGAAGCCGGTCGGCGCAAGACGAATGCGCCGAGAAGCGAGGCATCACCCATTTCTGATCCTGACCACGGATGTACTGGCAGGACCGTGAAATGGAAGGAAAGGTCGGGTCATCCCCGGCCTTTTGCTTTTTTCGGCTACCTGGTACCCTTCGCGAGCGCGTCTAGAATGCGGATCCACGACCGGATGCCCTTGTGGAAGGACTTGAGGTCGTATTTCTCGTTGGGCGAGTGGATGCGGTCGTCGGTCAGCCCATAGCCGACCAGCAGCGAATCCATCCCGAGCATCTTCTGGAAATCGCCGACGATCGGGATCGAGCCGCCCATGCCGATGACCACGGCCGGCTTCGGCCATTCTTCCGAAAGCGCATTCTTTGCCTTCGTCAGCACCGGCGAATCATACGACAGCTGGATGGCCGGCGAACCGCCATGCTCATGGAATTCGACCGAGCAGTCCGCCGGAATCTTCGAGCGCACATAGGCACGGAAGCTTTCGCGGATCTTCGCCGGGTCCTGGTCTCCAACGAGTCGGAAGGAGACCTTGGCCGATGCTTTCGCAGCGATCACCGTTTTGAAGCCTTCACCGGTATAACCACCGGTGATTCCGTTGACCTCGGCGGTCGGACGCGCCCAGGTCAGCTCCAGCACCGAACGCCCTTTCTCGCCTGCCGGTACCGAAAGCCCGACCTGGCGGAGGAAGTTTTCGGCCGTGCGTCCGAGGGTTTCCCACGAGGCCTTGATGTTGGCGGGCGTTTCTTCGACGCCGTCGTAGAACCCGGGCAACGTCACCCGGCCCGTTTCGTCATGCAGACCCGCAAGCACGTCGACGAGAATGTGAATGGGGTTTGCCGCGGCACCCCCAAAGAGGCCGGAATGAAGGTCGCGGTCGGCGGCGGAAATGACGATCTCCTCTCCGACTAGCCCGCGAAGCGCCGCGGCAATCGCCGGCGTTTCACCGTCCCACATACTGGTGTCGCAGACGAGCGCGAAGTCGGCCTTCAGTTCGTCGGCATTCGCGGCGAGGAACGGCTTGAGCGACGGAGATCCCGATTCCTCTTCGCCTTCGAAAAGAATGGTGATGCGGACCGGGAGCGTCCCGTTGATCTCCTTATAGGCTCGGCATGCCTCCACAAAGGTCAGCAACTGCCCCTTGTCGTCCGAGGTGCCGCGACCGGTGATCACCTTGCGGCCGGCTTCGATCTCCTTGATCGCCGGTTCGAAAGGATCGTTTTCCCAAAGGTCGAGCGGGTCGACGGGCTGGACGTCGTAATGTCCGTAGAACAGGGCGTGCGGCGCATCCGGTGACCCCGCCGCGTGATGCGCCACCACCATCGGATGGCCGGGCGTGTCCCGGACCGAGGCGTCGAAGCCGAGCGCCGTCAGTTCGCGCACCAGCCATTCCGCCGCCTTGCGGCAATCCGCCTTGTAGGCAGGGTCGGTCGAAATCGATTTGATTCTGACGAGATCGAAAAGCCTGTCGAGGCTCTGGGGAAGCGCCTTGTCGGCGCAGTCGAGTACGGCGGAAATGTCGCTCATCATCCTGTCCTGTCGTTTGAATCGGGCGGACGATAGCCGAAACCTTGTCGGGTGACGAGGCTGCCGGATCACAAATTGACGTGTGGAACGATGATCATCGGAAAAAGCAAAGCCGCCGCGGCTTGGAGGAGGGGCCGCGGCGGCTTCGCCGAAAAGCTGGGACAAAGGCCCGGAGAGGGGGATAAGGCCTTTGCCCAAGTCTGAAGCGGCGGGGGACGGGCCTCTTTCAGACTACGGCGTGATCAGTCGCCGATGACCAAGAGATGAGATGCCGAATGCGGCTTTTCAAGGGAATGCTGGATTACAAATTTGTAAGATTCTCAGGAAGGCCGTTCGGGCTTGCGCCGCTTGTAGAGAAGGAACCCGATCTCGATCGTGGCCATCATGCCCATTGCGACTACAAAGCCACGCAAGGTGGCGTCCAGCGGCGCGTCCGGCCTGAAAGTGACGAGTGCAATCAGGGCCCCGAACAAGGCGGCGTTCAGGAGCTTGAATTCGATCCACGTCGCCAGGCTGCGTGTCGCGTCATGCCCTTCCGGAAAACGGACACGAAGTCCCTCCAGTGACAGCAGGTACATTCCACTGCCGAGAAACTTCAGGAAGATGAGCGACGCAGAGTCTTCCTGCATCCACGATGTGCCTGCCATCAGCAACATGAACAGGCCATAAAAGATGTAAGCCCTTATAATCTGGTTCATTGTCCTTCCCTCGGAATGTGGCGGCCTGCCGCCGATCCAGAATAGGCGAGGTTCAACAAACTGCAATGGACCTTTGCGGCCTTGCAGGCTATCCATGCGTCTATGAAAAAAGGCGATCATCTTTTCCTCGTTGACGGTTCCGGTTTCATCTTCAGGGCGTTCCACGCCCTGCCGCCGCTCACCCGAAAATCGGACGGCCTGCCGGTGGGTGCAGTCGCCGGCTTCTGCAATATGCTCTGGAAGCTGCTGACGGACGCGCGAGATACCTCCGTCGGCGTCACGCCGACCCATTTCGCCGTTGTCTTCGACTATTCCTCCAAGACGTTCCGCAAGGAGCTCTACGACGCATACAAGGCGAACCGCTCGGCGCCGCCGGAGGAACTGGTGCCGCAGTTCGGATTGATACGTGAGGCAACCCGCGCCTTTAATCTTCCCTGCATCGAGAAGGAAGGCTTCGAGGCCGACGACATCATCGCGACCTATTCGCGCCAGGCTGAGGCGGTCGGTGCCGACGTCACGATCATCTCTTCCGACAAGGATCTGATGCAGCTCGTGACGCCCAACGTCCACATGTATGACAGCATGAAGGACAAGCAGATCGGCATTCCGGACGTTATCGAGAAATGGGGCGTGCCACCGGAAAAGATGATCGATCTGCAGGCGCTGACGGGCGATTCTACGGATAACATTCCAGGCATCCCGGGAATCGGGCCAAAGACCGCCGCCCAGCTGCTCGAGGAGTATGGCGACCTCGACACGCTGCTTGCACGTGCGGATGAAATCAAGCAGGTCAAGCGGCGCGAGAACATTGTCGCAAATGCCGATCTGGCACGGCTTTCGCGCACGCTGGTCACCCTTCGCACCGACGTGCCTCTCGCTGTTCCGCTGAACCAGCTCGTGCTCGAGAACCAGAATGGGCCGCTGCTTATCGGCTTCCTGAAGACGATGGAATTCAATACGCTCACGCGTCGCGTGGCGGAGGCCTGCGGTTGCGATGCGAGCGCGATCGAGCCGGCGCCTGTCAAGATCGAGTGGGGCCCGGCTGCTCACGGCCCCGATCTCGACGCTGGCGACCGGCCGGCGGAGGGCGGCGCCGCGGCTGAGCTCCCCGTCACAGGTCCGGTAATCGCATCGGCCGCTGTTCCGAGCGGCCCGACGCCTGCCGATCTCGCCAAGGCCCGCGCGGACGCTTTCCACGGCAAGACGATCGATATCGGCGGCTACCAGACGATTCGTGATCTGCCGACGCTGGAGACATGGATTTCGGCTGCACGCGAGAGTGGCCTCGTTGCCTTCGACACAGAGACGACCTCGCTCGACCCCATGCTTGCCGAACTTGTCGGTTTCTCGCTGGCGATCACCGACAACGCGCAGTCCGCGGGGTCAACGGCGATCCGAGCGGCCTACGTACCGCTCGCCCACAAGACAGGTGTCGGCGATCTGCTGGGCGGAGGCTATGTCGACGGACAGATTCCGATGGCTGAGGCGCTTGCTGCCCTCAAGACGTTGTTGGAGGACCCCTCGGTCCTGAAGGTCGGCCAGAACCTCAAATACGACTACCTGTTGATGAAACGGCACGGAATTGCCATCGAGAGCTTCGACGATACGATGCTGATCTCCTATGTCCTCGAGGCGGGCCGCACCAACCACGGAATGGATGCGCTTTCCGAGCGTTGGCTCGGCCACACGCCGATTGCCTACAAGGATGTCGCCGGCTCCGGAAAATCGTCGGTGACCTTCGACCTGATCGACATCGACAGGGCGACTGCCTATGCGGCGGAGGATGCGGACGTCACCCTGCGGCTCTGGATAGTGCTGAAGCCACGGCTCGCGGCCGATGGCCTGACCAAGGTCTACGAACGGCTCGAACGGCCGCTCATCTCGGTCCTTGCCCGGATGGAAGAGCGCGGCATTACCGTCGATCGCCAGATCCTCTCTCGCCTCTCCGGGGAGCTTGCTCAGAAGGCGGCGGCTTTCGAATCGGAAATTTACGAACTTGCCGGCGAACGTTTCAACATCGGTTCGCCTAAGCAGCTAGGCGACATTTTGTTCGGCAAGATGGGTTTGCCCGGCGGGTCTAAGACCAAGACCGGCCAGTGGTCGACCTCCGCGCAGGTGCTGGAAGATCTGGCCGCAGCCGGCGTTGAGCTGCCGCGCAAGATCGTAGACTGGCGGCAGCTCACCAAGCTCAAGTCCACCTATACGGACGCGCTGCCGGGCTACGTGCATCCGCAGACGAAGCGTGTGCATACGTGCTATTCGCTCGCCTCGACCACCACGGGCCGGCTATCGTCTTCCGAGCCCAATCTGCAGAACATTCCCGTTCGGACCGCGGAAGGCCGCAAGATCCGGACGGCCTTCATCTCGACGCCCGGTCATCGGCTCCTTTCGGCCGACTACAGCCAGATCGAGCTTCGCGTGCTTGCCCACGTCGCAGACATTCCGCAATTGCGTCAGGCCTTTGCCGACGGTATCGACATCCACGCAATGACCGCTTCGGAAATGTTTGGCGTTCCCGTCGAAGGCATGCCATCCGAGGTGCGTCGTCGCGCGAAGGCGATCAACTTCGGGATCATCTACGGCATCTCCGCCTTCGGCCTCGCCAACCAACTCGGCATCGAGCGCTCGGAGGCGGGCGAGTACATCAAGAAGTATTTCGAGCGCTTCCCCGGCATCAGGGACTACATGGAATCGACAAAGGCCTATGCCCGCGAGAATGGTTATGTCGAGACCATCTTCGGTCGGCGCGCACATTACCCAGAGATCAAATCCTCCAATCCCCAGGTTCGCTCGTTCAACGAGCGCGCCGCGATCAACGCACCGATCCAAGGATCGGCTGCGGACATCATCCGCCGTGCCATGATCAAGATCGAGCCGGCGCTCGCGGCCGCAGGGTTTGCAGAGCGGGTGCGCATGCTGCTGCAGGTGCATGACGAACTGATCTTCGAGGTCGAAGAAGAAGCGGTCGCCGGCGCAATGCCGCTGATTGTCTCCGTGATGGAGCATGCGGCGATGCCGGCGGTCTCCATGAGGGTGCCGCTGAAGGTCGATGCCCGCGCCGCGACCAACTGGGACGAGGCGCACTGAGCAGTCTAGAAGTGTCCCTGCTGGGCTGACACGTGGTTGCGATCGCCTGCATCATCAACGAGAGCGATGCGCATCGGCTCGATGCCGTCGCGCGTGGTCAGCCCGACGGCGCCCCGTGTCAGTGCTCCTCTACGATTCCCGTGACCACGGGCTTGCTGGCCTCGGCGTAGCCGAATTTACAATGGAAGATCTCGTCGAAGACCTTGTCGGCATCCCTCCTCCACGGGAAGGCCTTGCTTTCGACGATCGAGCGGCTCGGAAAGCCGGCCTGAACGTCATGCGGCGCCAGTGCGCTCCGAAAGCAGATCCATGAGCACGTCCGTCAGTCGCTCTCCCGCATCGGCAAGAGCGCCACTGTTGTCGATTGTCACGGTTCGAAAACCCTCTGGAATTGCCAGCGAGCTTCGCTCCAGCCGCTTGCTGACATCGGCCTCTGTCTCCCTGCCGCGCTGCTGCAACCGGTGTGCGAGAATATCCGCTTTCGCGACGACGTTCACCACGAGCAATCGCGGGAAGACCTCCGCGAAGTCGTTGAGGGCCGAGCGGGAACCGTTGGCGACGACCACATGCCCCAGCGCCAGGTCACTCTTGACGGACGCCGGTATTCCGTAGCGAAGGCCGTGGGCGCTCCAGTAAACGGCAAAGCCGCCTTTCTCGCGCATATCCTCGAAGTCCCCCGTGGCGATCGCGAGGTGGTCTTCGCCGCCGGCCTTGCCGTCGCGCGTGATGAGGCGCCGCACGAAGTGGATGTCCGGCCGTGATACGAAACGCCTTTGAGCATATGAGATCAGGCTGTCCTTGCCGGCACCGCTCGGCCCGACGACCGCCACGAACGTGCCGGGAAGGTCACGAGCCGAAGGTATGAACGTCCCGCTCGTCATCAGGCGACCCGTCGTCCTTCGCGCCAGACCGCACGCACGACCGGCACTCCAGACTGCCGGCGCACGCGCACCAGATCAGCACGAAGTCCTTCGGCAAGACGGCCGCGGTCAGAAAGTCCGACCGCCTTGGCGGGTGTCGCCGTCACCATGGCGAGCGCCTTCGGCAGAGACATGTTCGGCAGAGCATCGGCGAGCACGAAGGGAGCGTGCAACAGGCTGAGCGGCACATAATCTGAGGAGAGGACGTCCAGAACGCCGCGCTCCGCGAGATCGCGGGCGGCGATATTGCCGGAATGAGATTTGCCGCGCACGATGTTGGGAGCGCCCATCAGCACACTCATTCCCGCCTTGTGGGAAGCTTCGGCCGCGTCGAAGCTCGTCGGGAACTCCGCAAGCCTGACGCCATAGCCGATCGCTTCGTCCACGTGGTCGAGCGTTGCGTCGTCGTGGCTTGCGATGGTGATGCCGCGTTCCGCACAGGTCCTGGCCAGAGCGTTGCGGTGCGGGGCCGCATAGCGCGCGGAGGATTCCTGACGGCGGGCGACGAATTGCGCGAATGCATCCTCCGAGAGGCCGCGCTTCTTCTTGTAGTAGAGCGTATACTGCTCCATCGTCTGGAACTGACGCTGCCCCGGCGCATGGTCCATCAACGAGACCAGGCGGACATGTGGGTCGCTCTCGAAGTCGGAGAAGTGATCCAGGACATCGGGAGCGGACACTTCGCAGCGCAGGTGCAGAAGGTGTTCGGCCCGCAGCCGGTCTTCACGCTCGGCCGTCTGTATGGCGTCCGCCATCTCGCGCATCTCGCCCTTGCTGAAGCCGCCGTCCTCGTCGGACCCCATGCGCAGGCAATCGAAAACCGTGGTGATACCGGACGTCACGACCTGAGCGTCGTGCGCCTGGATCGCCGAGATCTTGTCCCAGCGCACGCCCGGCCGCGGCGAATAGTGGGACTCCAAGTGGTCGGTGTGCAGTTCGACCAGGCCCGGCAGGATATAGTCTCCTTCCATATCTTCGCCGGATGCCGTCGAGCCTTCCGAAAACTCGGCAATACGGCCGTCGCGGACGACGAGCGTGCCGGAGATGATATCGTCCTCGAGGACAATGCGGGCATTGGTGAATACGGTTTCAGTGGTCATCGGTCGGTTGTCCTTTCGATCAGGCGCCGGACAGAGGCAGCCAGGAATGAATAGTGAAGGGTGTTCCGCGCTCTTTTTCGACGTAGAGCGCGAGGCCGGAAATGCTGAGCGGACGACCGACGAAGTCGGCAAAGCGACTGTTGAGAAGGTCGCGCATGGCCGCCGCCTGTTCTGTCTTGACGGGCCCGGTCAGTGTCATGTGGAAGCGGAATTCGTCCATGACGTAGGGGTAGCCCCAGCGAACCAGATTGGCGCGTTGGGTTTCGCTCAATGTTTCGGGTTTGCGTCGGGCCACATCCGCGTCGCTCAACGGTGCCCGATAAGGCTCGAAGGCCTCGACGATCTCGGCGGCAAATGCCTGCAGCCGCGTGAATGGATGCTCCGGAACGAGTGCGAAGAAGCGGCCGAGTTGCCCGATCACCACCGAGGGGATGGTGAAGGACGGCGTCTTCCCGCAGAAGCGCCCCAGTGCGTCGACGAGCTGGCCTTCGCGGCAGTCCGCAGCCAGAGAAAAAGGAGCCTTCATCGTCGCATGGAAACCGTAACGCTGCGGGTCTGCGGTGAGGTCGGCCAGTTCCCCGACGCTGAAACCCTCGGCAGGGGAGATCGGTAGAGTCGTCCCGCTGAATGGATCACGACCGAGCCAGTGCGCTGCTGCCCGCGACAGCGGGTCATGCTCGGGTGGCGTGAAATAGAGTGCGTAACGCAAAGACTGATTCCTTCGGATTGCTACGGCCGCGAGAGTAACGCGTGCGCCGTGGCGTTTGCCAGGCACCGATGCCGGATGCACTGCAATGGCGAGATGGCGAGCCTCATGGAGCCGATCGCCTGCCGATGAGACGGGAACGCACAGCATTCGAGATCGAATCGAAGACGAAGACGACGATCAGGATGAGCAGGACCATGTAGCCGACGTTTTCCCAGTCCTGATTGGTCCGCATAGCCTCCCAGAGTTTCAGGCCGATACCGCCGGCGCCGACCGCGCCGATGATCGTGGCTGACCGGGTGTTCGACTCCCAGAAGTAAAGCGCTTGCGAGGTGAAGACCGGAAGAACCTGCGGTAGGACGCCGAAACGCTGAACGGCCAATGGTGCCGCACCTACCGACTTCACGCCCTCGCGCTGCTTGTCATCGATGTTCTCGAGCGCTTCCGAATAGAGTTTTCCGAGCGTTCCGGTATCCGTGAAGAAGATGGCGGAAATCCCCGCAAGCGGTCCGGGACCGAAAGCGCGGGTGAAGAACAAGGCCCAGATGAACATGTCGACGGAGCGCTGGAAATCGAAGAAGCGCTTGACCAACTGATTGACGGGGCAGTTGTGCAGGATGTTTCGGGCGGCGAGGAACGACAGCGGGAAGGCGATCACCATGGCGAATAAGGTGCCGACAAAGGCCATCACGATGGTCTGGAGCAGTTTGGTCCAGACGTCCAGATGTTGCCAGGAGGGGTTGTAGAGCACATCGTTGACGGCGAGTGACAGATTGCTCTGTGCCGGGTCCAGCCGTTGATCGGAGACCAACAGGCCAAGCAGCTCGGACCACGACTTGCCGAAGTAGAGCGAACTCGTATCGAAGAAGAAGCCTTCCCAGCCCAGGAACCGCTTGTGGATCTTCACAACGTCGTCCCGGATTTCGGCCCAGCCGGAAAATCCGAAAGCCAGCACGATCTTCTCGCCGGGGCGGCGTTGCTCGGCCCAGCTCGGGAGCGGATCTTGGTTGATCGCACGACCGGCATCGAGGTTGACCGATATCATCTCGTTTCCGCGATGGACCTCCACCACGTCAGGCGTCACGATGATCCTGTCGCTGGCGTTCATCGCGATGGTCGCCTTGGTTACAACCTCTTCCGTGCGCACCTCCGTGCGGGCCTGGGTGGCCGTCTCGGTCGTCGCGTTGGGCGCCATGAAGGAGAAGGAAGAGACGGATTTCGGCGCGGCGCTTTGGGCCGATCCGGGAATCTCGATCGTGCGGGTCACGGTCGCGCGCTCGCTCGTCAGCCAGTCCGGATTGGGATTGGGGCCGATGGGGTCGAAGCGCGGATAGACGATCTTCATGCCGCCATCTGCCTCGATCTCGATGTCGGGGCGAATCTCATAGGACACCCAGTCGGCGAGATAGGTGCCGGCAATGGCCCAGTTGGCGCTTCCCAGAACTTGGCCGACCGCGAAGAACCACCAGCAGAACACGAAATATAGGAGCACCGACCCGCCGATCAGCAGGAAGCGGAACCGCATCCAGATCGACGGCTGCAACAGCGCGCCATGGCGGGCGGCGATCGCGTCCATATCGGCTTGGGCGAGCGTGGTCACGGACGGACTCCTCACACGACGGCCTGAAAGGCCTGGTCACCGACCAGCTTGCGCCTGAGCCAGGCAGACAACTGATCGACGGCAATGATGGTGATGAACAGCAAGAGTACGATCGCCAGTGTCTTGGCTTCGTGCCCTCGGCTGATCGACAGCCTGAGCTGTTCGCCGATGCCCCCGCCGCCGACCGCGCCGATGACGGTCGAGGCACGCACGTTGATTTCCAGGCGCAGCAGAAAATAGCTCATGAAATTGGGCATGACCTGCGGCACCATGCCGAACCAGGCGCGCTCGATCCATGAGGCGCCGACTGCCTTCAGCCCTTCGTCCGGCTTCATGTCCGCATTCTCGATCACTTCGAAGAAGAGCTTGCCGAGCGCCCCGATTGTGTGGATCGAAACCGCGATGATGGCCGGAATCGGACCGAGCGAGAGGATAGCCAGAAAGAAGCCCGCCAGGACGATTTCGGGAAAGGCGCGTAACAGTTCCATGAAACGACGCACGGGAACGCGCACCCAAGAATTGGGCGTCATGTTCTTCGCCGCCAGAAACGATAACAGGAACCCGACCCCAAACCCGATGATCGTCGACAGCAACGCGATGTTCAGCGTTTCCGCCATCTTGTAGGCGTACTCGGGTATGTAGAGGCCGTCGGTGAGGTAGTAACGGCCTTCAGGATAGTCGTATTTCAGGCTCCCGTCGAAATAGGGAGAGGGCAGGTCGAGGAGTGCGCGCCAGACTTCGACGCCGTCGCGAGGCATAAGGTCACCGACGAAATCAAATAGATGCGGCAGGCGTTCCAAGAACTTGCCCGAATTGGTTTCGTTGGCAAACCAAAGCGAACCCGTAAGCGCCAGGGCGAGCACCGCGAGCGAGAGGATCGTGTACAAACGACGGCCTCTGGCAAGATCTCGCCAATGGCTCTCGATGAGCGCCCCCGTCTCGCTGAGCTCGGGTTTGTAGGTGAAGGAACTCATGGCAGGCAGTCCGCTTTTTGATCACGTCGTCGCGGCGGCGACGTGCATTCGCCAAGAGCCGCCGGTGCCTTACGCACCCGGCGGCCTTTTTCGGCATCAGGATATCAGCCGCCGATGGTGGCCCTGCGGGCGTCGATGATCGGCTTGTAGAAGTCGGCATTGACTTCGGTAAAGCCGGTGAAGTCACCGCCCTGGATGGCCGAGAAGCAGGCAGCGTCGGTCTTCGGCAGATCCATCATGAAGGTCTTGAACTTCGACTTCATGTCGTCGTTCATCGAGGTGCGGACAACGATCGGGCCATTCGGGATCAGCGGGGACTTCCAGAGCTCGACCAGGTCATCCATGTTGAGGATGCCCTTGTCGACCATCTTGCGCAGGTTGCCGGAGGTGTAGCCGTCCTTGAAGTCGCCAACGCCGGAGCCGAAGGTCGTGCCGGCATCGAAGGTACCCTTCAGCACTTCGAGGACGAGGTTTTCGTGGCCGCCGCCGAAGCCGGTTTCAGCAACGAATTCCTTGAGGGGACCGCCGATGGCCTCCGGCAGGGTGACGGTCGGGATCAGGTAGCCCGAGGTCGAGTCAGGGTCTGCGAAGCCGAGCTTCTTGCCCTTGATGTCGGTGACCTTGGTCATGCCGGAGTCCTTGCGGGCGACCATGATCGAGTAGTAGCCCATCGAGCCGTCGGTCTGCACGGTCGTCAGGATCGGTTCGACGGCCTTGGCATCGGCGAGGTAGATCTTGGCAAAGCCGGAAGCACCGAGTTCGGCGTAGTCGAGCGTACCGCCAAGCAGGCCCTGGATAACGCCGTCGTAATCGGCGGCCGGGAACAGCGAGACCTTTTCAACGCCGAGAACGGCGGGAAGCTTGTCGACCATGCACTGGTAGCTGCGCAGACGGTCGGCTTCGTTTTCGCCGCCGAGAATGCCGATGCGGAATTCCTTGAGGTCTTCGGCGGCGGCGACGCCGGCGAGCGCCACGAGCGCCACGGCGGCAAGAAGGGTCTTCTTCAGCATGAGTTTCTCTCCTGTTGTCCGGGCGGACCGGGACTTTTTCTGATCAATGAAGTGCCCTTCACGCGGGCGGACGATCGTCGTGGTTTCAGGCTTCGGCGACGGCCAGGGTCCTGAAACCGGGGGATGCGGGGGCGCCGGCTGCGGTTGCGGCCGCGGCGCTCGGGATACGAATGCTCGTCGAGGTCATGCTTTCGTCGATCCCGGCGCCATGGCTGTCGGCGCCGTAGATTTCCTGCACCGTCTCGGCGGTCAGCCGGTCCGGTGTGCCGTCGAACACGACGCGACCCTGCGCCATGCCGATGATCCGCGAGCAGTAGTTGCGCGCCGTGTCGAGCGTATGCAGGTTGGTGACGACGGTGATGCCGTCGCGCTCGTTGATGTCGCGCAGCGCATCCATGACGATCTTGGCATTGAGGGGATCCAGCGAGGCGATCGGCTCGTCGGCAAGCACCACCTTCGGCCCCTGCATCAGGGCGCGAGCGATGGCGACACGCTGCTGCTGGCCGCCGGACAGCGTGCCGGCCGGCTGAAGCGCCGTCTGCTCGATGCCAAGGCGCTCGAGCGCGGCGATCGCCATGATACGTTCCTCGCGCGAGAAGACGTTGAGGATGCTGAGCGCCGTCGGGCGGTGGTTGAGGCGGCCGAGCAGCACATTGGTCAGAACGTCGAGGCGCGGCACGAGGTTGAACTGCTGGAAGATCATCGCGCAATCGCGCTGCCAGTTGCGCAGGCTCGCGCCCTTGAGGGCAGAGACTTCGACATCGCCGAAATGGATCGATCCGGACGAGGGATCGACCAGCCGGTTGATCATGCGAAGCAGCGTCGACTTGCCGGCGCCGGAGCGGCCGATGACGCCGACCATCTCGCCGCGTTCGATCTCCACGTTGACGCCGTCGACGGCGACATGCTGGCCGAACTTGCGAGTGACATTCTTCAGCTGGAATTTCATGTCTGTTCTTTCGACGTCATGTCCATGGGGTCGAACAGGCTTTAGCGGGCACCCATGAAGCGCGAATGTCAGATTTGTGTAGGAAATGTAAAATCGTGTAAGCTATTGAAGATGAACAACGATCAGGCGTACTTCTCAACGAAGTCCTCGGCGCTGAGGGCACGGAAATCGCCAAGCGCGGCAAACAGCCGGTCATGGTCCCAGTCCCACCAGCAGAGCTTTTCCATGCGCTCGGCGATGCCCGGGGAAAAACGCTCGCGGATCAGCCGGGCCGGCACGCCACCGACGATCGTGTAAGGGGCGACATCCCTGGAAACCACCGCTCCCGCACCGATCACCGCGCCATTGCCGACGGTGACGCCGGGCAGGATCGTCGCGCCGTGGCCGATCCACACGTCATGGCCGATCACCACGCGGTTCTCGCGCCGCCATTCGAAGAAGTCGTGATCGTTCTCGGCGCCGTCGAAGTAGTCCGCGGCGCGATAGGTGAAGTGGTGCAGGGTCGCGCGCCAGGTCGGGTGATTGGTGGCATTGATGCGCACGGCGGCCGCGATATTGGCGAACTTGCCGATCGTCGCGCACCACACGGCACCGTCCTGCATGATGTAGGAATAGTCCCCCATCACGACCTCATCCAGGCGGCAGCGCTCGGACACCTCGGTATAGCGGCCGAGCGTCGAGTTCGACACGCGGGCGCTTTCGTGGATGAAGGGTTCGAGCCCGAGCTTCCGGCTCATGCCGCGGCCTTTCGCGGCGAGAACTGCGAGACGTCGAGAATGCGGTCGGCTACCGCCTCGCGTACTTCCTCGTCGTGGAAGATGCCGAGAAGAGCGACACCCGCCGTCTTCTTGGCGCGGATCATCTCGACGACGACCTGACGGTTGGCCGCATCGAGCGAGGCCGTCGGCTCATCGAGCAGGAGGATGCGATGATCGGTGATGAAACCGCGGGCGATGTTGACGCGCTGCTGTTCACCGCCGGAGAAGGTGGCGGGCGGCAACTGCCACAGATCACGCGGCAGGTTGAGCTTTTCCAACAGTTCTGCGGCACGTTCGCGCGCCTGCTCCGCGGCCACGCCGCGGGCGACCAGCGGCTCGGCAACCACGTCGATGGTGGCGACGCGCGGCACGGTGCGCAGGAACTGGCTGACATAACCGAGCGTGGCGCGGCGGACTTCCAGCACGGAGCGCGGATCGGCGCTGGCGATGTCGATGATGCGGTCCTTGTGCTCGATCAGGATCTGGCCTGCGTCCACGGCATAATTGCCGTAGAGCATCTTGAGGATCGAGCTCTTGCCGATGCCGGACGGTCCGCCGAGCACGACGCACTCGCCGGAAGCGACCGAGAAGGAGACATTGGCGACGACGGGCAGGCGCAGTCCGTCGCGCAGGTGCATGGTGAAGCTCTTGGAGACTTCCGAGACGACGAGGGGCGTGGCCATGGGGTTTTTCTCCTAAAGGCTTCAGACTTGCAGGATCGAAGAGACGAGCAGCTGGGTATAGGGCTCGCGCGGATCATCGAGGACACGGTCGGTCAGTCCCTGCTCGATCACATGCCCATCCTTCATCACCATCATCCGGTGCGACAGGAGGCGGGCGACGGCGAGGTCGTGGGTGACGACGATGGCCGAAAGGCCGAGATCGTTGACGAGGCCGCGGACCAGGTCGAGCAGGCGCGCCTGCACCGAGACGTCGAGACCGCCGGTTGGCTCATCCATGAAGACGAGGCGCGGGCCGGTCACCAGGTTGCGGGCGATCTGCAGGCGCTGGCGCATGCCGCCGGAAAAGGCGCGCGGCTGGTCGTCGATGCGGTCGGTGCTGATCTCCACGCGTTCCAGCCAGTCGCTGGCCGTGCGGCGGATATTGCCGTAGTGGCGGTTGCCGATGGCCATCAGCCGCTCGCCGACATTGGCGCCGGCCGAGACCGTCATGCGCAGGCCGTCCGCCGGGTTCTGGTGAACGAAGCCCCAGTCGGTGCGCATCAGGAAGCGCCGTTCGGCCTCGCTCATGTGGTAGAGGTCGCGGTAACCGCCGTCGCGCATGTGGTATTCGACGCTGCCCGTGGTCGGCATCAGCCGTGTCGACAGGCAGTTGAGCAGCGTCGTCTTGCCGGAGCCGGATTCGCCGACGATCGCCAGCACCTCGCCGGGCCAGAGCTCGAAGGCGACATTGGCGCAGCCGATGCGCTTGCCGTAGAATTTCGAAAGGTCGCGGACCTTGAGAAGCGGCGTATCGCTCATTCGGCGGCCTCCTTCGCCACGCCGAGATGGCCGACATGGCCCTGTTCGCGGCGTTCTTCACAGTGATCGGTGTCGGAGCAGACGAACATGCGCCCGCCCTTGTCGTCGAGGATGACCTCGTCGAGATAGACCTGCTCGGCGCCGCAGAGCGCGCAGGGCTTGTCGAAGGTCTGGATCTCGAAAGGATGGTCCTCGAAATCGAGGCTTACCACCTCGGTGAAAGGCGGAACGGCATAGAGGCGCTTTTCGCGGCCCGCGCCGAACAGCTGCAGGGCCTCCGACATGTGCATCTTCGGATTGTCGAATTTCGGCGTCGGCGAGGGGTCCATGACATAGCGGCCGGCGACCTTGACCGGATAGGCATAGGTCGTGGCGATGCGGCCGTTCTTGGCGATGTCTTCGTAGAGCTTGACGTGCATCAGGCCGTATTCTTCGAGCGCGTGCATCTTGCGCGTCTCGGTCTCGCGCGGTTCGAGGAAGCGCAGGGGTTCCGGGATCGGCACCTGGTAGACCAGCACCTGGTTCTCCCGGAGCTTTTCTTCGGGGATGCGGTGGCGCGTCTGGATAATCGTCGCGTCCCGGGTGTGGGTGGTGACGGCGACGTTGGCGACCTTTTGGAAGAAGGCGCGGATGGAGACGGCGTTGGTCGTGTCGTCGGCACCCTGGTCGATCACTTTCAGCACGTCTTGCTGGCCGATAATCGAGGCTGTCACCTGCACGCCACCCGTACCCCAGCCATAGGGCATGGGCATTTCACGGGAGGCGAAAGGCACCTGGTAGCCGGGAACGGCGATCGCCTTCAGGATCGCGCGGCGGATCATCCGCTTGGTCTGTTCGTCCAGATAGGCGAAATTATAACTGGCCAGACCTGAATATTGCGAAACTTCCTGCGTCATCGGGCGTTGTCCTGGATCAGAAGGAGGTACTGGGTATGGAAATCAGTGTCATGCTCACGATCATCATTACGGTCATGATCGCGTCGACCGTCGGCAGCGCTTACTGGTTCAGCGAGCAGAACCGCGATTGAGTGAAGCCTGGTCATTCCGCAGCCTCGGCTTGGTTGGTCTGGCCGTTGCGACGCGAGGCCTCGAATTCGCCGCGCATGCGGCGCACGAGATCGAGTTCGGCCTGGAAGTCGACGTAGTGCGGCAGCTTCAGGTGCTCGACGAAACCCGTCGCCTGCACGTTGTCGGAATGTGAAATAACGAACTCCTCGTCCTGCGCCGGGGCGACGATGTCCTCGCCGAATTCGGTAGCGCGAAGCGCCCTATCGACCAGTGACATGGCCATCGCCTTGCGCTCGCTCTGGCCGAACACCAGGCCGTAGCCGCGCGTGAACTGCGGCGGCGCCTTGGCCGATCCCTTGAACTGGTTGACCATCTGGCATTCGGTGACGCGGATCTCGCCGAGCGAAACGGCAAAACCAAGTTCCGCGACGTCCAACTCCACTTCGACTTCGCCGATGCGAATTTCGCCGACGAAGGGATGGGTGCGGCCGTAGCCGCGCTGGGTCGAATAGGCGAGCGCCAGCAGAAAACCTTCATCGCCGCGGGCGAGCGCCTGCAGGCGCGTGTCGCGCTCCATCGGGAACTCGATCGGTTCGCGGGTGATGTCGCCGGCGAGGTGATCCTCGGGCAGGTCGCCATCCGCCTCGATCAGTCCTTCTTCCGCCAGGATTTCGGAGACGCGCATCACCGCCTCGCCGAGCGGTTCCTTATGAGCAGGTGGTGCGACCTCGCCGTCTTGAAGCAGCGAAGTGTCGAGCAGGCGATGGGTGTAGTCGAAGGTCGGTCCGAGCAGCTGCCCGCCGGGCAGGTCCTTGTAGGTTGCCGAAACGCGGCGTTCGACCTGCATGTAGCCGGTTTCGATCGGCACCGAATAGCCGAACCGCGGCAACGTGGTGCGGTAGGCGCGCAGCAGAAAGATCGCCTCGATCATGTCGCCGCGGGCCTGCTTGACGGCGAGTGCTGCCAGCGCCCGGTCGTGCAGTGAGGCTTCCGCCATCACGCGATCAACGGCGAGGCCGAGCTGTTCGACGATCTGGTCGATGGTCAGCGCCGGAAGCGATCGGTCGCCGCGCCGCCGGTCGGCCAGCAGTCGATGGGCATTGTCGATGGCGGCTTCCCCGCCCTTGACGGCAACATACATGGTCTCAAACCTCCGTAGGCGTGATCTTGCAGGTGCGCGGCAGGCCGAGCATCTGCTGCCCGGCCGTCAGCACGACATCGACCCCGCGCGGGAAAAGCGCACGGTTGTCGGCCCATTGGCGAAGGAACATGTCCGGCAGGCCCTGCGGGGCGATAGAGGCGGTATGGCGGATGCCGGGGCCCGAAAGGGTGAGCGGGGCACCCTTGTCGAGGCTTGCCACCTCCAGCACGATGGTCGTCGAACGGTCCGGATATTCCTGCGTGCCGGTGGCAAACAAGCCGAGGGACGACAAGGGGGCGCCGGCCTCGGCAAAGGCGAAGCGGGCTTCCGATTTTTCGCGGGTGAGGGGGGCTCCGGTGTGGAAGCCGATCCATTCCGCCACGGCCGACTTGGCAAGGCCCGGTGTCAGCCAGACCGGCGTGTCGTGGTCGAGAAGCGTCAGAGCAATCGCCCCGGCGGCAACACCGAGCGGCTTCGGCGGTTCGATCTCGGGCAGGATGGACTGGACGGTGCCGGGCCGCGACAGGCAATCCATCAGCACGCGGAACACGCTCTGGGCGTGATGGACCGGTTCGGCAAAGCCGCCGGTCAGGGCTTCGATCTTCGGGCTCATCAGTCCTCTCCCCGCACCATGGTGAAGAAGTCGACGCGTGTTGCGGCCACTTCTTCCGATTTCGTCTGTTTCCGTTCGGCGATCCGCGCTGCGACCGGCTCCAGCAGTTGCGTCTCGACCAGCAAGCGATGCTCCGGATCCTGCCAGAGGGCATCGAAGACGGCCGCGAGGCGCGCGCGTTTCAGATTGGCGCCGAGCACATGGCCATGCCCGACCAGGCCGTTGCCCAGCCGCACGGTGGCACGGCTGACCGTCGCCTCTCCGAGATTGAAGGGCGCGCCGCCGCCGCCGATCCGCCCCCGCACCATGACGAGTCCGATCTCCGGCCCGCGCAGCATCTGCGTCTCCGGTTGTTCGGACAGCCCGTCCCAGACACGCGCCAGGTCATCGAGTTCGGCGCGCGCCAGGAGGTCCACGACGCGCTTGCGCCCGAGGTCCCGGCCTGCGTTTTCCTGTCTAGCTTCCATTGTCAGGCCCCTAAATGTCTAGTAATATAGACAACCATACAAGTTACTGTATGGCTAGCAATCGGGCGTGACAAGCGTGTGACATGACGCAGCAGAAATCGATGGAAAGACTAAAGGGCGTGGCGCTGTGGCGTCAGATCGCCGACCGCATCCGAGCCTCCATTGCGCAAGGGGATTACGACGCGACCGGCATGGTGCCGCCCGAAACGCAGCTTGCCGAGCAGTTCGGCGTCAATCGCCATACCGTGCGAAACGCCCTTGCGGCGCTCGGGCAGGAGGGGATCGTGCGCGCCGTCCAGGGACGCGGCACGATGATCGACCGCAAGGACAAGTTCACTTTCCCGATCGCCCGGCGTACCCGCTTCACCGAGGGCATCGGCGATCAGGCCAGGGGGCTTGAGGGCTTGCTGCTATCGTCGGCCGTCGAGGCGGCCGGCGCCGAGGTTGCGAAATGGCTGAAGCTGGAGCCGCAGGCCGTGGTGATCCGGCTCGAGGTGCTGCGCAAGGCCGACGGACGCGCGCTTTCGCGCTCCACCAGCTGGTTTCCCGCCGAAAGGTTCGAGCGGATCGACGAGGCGTTTCGCCGGACGGGATCCGTCACGCGGGCACTGATCGACTATGGCGTGGACGACTATCTGAGGACGGTTACGGAAGTCTCGGCGACCCATGCCGAGCCCGACGACGTCGCGCAGCTGGCACTGACGCCGGGCGCGATCGTACTGGTCACGCGGGCGCTGAATACCGACATGCAGGGCCTGCCGATACAATACGCGGTCACACGGTTTCCCGCGGACCGCGTCGAGTTCACCATCACGAACTGATGGGGTGGCGCCTCAGTGGGCGCCGGACATGTCGCCGAGCACTTCCTTCGACTTGACCGTCGAATCCGCGTTCAGCTTGTAGACCATGGGCACGCCGGTCGCGAGGTTGAGCTTGAGGATTTCTTCCTTGGACAGGCGATCAAGCACCATCACCAGCGCGCGCAGCGAATTGCCGTGAGCGGCGACCAGAACGGTTTCGCCCCTGAGCACGCGCGGCAGGATCTCGGTCATGTAATAGGGCCAGACGCGGGCGCCGGTGTCGCGCAGGCTTTCCCCGCCCGGCGGCGGGACGTCGTAGGAGCGGCGCCAGATATGCACCTGCTCCTCGCCCCACTTGGCGCGCGCATCGTCCTTGTTGAGGCCGGAGAGATCGCCGTAGTCGCGCTCGTTGAGCGCTTCGTCGCGGATCGTCTCGAGGGTCGGCTGGCCGACATTGTCGAGCACGATCTGACAGGTCTTCTGCGCCCGCGACAGGGCGGAGGTAAAGGCGATGTCGAACTTGATGCCGTAGTCGGCAAGCGCCTTGCCGCCGGCATTGGCCTCTTCGACCCCGAGTTCGGTGAGGCCAGGGTCCTTCCAGCCGGTGAACAGGTTCTTGAGATTCCATTCGCTCTGGCCGTGACGAACCAGCACGAGAGTACCGCTCATGGGAAAATCCTCCGCAAGGAATTATCTAGATGGATGAAGAAAGCCCGAGGACATCGAGCATGGAATAGAGGCCGGGCTTCTTGTCCCGTGCCCAGAGGGCCGCGCGGAGTGCACCGCGCGCAAAGAGCGAACGGTCCCCGGCGCTATGGGAAAGAGTAATCGTTTCGCCCTCACCGGCGAAGAGGACGGAGTGCTCGCCGATCACGGAGCCGCCGCGCAGCGTGGCAAAGCCGATACTGCCCTCCTCGCGTGGTCCCGTATGCCCGTCACGCACCCGTACGGAATGGTTGGCAAGACCGATGCCGCGCCCTTCAGCGGCAGCTTGCCCGAGGAGCAATGCGGTCCCTGAGGGCGCGTCCACCTTGCGCTTGTGGTGCATTTCCAGCACCTCGATGTCCCAGCCCGCGGCATCGAGCACCTGCGCGGCCTGCTTGACCAGGACGGAAAGCAGGTTGACTCCGAGGCTCATATTGCCGGATTTGACGACCCGCGCGTGGCGTGCTGCCGCGGCGATTTTCGCATCGTCATCCGCAGTGCAGCCGGTGGTGCCGATGACATGAGCGATCCGCGCCTGCGCGGCAAGACCGGCATATTCGACGCTTGCCGCAGGCGATGTGAAATCAATGACCCCATCGGCATGAACGAATGCTGCAAGCGGGTCGTCGGTCACCGGTACGCCGATGGAGCCGAGCCCGGCCAACTCGCCCGCATCCCTGCCGATCAACGGCGAACCGGATCGCTCGACCGCGGCGTGAACCACGGCACCTTCAGTCGCCTGGATGAGACGTAGCACCGTCTGGCCCATCCGGCCACCGGCTCCGACGACGACGAGTTTCATGGCATCGCTCATGGCGCTCCAACCTCAGAAGAATTCGCTATTGCCGCTGCCCGGCTGCAGCTGGTTCAGCCGAGCGTAGAGGCCGTTGGGACGCTGTGCAAGTGACTGGTGGGTGCCTTCCTCGGCGATCGTCCCGCCCTGCATCACGATGATCTTGTCCGCCTTGATGATCGTCGACAGCCGATGGGCAATGACGATCACAGTGCGTCCGGTCATCGCCTCGTCCAGAGCTTTCTGAACGGCGGCTTCCGACTCCGTGTCGAGCGCGGAGGTTGCCTCGTCGAGCAGCAGAATCGGTGCGTTGCGGACAAGCGCGCGGGCGATCGACAGCCGCTGCCGCTGGCCGCCGGAGAGCGTGACGCCGTTTTCGCCGACAGGGGTGTCATACCCCATCGGCTGAGCGAGGATGAAATCGTGCGCGTAGGCGAGGCGGGCCGCTTCCTCGATCTCGGCATTGGTCGCATCAGGACGGCCGTAGCGGATATTGTCGCGGATCGTCCCTTCAAAGAGATAGGGCTGTTGCGAAACGTAGGCGATGTGTCTGCGCAACGACGCCTTTGTGACCGAGGCGATGTTCTGGCCATCGATCAGGATCTCACCCTCTGCGGGATCGTAGAACCGCGGGACGAGCGTGATCACCGTCGACTTGCCGGCGCCGGAGGGGCCGACAAGTGCTGTGGTCTTCCCCCCCTCCGCGACAAAGTCGATACCCTTCAGCACCGGCTCGTTGTTGCCGTAGGCGAACTTGACGCCGCGAAATTCGATGCGAGCCTCGCCGACCTGGAGCTCGGTTGCTCCACGCCTGTCGCGCTGCGGGCTGTCCATGTCGAGGATTTCGTAGATCATCCGCGCGTTGACGGCGGCACGTTCCATCTGCACCTGCAGCTTGGCGAGCCGCTTCGCCGGTTCGTAGGCCATCAGCAGCGCCGCGATGAACGAGAAGAAGGCGCCGGGCAGCACGCCGCCATAGATCGAGCGGAACGCAGCGTAGGCGATCACGCTGGAGATGGCGACGCCCGCGAAGGTCTCCGTGAGCGGTGAGGTACGTTCACTGAGCCGGGCGATGCGGTTCGCGCGGCGTTCCGCCGCCGCGATCGTGCTCTGGACTTTGCGGTCCAGCTCTTCTTCCATCGTGAAGGCCTTGACGATCGCGATGCCCTGGATCGTCTCCTGCATCGCGCCCAGCACGTGGCTGTTGAAGATGATCGACTCGCGCGTCGCGGCCCGGAGCCGCTTCGAGAGGTAACGCAACGCATACAGGAGGGGTGGCGCGACAATGAAGACGATCAGCGTCAGCAGCCAGTCCTTCGAGAACATGACGCCGATGAGCGCAATCAGCGTCAGCAGGTCGCGCGCGGTAGAGGTAACGGTTAGATTGAGAACATCGCGGATGCCGTTGATGTTCTGGCTGATCTGCGCGGCAAGGTGAGCCGAGCGGGACTCGCTGAAGAAGCCGAGCGAAAGCGTCATCAAATGCGAGAAGAGCCGGCGCTGATATCGCGCGACGATGTTGTTTCCAATCTTTGAAAGGGTGACCGCCTGTCCGTAGCTTGCAAGGCCGCGCAGCATGAAGGCGCCGAGAATGGCGCCACAGATGAGCCAGACAATGTCCGCTCTCTGGTTGGCGAAGGCCTCGTTCACCACCGTTTCCATGATCCATGCGGTGAAGGCGGTCGTGAGCGCCACCACGGCGAGGCAGAGGACGGCGAAGATGTAGCCCTTGACGTGATCGCGACCGTTCTCGGCGATGATACGCTTCAGAACGGCTGTGATGCTGCTCGAGCTGACGGGCGTCTTGTGTGTCCTGCTGGCTTCCAAATAAAGGCATTCCCCGTGGAACTGGGCGTCCGGACCCGCGGACGCTGTGGCCTAGGCGCTCTATAACCAGTCGCAACCCCCTTGGCCACAAAAAAGCGGACGCCCCGCTCTGATCGTCAGCAGCGCCAGCGCCTGCCATCGGTCGCCAGGCCAAAATTTGCAGGCGTGCGTGCAAAATTCGCGAGTCCCGAGAGTGCTGCGAGTGGATGAGTGACCACGAAGGTCGGGATCGTGTGCATCAGCCCGGTATGCGGTGCCTTGTCCTCGAAGGCGGCGCGGAACTCCGGGCCCTTCAGCGCGGGCAGTATCTTCTGGGGAATGCCGCCGGCAAGGAATACGCCGCCCCGCGCCATGAAGATGAGAGCGAGATCCCCGGCAAGCCGCCCGAGATAAGTGACGAAGAGCGAGAGAGTCTCGGCAGCTTGTTTGTCGTTGCCGGAAAGTCCGTGCGTCGAAACTTCGGCTGGGTCACTCCATTGCGGTTCGACGCCGTCGGCCGCGCAAATCGCATCATAGATGTTGACGACGCCACGACCGCAGAGGAGCTGTTCGCCGGATATGCGACCGTCAATCCGCGCCAGATGTGGGAATATTTCGAAATCGCGGTCGCTGCGCGGTCCCATGTCGACATGTCCGCCTTCGCCGGGTATCGGAAACCAGGTGTGCTGCGCATGCAGCAGACCTGCGACGCCGAGACCGGTGCCGGGACCCAGCACGACGCGCGATGCGATCGGACTCTCGGAAAGCGGACCGATCGGTTCGCGATTCTCGTCTGAAAGCGAAGCGATGGCGAGGGCCTGCGCTTCGAAGTCGTTGACGATCAGCACATCCTCGAACCCCATCTCTTCGATCATCGCCTTCGGACGCACGACCCAGTCGCAATTGGTTAGCGGGATCTCGTCGTCGTTGATCGGACCGGCGATCGCAAGGATCGCCGAGCGAGGCTGGATGGACGTCTTGTCGAGCACGCCCTGCTGGATCGCGTCCTCGATCGTCGAAAAGGCGGCCGTGTGGACGATCGGAAACTGCCGGGGCTCCGCGTAGGTGTCGATCAGGATCGAAAAGCGTGCATTGGTCCCCCCGATGTCGCCGATCAGGATGGGAAAGGTAAGCTGCTCGTTTTCTACGATCTTGGGCATTGGCCGGCTCCTGCGATCCAAATCGGGCGTTGCGTCAGTTCTTCTTCGCAGTCATCAATATCTCGGCGGTCGCGAGATTCAACGCCATGGGGATGTCGTAAACGGTGGCAAGCCGCATCAGCGCTTTCACGTCCACGTCATGGGGCATGGCGGTCAAGGGGTCGACGAAGAAGATAAGCATCTGCACCTCGCCCGTGGCGATCATCGCCCCGATCTGCTGATCGCCGCCGAGGGGGCCGCTCTTCATGCGCACGACATCCAGACCCGGGCACGCTTCCGCCACCCTTCCGCCCGTGGTGCCCGTGGCAACGATGCGGCACCGCGCAAGGACTTCCGCATGGCGGCCGGCGAACTCTGCGAGTTCATCCTTCTTCTGGTCGTGGGCGATCAGGGCGATGCATTGGCGCTCGGGCATTGGGTCGATCCGGTCGGGATTTAAATCGATTTGAAAGCCTTCTACAGCACGACCGTTGCCTTGAAAAGATAGCCCAACCGAAAGGCTGCGAACGCGCTGTCAGCGATCGAGAGGACGGGGCAACGGAATCGGGATCTCCTGCAGAGTCACGTCGATCGGCTGGCCGGCCATCGTAGTCGACGGCGCAGCGGCAGGTGGCGCATAGGCGGCGACCGGAGTGGCACCGCCGCCCAGTGTCACCTCGCTTTCACTTGCCACCGAAGGCGCATTGAGCACCGCCAGGCAGGATTTCGGCAGGTCGGAGACGCCGATCTCCCGCGGTTTCGGCGCGGGCTTCTTGGGATCCGTCTTCGGTTTCGCCCAAGGTTCGGGGGTAAACCACCAGGCGAGGGACTTGTCGCAGCCGTCTCCGGGAGGGGGGGCGGCCTGGGACTTGCATCCGCCAGCCCCTATCGGACACTTGATGCGCACGTGGAAATGCGCGTCGTGACCGTAGATCGGCCGCACCTTGCCAAGCAGCGAGCGATCGCCGGTCCACGTATCGCAAAGCTTCTTCTTGATCGCCGGATTGACGAAGACGCGTTCGACCTGCGGGTAGCTTGCTGCCAGCATGATGAGGCGCGCATGAGTCGGCGTCCACAGGCGGGAGTCGACGGTCAGGAATTTGTCCTTGCGCAACATGGACGTGAAGGGGAGGTCTTCCCGCTCCTGTGTGCTGAGCCGCCTGTCCGGCATCGGTGTGAGCCAGATGTCCGCATCGAGCCCGATCTGGTGCGAAGCGTGGCCGTTCATCATCGGACCACCGCGCGGCTGCGAGACGTCCCCGACGAGCAGCCCCGGCCAGCCGACCTTGGGAGCATCGTGGGCGAGCTGTTCGAGCAACGAAATCATTTGCGGGTGTCCCCAGCGACGGTTTCGCGAGAGCCGCATGGCCTGCCATGTGGGGCCGTCCGTCGGAAGCGCAACAGCGCCGGAGATGCATCCCTTCGAGTAGAATCCGTAGGGCGACGGTGCTGCGCGGCTGGGAAGCTCGATGCCGCCGAATATCTTCTTGGCCGGCACCTGCTCGGCCGCCTTTCCGCCTTCCGTGAGCATCAGAAACGGTGCGGTCATGGCAATCACCACCAGCCGGCTCAGCCTCGTTTTCGTCTTTAATCTCATGTCCTCGTTCCGCCGAATGCCCGTGTACGCTGCCGCAGGTGATTTGCTTTCAAATGTAGCGTGGATTTGCAGTTTGGTGAATCCGTGGCCGTGCGCACCCTCGTCCGCCGCATTTGCCCGAGGCCTGTTTTTTGCCGCTGTTTTGCTTATGTTGATAAAACTCTGACGAAAATAAGGGGTGATTTGGTATGAGGCTGGCGCTGGCCGGGATCGGCATTTTCGCTTTTGTGACGACGTTGTCTGTCGCCCCGGACAATTTGCCTGCCGAGGAGCTTCAGTGGCATCACGCGATTTCAGTGATTGAACCTCCAAGATACCCGAAGGACTTTCCGCACTTCGACTATGTCAACACCGATGCCCCGAAGGGCGGCAACCTCAATCTTTCCGCATCGGGGACGTTCGATAGTCTCAATCCGGTGCTCGACAAGGGTGAGCTGGCCGCGGGGCTGACGCCGCGCCTCTCGCTCGTGACGGAAACCCTGCTCAAGCCTTCGATGGACGAAGTCGACGCGGTCTACGGGCTTCTTGCGGAGGCGGTTGCCTTCCCCGACGACTACTCCTTCGTGAAGTTCCGATTGCGCCCGGAGGCGAAATGGGCGGATGGCAAGCCCGTTACCCCCGAAGATGTCGTCTTCAGTTTCGACAAGTTCAAGGAACTCAATCCGCTCTACACAAATTACTATCGCCACGTGCTCAAGGCGGAGAAAACGGGCGAACGGGAAGTCACCTTTACCTTCGATGAGAAAAACAACCGTGAACTGCCAGTCATCATCGGTGAACTCGACATCGTCCCGAAGCACTGGTGGGAGGCGAAAGGAGCCGACGGCAAGCCTCGAGACATAGCCAAGACCACGCTCGAGCCGATCATGGGATCGGGCCCTTACCGCATCGCTTCTTTTTCGCCCGGTGCAAAGATCCGCTACGAACTTCGCGACGACTATTGGGGCAAGGACCTCAACGTCAACATCGGCTACAACAATTTCCGCAGCCAGACCTACACCTACTTCGCTGATCTCGATGTCGAGTTCGAAGCCTTCCGTTCGGGCAACGTGGACTTCTGGGCTGAGAATTCAGCGATGCGGTGGGCAAGATCCTACGATTTCCCGGCCGTCAACGAGGGACGCGTCAAGCGCGAGGTGCTGGACAACGAATACAAGACCTCCGGCATTCTGGTGGGCTTCATACCGAACATGCGACGGGACAAGTTCAAGGACATTCGAGTTCGCAAGGCGCTTAACTATGCCTTCGATTTCGAGGAACTGAACCGGACGGTCTTCTTCGACCAGTATCAGCGGATCGATAGTTACTTCTACGGTTCGGAGCTCGCGTCGAAAGGGTTGCCGGAAGGCAAGGAACTGGAGATTCTGCAGTCGCTCAAGGACGAGGTGCCGCCCGAGGTGTTTTCGGAGGAATATCGCAATCCCGTCGGGGGAGATCCGGCGAAGCTGAGAGAAAACCTGCGCAAGGCGATCGGCCTTCTGAAGGAGGCGGGTTACGAGCTGCGCAACGGGCGGATGGTCCTCGCTTCTACTGGTGTGCCCCTCTCGTTCGAGATCCTGCTGAACGGACCGACGATTGAAAAGGTGGCCCTGCCTTTCGCGGATGATCTTAAGAAGATGGGCGTGGAGGTGTCTGTTCGAACCGTCGACGCCTCGCAATACACCAATCGTGTCCGCAGCTTCGACTACGACATGATCTACCTGGGTTGGGCGCAAAGCCTCAATCCCGGCAACGAGCAGAGCGACTACTGGGGGTCGAAGTCCGTCGACGCGCCCGGTTCCCGCAATTATGCGGGCATCAGCAATCCTGCAATCGACAAGCTCGTCGACCAGATCGCGTTCGTGAAGGACCGCGAGACCCTGATTGCGACGGTCAAGGCACTCGACCGGCTTTTGCTGGCGGGAAGCTACACCGTGCCCTCCTACACCATGCGATCGTCGCGTATCGCCTACTGGGACAAGTTCGGGCGTCCGGAACCACTCCCGACCTATGGCATCGGCTTTCCCCAGATCTGGTGGGCGAAAGATACGACGCAATGAAGGGCAGGGGGTTGCGTCGTTCCCCTGACGGGCTAGGAATGGACAATGCGAATCGCCGCTCGCCGAGCGAGGCCGCGGCTGGAAAGGACGAACCAGTTGATCGCAGGGCATGAGACGGACATTGGCGTGACAAGCATCCGGCTTGTCGGAGCAATGATACGATGAGCGGCTATATCCTGCGGCGCCTGCTTCTGATGATCCCGACCATCGTCGGCATCATGGGCATTTCCTTTCTGGTGATTCAGTTCGCACCCGGCGGCCCGGTCGAGCAGGTGATCGCGCAGTTGACCGGTCAGGGCGACAGCGCCGACCAGCGGCTGACGGGTGGTGGGGATCTCGTCGCCCAGCAGCAGTTCGGGGCCGACGAGACGAGTTCGAAGTACCGCGGGGCTCAGGGTCTCGACCCCGAGCTCATCGCTAAGCTCGAAAAACAGTTCGGCTTCGACAAGCCGCCGCTCACGCGCTTTGCCGAGATGATGTGGAACTATATTCGCTTCGATTTCGGCGAGAGTTTCTTCCGCAATACCAGCGTCATCGACCTCATCGTCGAGAAGATGCCGGTATCGATTTCTCTCGGTGTATGGATCCTGCTTATTTCCTACGCGATCTCGATCCCGCTCGGCATCAAGAAGGCGGTGGAAGACGGTTCGCCATTCGACGTGTGGACCTCCGGGGTTATCGTCATCGGATATGCGGTTCCGAGCTTTCTCTTCGGTATCCTGCTTATCGTGCTTTTCGCCGGCGGCTCCTTCTTCGACTGGTTTCCTTTGCGCGGGCTCGTCTCGGATAATTTTGCCGAACTCTCCTGGTCGGAGAAGATCGTTGACTATTTCTGGCACCTGACGCTGCCGCTGATCGCGCTCTCGCTTTCGGCCTTTGCCACGACGACTCTGCTTACCAAGAACTCGTTCATCGACGAGATCAAGAAGCAATATGTCATCACGGCGCGCGCCAAGGGACTCTCCGAGCGTCAGGTGCTGTACGGCCACGTCTTCCGCAACGCGATGCTGATCGTGATCGCTGGCATTCCCGGCGCCTTCATCTCGGCCTTTTTCACCGGCTCGCTGCTCATCGAGAACATCTTCTCGCTCGATGGCCTCGGTCGCCTCGGGTACCTGTCGGTGGTCAATCGTGACTATCCAATCGTCTTTGCGACGCTGTACATCTTCTCGCTGATGGGTCTCTTCGTCGGCCTCGTTTCGGATCTGATCTACACCTGGATCGATCCGCGCATCGATTTCGAACGGAGGGATGTCTGAGATGTCCGTTTCCGAACCGATCGCCGCCAGCGGGGCTAAGGCGCCGGGCAGAAAGCCCTGGCTGTCGCCGACCAATCGTCGGCGCCTCGAAAACTTCAAGGCCAACCGGCGGGGCTTCTGGTCCTTCTGGATCTTCATGATCCTTTTCGTGCTCAGCCTGTTTGCGGAGTTGATCGCCAATGATCGGCCGCTCGTTGCGTCCTACAAGGGCGAACTCCTGTTTCCGGTTCTGGTGGACTACCCGGAGGAGAAGTTCGGCGGCTTCCTGGCGGTGACCGATTATCGTTCACCGTTTATCGCCGACGAGATCAATGCCAACGGCTGGATGGTCTGGCCGCCGATCCGCTATTCCTATCGCACGGTCAACTCGGAGATTCCCCATTCGGCTCCGACGTCGCCCTTCTGGCTGATGAGCAAGGAGGAGCGCTGCAAGGGCTATCCGCTGGACGCCGACGATCCGGGCTGCGTACTCGGAAACTTCAATTGGCTCGGCACCGACGATCAGGCACGGGACGTGACCGCCCGCATGATCTACGGGTTCCGCATTTCGGTGCTGTTCGGTCTCGCGCTCACCCTCTGTTCGGCAGTCATCGGCGTCACCGCCGGTGCCATACAAGGATATTTCGGCGGCTGGACGGACCTCCTGATGCAGCGCTTCATCGAGATCTGGTCGTCCATGCCGGTGCTCTACATCCTGCTCATCATCGCGGCGATCCTGCCGCCCGGCTTTTTCGTCCTGCTCGGTATCATGCTGCTCTTCTCGTGGGTGAGCTTCGTCGGCATCGTCCGTGCCGAGTTTCTGCGAGCCCGCAACTTTGAATATGTGAACGCCGCCCGCGCGCTCGGGGTGGGCAACTGGACGATCATGTTCCGCCACCTGCTTCCCAATGCGATGGTTGCGACACTGACTTTCCTCCCGTTCATTCTGTCGGGCTCCATCACCACGCTCACCTCGCTCGACTTCCTCGGCTTCGGCATGCCGCCGGGCTCGCCTTCGCTCGGCGAGCTCATCGCCCAGGGCAAGCGCAATCTGCAGGCGCCGTGGCTCGGTCTCACCGCCTTCTTCACCATGTCAATCATGCTCTCGCTGCTGATCTTCGTGGGCGAGGCGGTGCGTGACGCCTTTGATCCCAGAAAGGCCTTCAAATGACGGAGGCGCTTCTTTCTGTCCGGGACCTTTCGGTCGCCTTTCGCCAGGGTGAGCGGGAAACGCTCGCCGTCGATCACGTGAGCTTCGACGTCCGGCCGGGCGAGGTCGTCGCCTTGGTCGGCGAGTCGGGATCCGGCAAATCCGTATCGGCGAATTCTGTCCTGCGACTTTTGCCCTACCCCGCGGCAAGCCACCCTTCGGGGGAGATCCGCTTCGAGGGTCGCGACCTGCTGAAGCTGCCCGAGACGGATCTCCGCCGTGTGCGTGGCAACGACATCACGATGATCTTCCAGGAGCCGATGACTTCGCTCAATCCGCTCCACACGATCGAGAAGCAGATCGGCGAGATTCTCGCCCTGCATCAGGCGACGAGCGGATCGGCGGCGCGTGAGCGGACGCTGGAGCTGTTGCGTCAGGTCGGCATTCGCGATCCGGAGAAGCGGCTTGCCGCCTATCCGCACGAGCTTTCGGGCGGGCAGCGTCAGCGCGTCATGATCGCCATGGCACTCGCAAACCGTCCGAAGCTGCTGATCGCCGACGAACCGACGACCGCGCTCGACGTGACCGTTCAGGCACAGATCCTCGAGCTGCTGCGTTCGCTGAAGGCGACTCACGGCATGTCGATGCTGTTCATCACCCATGACCTCGGCATCGTCCGCAAGTTCGCCGATCGCGTCTGCGTCATGACCGGGGGGCGTATTGTCGAAAGCGGCCCCGTTGAAGAAATCTTCTCGAACCCGCAGCATGCGTATACGCGTCATCTCCTCGCCTCCGAGCCGCGCGGCGAGCCGCCGCCGACCGATCCCGGCAAGTCGATCGTGATGGAAGGCAAGGACATTCGTGTCTGGTTTCCGATAAAGGCGGGTTTCCTGCGCAAGATCGTCGATCACGTGAAGGCGGTAGATGGCGTCGACCTGGTGCTTCGGGCCGGGCAGACGCTCGGTGTGGTCGGCGAATCCGGTTCGGGCAAGACCACACTTGGTCTGGCGCTCGCGCGCATGATTTCCTCGGCAGGGCACATCGGCTTCATTGGCCAGGAGATAGACGGCTATTCGTACAAGGACATGCGTCCGCTGCGAAACCGCCTGCAGATCGTCTTCCAGGATCCCTATGGTTCCCTGAGCCCGCGCATGTCGGTCGGCGAGATCATTGCCGAGGGACTGAAGGTTCACGAACGCGGTCTTTCTGCGGACGAACGCGACGCAAGGGTTTGCTGGGCGCTTGAGGAAGTGGGGCTCGATACCGCGACCCGATGGCGTTATCCGCACGAGTTCTCCGGTGGTCAGCGGCAGCGTATCGCGATCGCACGTGCCATGGTGCTGAAGCCGCGTTTCGTCATGCTCGACGAACCGACCTCGGCGCTCGACATGAGCGTGCAGGCGCAGGTGGTCGATTTGCTGCGTGACCTGCAGAAGCGCCACGACCTGGCTTACCTCTTCATCAGCCACGATTTGCGCGTCGTGAAGGCGCTTGCAAACGACGTCATCGTCATGCGCATGGGGCAGGTGGTGGAGCAGGGCCCCGCCAGCGAAGTCTTCGGGAATCCGAAGACCGAATACACCCGCGCTCTGCTGGCCGCGGCCTTCAACCTCGAGGCGGTTCGAACCGCTGCAATCAGTCAGTAGCAGGATAGAGGTATCCCATGGCCGAGAAGAGCCCTGTCGTCATCGATCTCAAGTTCGGCCGCGCAAGCGTGACGGACGCGCTCAGGAACGCCTTCGTCGGCCGGGACGTAGTCGACATGGCCCTGCCCGAAAACGCGGGTCGCGATCTGAGTGGCATCCCCTATGCGGTCGTCTGGAAGCCCGACCCGCAGCTCTTTGCTCGCGCACGCGATCTGAAGGTGATCTTCTCCGGCGGAGCCGGCGTGGATCACATTCTCTCGGCTTATGAACTGCCGGACCTGCCTGTCGTGCGCTTCGTGGATCGCAGCCTGACCGACCGCATGAGCGAATGGGTCGTGTTGCAGGCGCTCGCCCATCTGCGCCGCGTTCCGGCCTATGCGGTGCAGCAGCGCGCACGGGTCTGGCATGAGATTGATCCGCAGCCGGAGGCGCGCGATGTCACCGTCGGCATCATGGGGCTCGGCGTTCTCGGCCAGGACGCGGCCCGAAAGCTCAAGGTCATGGGCTTCAACGTCATCGGCTGGTCTCGAACCGCGAAGACGATCGACGGCATCGAAACCTTTGATGCCGCCGGCCTCGATGCATTCCTCGGCCGGACCGACATCCTTGTCGGCCTGTTGCCGCTTACTCCCGATACGCGCGGCATCTATGACGCGCGGCTGTTTGCCCGACTACGTCAGGGTGGTGCGCTCGGCAAGCCGGTTTTCATCAACGCGGGACGGGGCGGCAGTCAGGTCGAGGCCGATGTCGTTGCCGCGCTGGAAAAAGGTGTCCTCGGCGGAGCTTCGCTCGACGTTTTCGGACGAGAACCGCTTTCTCCGGAAAGCCCGCTATGGGGCATGGAAAACGTGATCGTGACCCCGCACGCCGCCGCCGCCTCGGATGTCAGGGCATTGTTTGCTCATGCCGAAGAGCAGATCGAACGGTTCGAATCGGGCATGTCGCTCCAGCACGTCGTAGACCGGAAGGCGGGCTACTGACCTCGGCCGTGTGTTTGCCGGGAACATTGGTCCTGGCCGTCCGTTCCTCCTTCGATCGCTCGAAAGCCGGAAGCAACTCGGTGAGGAGAAAGCCATGGCCAGCCGCTCGGACAAGCAGGAAAACAACATCGAGAACAGCCATGCCGACGGGCGCCCGCAGCCCGCGCCCGCCGTTCAGGCGCGGCAGGGCTCTCTCGGCCGGCCGGTGCTGGTCGTCCTGCTCGTGGGGCTGATCCTTGCAATGCTGTTCTGGGTGCCCGTGGAGTGGTGGGGCAATGCGATTGCCCCGGAGCGGGAGTCGAATGACACCCGGATCGAACAGCCGGCGTCGCCAACCGCGCCAAACGACGCCACCGGCGGAACGAGCAGCGGCGGCGGCTGAGCATAGTCTCCGTTCTGCTATGGACTTTGGGAGAGGTTTTTTCGATAAGGTTGCGTCGGAAGCAGTCGACCCTCAGGCCGGCTCATGAACTGGCGGCCTGACCCGGCCGTATCTGGCAGGGCGGACATCCGATGACGAAGACCGATATTGCAACCCGTGTGTACAATCACACCTGGAAGCTCGACCCCATCGTCCGCAGCCTGATCGATACGGACTTCTACAAGCTGCTGATGCTGCAGATGATCTGGAAACGGTATCCGGATGTCGATGCCACCTTCAGCCTGATCAACCGGGCAACCACCGTGCGCCTCGCCGACGAGATTGACGAGGGGGAGCTGCGCGAGCAGCTCGACTACGCCCGTTCGCTGCGTCTTTCCAAAAAGGAAGCGATCTGGCTCGCCGGCAACACGTTCTACGGCAAATCGCAGATCTTCGAGCCGGAGTTCCTGAGCTGGTTTGCCGACTTTCAGCTCCCGGAATACGAACTGTCCAAGAAGGACGGCCAGTATGTCCTTCACTTTCACGGGCGTTGGAAAGAAACCACGATGTGGGAAATTCCGGCGCTCTCCATTATCAACGAGCTGCGATCGCGCGCGGTCATGAAGTCGCTGGGTCTCTTCACGCTGGATGTTCTCTATGCCCGCGCCAAAGCCAAGATGTGGGCCAAGGTGGAGCGGCTGCGCGATCTGCCGGGGCTCAGGATTTCCGATTTCGGCACGCGCCGCCGGCACAGTTTCCTCTGGCAACGCTGGTGTGTCGAGGCGCTGAAGGAGGGGATCGGCCCCGCTTTCACCGGCACCAGCAACGTCCTGCTGGCGATGGACTCCGACCTCGAGGCGGTCGGCACCAACGCTCATGAATTGCCCATGGTCCTGGCGGCGCTTGCGCGAAACGACGCTGAACTCGCTGCTGCACCCTATCGGGTGCTGCGCGACTGGAAGCAGCTCTACGGCGGCAACCTGCTGATCGTGCTGCCGGATACGTTCGGTACCGCGGCCTTCCTGCGCGATGCGCCCGACTGGGTTGCCGACTGGACCGGGTTCCGGCCCGACAGCGCTCCGCCTATAGAGGGCGGGGAGGAAATCATCGAGTGGTGGCGCAAGATGGGCCGCGATCCGCGTCAGAAGCTCTTGATCTTCTCCGATGCGCTCGACGTCGACGCGATCATCGACACGTACCGGCACTTCGAGGGCAGGGTCCGGATGAGCTTCGGCTGGGGGACCAACCTCACCAATGACTTTGCAGGCTGCGCTCCGCGTGAGATCGAAAGCCTGAAGCCCATCTCGCTGGTCTGCAAGGTGAGTGAAGCCAATGGCCGGCCGGCTGTCAAACTCTCCGACAATCCCCGCAAGGCGACGGGAGATCCGGTCGAAATCGAGCGCTACCTGAGATTTTTCGGCGGTTCCGGCCGCGTCGAGCAGCCCGTCGTCGTCTGATCGCAGCCTTGCCAAGCAGATCGGGGCGCTTGTAAGCTGCCGGCGAGGAGCCTGCGGAACGGGAGGATCGACAATGGACATGAGCGGAACCGAACGCATAGAGGCGCCGATCGACGCCGTCTGGCAGGCGTTGAACGACCCGGAAATCCTGCGGCAAGCCATCCCGGGCTGCGAGAGCCTCGACAAGACGAGCGATACCGACATGACTGCGAAGGTCGTCTTGAAGATCGGCCCCATCAAGGCGAAGTTCGAGGGGGCCGTTGCGCTTTCGAACCTAGACCCGCCGCGCTCCTACACAATCAGTGGCGAGGGCAAGGGCGGGATGGCCGGCTTTGCCAAAGGAGGCGCCGACGTCGCGCTGGAAGCCGACGGTGAGGCGGCGACCGTACTCAGTTACAGTGTCAAAGCGGAGGTCGGCGGCAAGATCGCGCAACTCGGCAGCCGGCTCATCGACTCGACCGCGAAGAAGCTGGCGGGAGAGTTCTTTTCCCGCTTCGCGGCGCTCGTCGCTGGCCCGGCACAAGGCGAGGCCTTGCCGTCTATCTGAAGCGTCGAGGGTGGCGAGGAGAGACATCCATTCGGGACGCCAGCGTGGAAGCCTTCGAGGCGCGAGGCGTCATCGATAATGGCAACGATCCGCTTCAGACGTTCGATAAATTGGAGTCTCCTGACTTCCAATGACAACCGCTGCACACCGACGGCAAATCGAGCCTCGGTGCGCGGGCCCTCCGCACACCCCTACCGGACGAATCCGAGGGGACGCGTGTCACCTGGCCGTTTCGTCGGTTCCGTGCCGTCAGTTCTGAAACGCAAAAGTCTGCCTGAGGTGCGCGACCATCTGCGCGCTGAGCGGCTTCACCAGTTCCGCGTTGCACGACGCATGATACGGGACCGGCACCTTGGCCGTCGATAGGTCTTCGTAGCGGATCGACGGATCGAGAGCAGCTGGATCATCACTTTGCGGACGGGTCGGGTCTATGCTCGGTATCGGAATCGTTCCGCGCCCGCCGGCCGTGGCGAAATTGGGGTTGTTGAGCTTAAGGTTGTTTTGAATGATCTGCTGTGTCGCGATGGCATATTTGCGCGACTGTGCGGCGGGTGTCCCCTCGGCCACGGCGACATCCACGTTCAGGGTCTCGATCGACACAGTGTAGTCGCTGTTGAGATAGATCTCGAACGACCGGAACTGTTGCGGAAAATCACGAAGCGAGGCAGTCTCGACCTGCCAGAAGCCCTGCTCTGGACGGCTTTCATCGGCGGATGGGAATGCCTTGACGACGTTCATGTGGCGATGCCCGGCAATCCACATCAGCAGATTGGGCGCGTTCTGCAACATGCCCACTAGTCCTGCGAGGTCGACAGCATTTTCATAGCCGGGTTTGGTGTTCTTGTCCCCCATCCACCATTCCATGTGCGATCCGATCGCCGAGACACCGATCGGAATATGGCTGGCGATAATCATGAGCTGGTTGTCGGCCTGCCCGCTGGCAAGTTCCGCTCTTAACCAGTCGAGGCGCCGCGCATCCAGATAGCCGTGGCCGTGGATGTCGAACGAGCCATCATCATTCGACTGGGTGACATCCAGAACGATGACCTTCAGCGGGATCTCGGACTTTGGAACGAAGCTGTAGCAGGCGAATGCCGCGTCGGCGGGATCGCCGGTGTCGCGGTTGATCAGGTGGAAGCCATGACCGACGGGATGTGATGTCGTCTTGAAGAACTCGTCAATCCATTCCGACCGGACGAGCGGGCGCCGGTCAGGATCGGGCACAACTCGCGGTGCCTTGCCGCCGAATGCAGGATCGTCGGTGCTGCCGGCATGGATGATATCACCGTTCGGGCTCGCACCGTCCAGGATGCCCGGATAATAGGTCGGGGCTGCCCGCAGGTTGCGGTAGTCAAACAGGGGCGGGAAGCTGGAAAAGTCCTCTTGTCTGATCGGACTGCCAATCGCCCAGACGCTATCTGCCGTATACGATTCTCTGAAGCCCAGCGACTGTTCCGCGTCAATCGGGAATGACCCGATGAGCAGATGGTCGTGATTTCCCATTACCATGTACCAGGGAATATTACCGTCCAGCCCCGCCGCCTGAAACGGCATCTGATAGTCGATGCTGTCGGCACCGACATGCGCGCCGGAACTGGGCGTGATCACCTTTCCATCCAGCACATCGATGAACCATCTCATTTCATTGTATGCAGAATTATTGCAGGCGTCGCCCAAGGTGATGCCGAAATCGAAAGCTTCGCGGCGGTGCAGGTCGTTCACCGTCTGCACGGCGGCGTCGAGAACCTGCGTCGAGTACAACATGACGCCTGAATAGATGGACGTATTTCTGAACGAATAGGGATCAATCTGCTGGAACAGAATCAACTGATTGGGCGCTTCCTTGTCAGTGATATGAACATCTGCAAAGGAGAAGAATCTGAGAAGCCGTGTTTTTTCAGCATTCTCGGGCCGCACATAGCCGGCCGGCATCAGGTCCAGACGCTCCATGACCGGCAGACCGGAGCCGAAAGACCATTCCCCGTAGCCGAACTCTCCATATCTTGAAACATCACGAAGTTGGTACTTCTCGAGGCCGGGTGTCAGCGTCTGCGGAAAGGAAAGCATCCGCTCGCGTGTAGTGACGGCAGGGGTGTCGATTGGATAGCGCCTCGCCACGTCTGCCCATGCCTTTGGCGCCCCCAAAGCTCCCAGCGAAGTCGCGCCCAGAAAAGCTGCCGAGGATTTCAGAAAAGTCCGCCGACTTGAAAACCCGGCGCCTCCGACAAACGACCGGCCAGATGTATTGGATTGAGACATGATGCAAAACCTCCTGAGCCGCGGGCGCGCCAGAGCGCGGTGATCGCTGCCCGACCTGCGTTGGCGCTAGTAACAATTGAACGCCATGAGCGAGCCCACGGTCAAGCAGAGCAAGCAACATGTCTTCGCCAGTTCATAGCTTGCGGGCACTGCCGCCAGCCCGATTGATTTCGTCGGCTGCCGCTCTCGCGGCGCGAGACAGGACCGTTGCTGAACAGCGAAAGGCACAGGGAATGATGGCCCGCGACCGGGCGGAGGCCGTGCTCGTCCGGAAAGCGGCGTCAAGGATTCAGAACCTTCCCGATTTTCTCCGGACGCTGTTGGACGTGTTTCTGCCCGTGCGGGTTCGACGCTGGATCCTCGTTCCGGGGGATTAATAGAGAAAGGCGCGCCGTGATCGGGCGCGCCTCCCGTGTCCCAGTCTGTGACGATCCGGGGGTTATGCAGCTTCTTCCCACTCGTCAGGTTCTGCATCCGTGAAGATGGCTTCGAGGTTGAGGAAGCAGATCATCGCCTTGTCGCGAGCGATGATGCCTGACGCATAGGAGGTATCCATCCCCGCGGCGGCCGGGACAGGTTGACGCTCGGCAGTGGTGACGGAAAGAATGTCCGACACCCGTCAACCATCAGGCCGACCGTCTTGCCTTTGACGCTGGTGACGACGATGGCGCTGCGCTCGCTGGCTTCCAATTTCGCCATGCCGAGCTTGACGGCAAGATCGACGATCGGAATGACCGTGCCGCGCAGGTTCATCACGCCGAGAACCTCGGCAGGCGCACGAGGCAGCGGCGTGATTGGTCCCCACCCGCGAATCTCGCGGATGGAGGTGGTTTTCACGCAATATTGCTGGTCATGCAGCGTGAAGGCGATGATTTCCAGAACCTCGCCAGCGGCGGTGTGCTGAATGTTCATCAGAAGTCCTGCCACTCTTCCGGCTTGACGGCGGCATTGCCGGAGAAGGCATTGGCGATCTTGCGGCCGAGCGCCTTGACTGGAGACGTTACGGACTTCTCCGTTCCCGTCGCCGTGCGAGCCGTGGCTTTGGCCGGAGCCGATGCTTGCCGCGCTCCACCAGACAGGTTGAACATGATCAGCAACTCGTTCAACGAAGCCACTTCACGCGACAGGTTGTAGGTTGCTGCGGTGGTTTCTTCTACCATCGCGGCGTTCTTCTGCGTGTCCTGATCCATCTGGTTCACAGCCGTGTTGATCTGCTGCAACCCGGAAGATTGTTCCTGCGCGGCTTCCACGATGGCGGTGACGTGGCGGTTGATCTCCTGCACTTCGGCCACGATGGTTTCAAGAGCCTTGCCCGTGTCGCCGACAAGCTGGACACCTTGCTGAACCTGCGCGCTGGACGTGCCGATGAGAGCCTTGATTTCCTTGGCCGCGTTGGCCGAACGCTGGGCCAGTTCGCGCACTTCCTGAGCCACCACCGCGAAGCCCTTGCCAGCCTCCCCGGCGCGGGCCGCCTCGACGCCTGCATTGAGGGCAAGCAGGTTGGTCTGGAAGGCGATCTCATCAATCACACCGATGATGTTGTTGATCTCCGAGGACGACTTTTCTATGGCTTCCATCGCCGCAACGGCGCGGCGGACGACCTCGCCGGAATGTTCGGCGCCCGCCTTGGTGCGGCCGACCAATTCCCCGGCTTCCCGTGCGCGGGCGGTCGAGTTCTTTACCGTCGCAGTGATCTCTTCCAGCGCCGCGGCTGTCTCCTCGACGGCGGCCGCCTGCTGCTCGGTGCGCTTGGCAAGGTCGTCGGCGGCAGAACGGATTTCGTTCGAACCTGCCTCGATACCACGAGCGTTCTCGGCCACGTGCCTCAAGGCTGTGTCGAGCTTTTCGGCCGTATGGTTGAAGTTGATGCGTGGTTCTTCGAGATGGGCGGCAAAGGGCTGAGTGATGCGGTAGGAGATATTACCTTCGGCAAGCTGGGCGAGGCCGATGCCGAGGTTGCTCGATGCGAATTCCAGCTCGGCGGCCTCCTGCTCCCTCTGTTTCTCGCGCTCGATCCGCTCCTTTTCCGACAGGCTGCGGTTGGCTTCTGTCTCTTGTGTGAGACGGATGCGCTCCAGCGCGTTTTGGCGGAAAACTTCCAGGGCTCCGGCCATTTCGCCGATTTCATCCTTGCGGTCGCGGCCAACGATGTTCGTCTCCAGCCTATCGTCGGCAATCTCTCCCATCGCATAGGTCAGGCCTGTGATGCTCCGGATGACGCGGGTAAATGTGACGTAGCCGAAGGCACAAAGAACGAGGAGCAGAGTGCCCGCTGCGACCATCATCATCGACCAGTAAAATCCGGCCGTGGCGTTGGCTCGTTCGATGTTGCCTGTCAGGCGCTCATCCAGCATCACGAAGAAGTCGTCGATCGGCTTCATGATGTTGGCTTTAAAATTATGATAGTCACGTGAATTGACCAGTTCGATCGCTTTTTGGCGATTGGCGGGATCTCCGGAGTCGACCAGATTCATCGCCTCAACTTCAAGCTCAATGAGGCCATTGGAGCGCTTGTTGGCCTCATCAAGCAGTGCGAACTCCTGATCGGTGAAGCCAGCGTGCTTCATCTCATCCGTGAGCGAGATTGCCTGGCCCAGTGGACGCGGATTGGGTTCGCCCCCGGCCACGAAGTCCCAATAAATACGATAGTAGTCGACTGGCTGCGGCTTCTTGCCGTTCCGGATGTCGATAACCGCATTATACTGGTCCTTGTACTGTGTATCGCCTGTCGCCGCATAGGTGCGAACGAGGCGGGTCAGATCATCTGAAGACTGGCGAAGGGTATCAGCGAGAATATACGATTTGTTCTGCGCACTATAGGCATCGACAACTTCATTGAAGGCCGACCGATAAAGCCAGAGAGACGAAAAGAAACCGATCAAGGCAACGCCGGTTATCGAGGCTAGAACGGTGAAAAGATTACGTATTTTCATTATATCGTCCTTGAAAAAATGGATCCGCGTCCCCCCGTGGCGGAAGGCATCGGACATGACACACAGACATTCACGGTATGCGCCCAGTCATTGAGCGGTGGCGAAAGGAACATCCATGCCCCCTTGATCGGGTTGGTAAACCGAGCATATCGGTCCCATGGACTTCTATTTCCGGAGGACCTGGACATACGTCCACGGCTCTCCGATCCCCGAAAGGCCAAAGAATCAGGTGCTCTCTGGCGGTGATCACCAACCCGGTATACTAGGGGTTACTACGCCCCAGAGCCGCATACGGCCCCGATGTTTTCTACAACACAATAAGTTAAAGATTTATTCGGAAACTGTACAAGTTCCGTGCAGTCGCCATTGCGATTTAGATTCCCGTTGTGCCGTGAACTTGCGCCGGTCGGTGGCTTCATCCTTTCCAAGGACGGGAGGAAGCGCATGGACAAGGATTCGAAAGAGCGGAGACTTTAACGGCGCACCTGCGCGGATCGGCTGCTGCGGGACGTAGGGAGACGACGCCGAAGCGATCCAGCGGGCAAGGCCATGTTGAAGCTGCTGGCGCTCATTGCGGCGCTGCTTGCATTGGCTGCGGCCAAGCCGGAAATTATTTCCGCCTCCGGGCGGGATCGGCGGGCTGGCACATACGGTGTTGATTTCCATTGAGAGTTGACCCTGCGGTCTCCACCGAGAAGCCAGAAACCAAGGCCATGGCCTGAGAAGACTGCTTACATTAGCCCACCGCTGCCCATTTGCATTCGATGTGATTATGGCGTGCTCGCGACCCGCATGACGCGGCCGCCGGCGAAGATTCACGGTGAGCAAAAGCCGCCTGTCATGGCGGCTGGGAAAAATCTCGCGGCGGGCCAACTGGCGGGCTGGATAGAGCGCGACTAAAATATGCTCTTAAAATCAATATCTTGTGGGATAACATGGCGGACAGGGAGGGATTCGAACCCTCGGTACGCTTTCACGTACACACGCGTTCCAGGCGTGCGCCTTAAACCACTCGGCCACCTGTCCGTTTGATAGCCAGTATGCCGAGGAAGGCAATGCGGCCGGTCGGGCGCGATATATACCGAGGATTCGTCCGGGATCAACCGGAATCTGACAGAATTTTGACTTGCCCTTCCGAAACCTTATGTAATCATTGCCACGCGCCGTTTGAACATCGCGGTACGGGCACGCGCGGCGGCGGAGAAGACAATGCTAGGTTTTTTGTTCCGCTTCCTGAGTCTGGTCGCGCTCTGCATCGCCGTTGCAACAGGTGTCTTGGATTCGATTGCTTCCGTGTCCGCGTCCGGAACCGTGGTTACCCCGCTTGGTATCGCGTGGATCGAGTTGAGCCCCGATACCTTGAGTGTCGTAAGCGACGCAGTGCAACGGACCTGGGGGCCGAAGGCCTGGGGTTTTGCGATCCGCTGGCTTCTGCCTCTTCCGGCCTTCGCGGTCTTTCTCGCCCTTTCGCTGCTGTTGTGGATGATCGGCTACAAGAGGCGACCGGCCGCCGGGCGTTTTGCCGCTTGAGTAACAACGCCGTTTCCGGCGCAGGATGGAGATCCAGATGTTCCTGATCGACATGTTCAACAAGAAGATGACGATGCCGACGCCGGAGACTGCTTTGCCCGGCCGGACGTCTCCCATTCCGACGGCAACGACCCATTTCGTCAATGGTCGACCTCTGAAGGGCCCCTATCCGGACGGTATGAAGGTGGTCTACCTCGGTATGGGCTGTTTCTGGGGTGCGGAACGTCTCTTCTGGCAGACACCGGGCGTGTGGGTAACGGCCGCGGGCTATCAAGGCGGTTTCACGCCCAACCCGACCTATCAGGAGACTGTAACGGGGCTGACCGGCCATGCCGAGGTGGTGAAGGTTGTCTACGATCCCGACGCGGTTCCATTCGAAGATCTGCTGAAGATCTTCTTCGAAAATCACGACCCGACCCAGGGTATGCGCCAGGGGAACGACGTCGGAACCACCTATCGTTCGGTGGTCTTTGTTGAAGGGGTCGAGGACTTCGAGCGCGCGCAGAGCATGCGCGACGGGTTTCAGCAGGCGCTGATCGCAGCCGGTCGCAAGAACACCGTTACTACGGAGGTCGCGCTCGCTCCCGAATTTTACTATGCCGAAGACTACCATCAGCAGTATCTTGCCAAGAACCCTGGCGGCTATTGTGGCCTGAAGGGGACCGGCGTGACGTGCCCTGCCGGCTAGAGGTGCTGCCACCGCTTTGATCTGATTTAATTTTCGGCATCGGTAAACATGCCGACCGGGGCGGCGACGAATATTTACCAACTGAAAAAAACCGGGTGAATTTTTCCAAAAGCCATGCAAGGATGCTGGCCAGCCGGGACCCATTGGGCGGGGCGGTGGTTCCGCAGTGATGCGTGTCAAAGCGCTTGCGGGAGGACCCAATACGTTGATTAGAAAGAAAGAATAGGGCTGAACAATGAAGAAAACCCTTTTGAGTCTGATGTCCTTGGCGGCTATGTCGGCAACAGCGCTCGCAGCGGACGTCAAACCGGCGCTGGTCTACGGCACGGGTGGCAAGTTCGACAAGTCCTTCAACGAGGCCGCTTACGCCGGCGCGGAAAAGTTCAAGGCCGAGACCGGCATTGACTATCGCGATTTCGAGCCGACCGGTGATACTCAGGGCGAACAGGCGATCCGCAACTTCGCCTCCAAGGGCTACAACCCCGTCGTTGCGGTCTCCTTCGCCTGGACTTCGGCGATCGAAAAGGTTGCCGCCGAATTTCCCGACACCAAGTTCGTAATCGTCGATTCCGTCGTGGACCTGCCGAACGTTCGCTCGGTCGTCTATAAGGAAGAAGAAGGGTCTTATCTCGTCGGTATTCTGGCCGGCATGGCCTCCAAGACTGGCACGGTGGGTTTCGTCGGCGGCATGGATATCCCGCTGATCCGCAAGTTCGAGTGCGGCTATGAACAGGGCGCCCGTGCGGCTAACCCGTCCATTGAGGTCCTGCAGAACATGACCGGCACGACCGGTGCTGCGTGGAACGATCCGGTGCGCGGCGGTGAACTGACCAAGAACCAGATCGACCAGGGTGCGGACGTCATCTACGCGGCTGCGGGCGCCACGGGTCTCGGCGTGCTGCAGACGGCGGCGGACAATGGCAAGCTGTCGATTGGCGTCGATTCGAACCAGAACTACCTGCATCCGGGTTCGGTCCTCACCTCGATGGTGAAGCGCGTCGATCTCGCCGTCTACAACGCCTACTCCGACGCCAAGGGCGACAAGTTCTCGGCCGGTGTCCAGGCACTCGGCGTGAAGGAAGACGGGGTCGCCTATGCACTTGACGAGCACAACGCGAAGCTTGTTACCGATGAAATGAAGGCTGCTGTCGAGAAGGCGAAGGCCGATATCATTGCCGGAACCGTCAAGGTTCATGATTACATGTCGGACAATTCCTGCCCGAAGTGATTTGAGCCGCGGGCGCAGGGTGGTCTTTCCGGCCGTGCTGCGCCCTTACTATGTCTAGGGGACCCGGAATGAACGCAACGAGTCAGGCACCTGCGATCGAACTGATCGGGATCGACAAGAAGTTCGGCGCGGTTCATGCCAACAAGAACATCAACCTGACCGTTGCCAAGGGTTCGATCCACGGCATCATCGGTGAAAACGGTGCGGGTAAATCGACGTTGATGTCGATTCTCTACGGCTTCTATCAGGCCGACAGCGGCACGATTCACGTCGATGGAAGGCCGGTGGCCATCCGCGACAGCCAGTCCGCGATCGCGGCCGGAATCGGCATGGTGCATCAGCACTTCATGCTGGTCGAAAATTTCACCGTCCTCGAGAACGTGATGCTGGGCGCGGAAGGCGGTGCGCTTCTCAGAAAGGGAACGGAAGCGGCGCGCAACGCGCTGAAGAGGCTCGAGGAAGATTATGAACTCGAGGTGGAGCCGGATGCCGTCATCGAGGAGTTGCCGGTGGGCCTCCAGCAGCGTGTCGAAATCCTGAAGGCCATGTACCGGGGCGCGGAAATTTTGATCCTCGACGAGCCGACCGGCGTGCTGACGCCTTCCGAAGCCGACCACCTTTTCAAGATTCTCGGCGTCCTGCGCGATCAGGGCAAGACGGTTGTGCTCATCACGCATAAGCTGCGCGAGATCATGGCGATCACCGACACGGTTTCGGTCATGCGGCGCGGAGAAATGGTTGCTACCCGCAAGACGTCGGAAACGACGGTCGAAGAGCTTGCCGAACTGATGGTCGGTCGACGTGTGCTCCTTCATGTCGAAAAGGGAGCCGCCAAGCCTGGCGAGGTCTTCCTCTCGGTACGGAACCTGACCGTCAAAGATAACCGTGGTGTCACCATGGTCGACGATGTCTCGTTCGATGTTCGCTCCGGTGAGATTCTCGGGATCGCGGGCGTGGCGGGAAATGGGCAAAGCGAACTGCTGGAGGCGATAACCGGGATCCGCAAGCCTGCCTCCGGGGAGATCCTGGTTCACGGAGAGCCCGTCACCGGTTTCGATCCGGCGAGACTGCGCGGCCTCGGTCTCGCCCATATTCCCGAAGACCGCCACCACATGGGGCTCGTGCTCCCGTTTGAGGAAAGCCTGAACGCCATCCTCGGCTATCATCGCGACAAGCGCTATGGCAAAGGCCTGTTCCTCGATCCTGATGCCGTGCGCAAGGCGGCTCTCGACGAGATTGAGAGATACGATATTCGGCCGCCGAATCCACGGCTGAAGACGGCCAACTTTTCCGGTGGTAACCAGCAGAAAATCGTTGTCGCCCGCGAGATCGAGCGCGATCCCAAATTGCTGATCGTCGGACAGCCGACGCGTGGTGTCGACATCGGTGCCATTGAATTCATTCATCGTCGCATCGTCGAGACGCGAGATGCCGGCAAGGCGGTGCTTCTGGTCTCGGTCGAACTCGATGAAATCCGTTCGCTCTCCGACCGTATCCTGGTGATGTTTGCCGGCAAGATCGTCGGCGAAAAGACGCCGGACACCGGCGAACAGACGCTCGGCCTGATGATGGCCGGTATTGCCGCTTGAGGTCGAAATGAGCACTGCTTCCGTACCCCTTCCGAACTGGATCAACTACGCGCTGCTGCCGCTGGTTAACCTCATTCTCGCCTTTCTCGTCTCCGGACTCGTCGTCTGGATCATCGGGGAAAATCCCTACGATGCGCTTGTTCTCATGCTGCAAGGCGCACTCGGACGGGGCGAAGGCATCGGCTTCACCTTGTTCTATGCCACCAACTTCATTTTCACGGGCCTGTCGGTCGCGGTCGCCTATCATGCCGGTCTCTTCAACATCGGTTCGGAAGGCCAGGCGTATGTCGGCGGACTGGGTGCGGCTCTGGTGGCGCTTTCCCTCGACCACTATGTGCCGTGGTTTGTGACTATGCCTTTCGCCATCTGTGCCGCAGCCCTGTTCGGGGCGGCCGGAGCGGCGATTCCCGCCTGGCTGCAGGCCAAGCGAAACAGCCACATCGTCATCACCACGATCATGTTCAACTACATCATTTCATCGCTGATGAACTATGTGCTGGTGCACGTGCTGATCGTTCCTGGAAAGATGGCGCCGGAAACCCGGACCTTCCTTGAGGGCGGCAAGCTGCCCAAGCTCGACTGGTTGATGTCGATGTTCGGTCTGGACCTCGGCCCCGCGCCGCTCAACGTTTCCTTCCTTGTCGCGCTGGTCATGTGTGCATTGGTCTGGGTTCTCATCTGGCGAACCAAGCTCGGCTACGAGATGCGCACACTCGGCATCAGCCGTTCGGTTGCCGCCTATGCCGGCATTCCGTATGTGAAGATCGTCATCATCACCATGCTGATCTCCGGCGGCCTTGCCGGCATGATGGCGCTTAACCCGGTCATGGGCGCCTCGGCTCGGCTGCAAGTGGAGTTTGTCGGCGGCGCCGGCTTTGTCGGCATCGCCGTATCGCTGATGGGCCGCAATCATCCCGTCGGCATCGTGCTCGCCGCCATTCTGTTCGGCGTACTCTATCAGGGCGGCGCCGATCTGTCCTTCGAGATGCCGACGATCACTCGCGACATGATTATGGTAATCCAAGGCTTGGTCATTCTTTTCGCCGGCGCGTTGGAATACATGTTCCGGCCGGCGATCGTGCGCATCTACCAGAAAATGACGAGAGACTGAGGACCGCCCGCCATGGACTATTTCGACATTCTCGTCAGCATCCTAGGCTCCACGGTTCGTCTGTCGATACCGCTGATCTTTACCGCACTTGCGGGCCTCTTCTCCGAGCGTGCCGGTGTGTTCGACATCGGGCTCGAGGGCAAGATGCTCGCTGCGGCCTTTGCCTCCGCCACGACGGCCTATCTGACCGGGTCGCCGTGGGCGGGGTTAGCGTCGGGCATCGGGGTCTCCCTGGCATTATCGCTGGTGCATGGTTTCGCGTCGATCACCAATCGCGGCAACCAGATCGTCTCGGGCGTGGCGATCAATTTCGCGGCTGCCGGTCTGACGGCCGTTCTCGGCCATGCCTGGTTCCGCCAGGGGGGCCGCACGCCCGGTCTGCCCGCCGACGCCCGCTTCGGGCCCATCCAGCTGCCGGGAGCCGAGTTGCTGCATGATGTCCCCGTCATTGGGCCGATTTACGTGCAAATCATCTCCGGCAACAACCTGCTCACCTATCTCGCCTTCCTGGCGGTCCCGGTCTCCTGGTGGGTACTCTATCGCACGCGCTTCGGTCTACGGCTGCGCGCCGTCGGCGAGAATCCCGGCGCCGTGGACACGGCCGGTATCTCGGTGACGTGGCTGCGTTATCGTTCCGTGCTCGTCGCCGGCTTCCTCTGTGGCTTTTCCGGCACCTATCTGGCGATCGCGCAATCGGCGGCCTTCATCAACAACATGTCGGCGGGCAAGGGCTATATCGCCCTTGCCGCGCTGATCTTCGCAAAGTGGCGGCCGGTGCCGGTCATGCTGGCCTGCCTGCTCTTCGGTTTCCTCGATGCCCTTGCCAACTTCATGCAGGGAAAATCCGTCCCCGGGATCGGCGAGGTGCCGGTTCAGATCTTCCAGGCGCTGCCCTATATCCTGACCTGCGTCCTGCTTGCCGGTCTTATCGGCTCGGCGAACCCGCCGAAGGCCGGCGGCGTGCCCTATGTAAAGGAGCGTTGAGATGTCCAGGGAGCTTTTTGAGGCCGCACGCGGTGCGATGAAGTACGCCCACGCGCCCTATTCGAAGTTTCCGGTCGGTGCGGCGATCCGCGCCGACGACGGAAAGGTCTACACCGGCGCCAATATCGAGAATCTCTCCTTTCCGCAGGGCTGGTGTGCCGAACCGACGGCGATCGGTTGCATGATCATGGGCGGTGGCAGGAAGATCGTCGAGATGGCGGTCATCGCGGAAAAATTGGCGCTCTGCCCTCCATGCGGCGGTTGCCGCCAGAAGATCGCCGAGTTTGCCGGACCCGAAACGCGCATTTATCTCTGTGACGACGGCGGCGTGCAGACGACCCTCACCATGGACGAGCTCCTGCCTTTCTCCTTCAAGACGGAGAGCCTCGGATGAGGGACGTCATCGATCTCCTTGTCGAAAAACTGAACGGTCTGGTGCCGCAGTACGGCATCGTTCTCGGATCTGGACTCGGTTCGCTGGTCGGCGAAGTGACCGATCCGGTGCGCGTTTCGTATCATGACCTGCCGGGTTTTCCCCTCAGCGGCGTCTCCGGCCATGCAGGCGAACTGGTGGCGGGGTGGCTGGATCGCGTTCCCGTAATTATGCTCGCCGGACGTGTTCATTACTACGAGAAGGGTGACGCGGGCGCGATGCGCTTGCCGATCCAGGTGCTGAAGGGGTTGGGCGTGCGGTCCCTCATCCTGACCAACGCCGCCGGATCGCTGCGCGAAGACTTGCCGCCAGGCTCGGTGATGCAGATCACGGATCACATCAATTTCTCCGGCCGCAATCCATTGATCGGCGAGGAGAACGACGAACGGTTCGTCGGAATGACGTCCGCCTATGATGTGGAACTCGCCACGGCGATGCGCAAAGCGGCGGCCGCGGTCGACGTCCCGCTCGCGAGTGGCGTCTACATGTGGTTTTCAGGCCCGAGCTTCGAAACGCCGGCGGAAATCCGCATGGCGCGGATACTCGGCGCCGATGCCGTCGGTATGTCCACTGTGCCCGAAGTGATCCTTGCTCGCTTTTTCGGCTTGCGTGTCGCTGCAGCGTCGGTGATCACCAACTACGGCGCCGGCATGACGGGTGTCGAACTCAGCCATGAAGAAACCAAGGACATGGCTCCCATCGGTGGCAAACGACTGGCGGCGGTTCTCAAGGCGATGATCAGCGGCGAAGGAGCAGATCTTGGAAATCCATGAACTGAGAGCAAATGCGGCCGTCGCGTTGTCCTTGCTGGACCTGACGAACCTCAAGGATGATTCCACGCCGCAGGCGATCGTGGAGCTCTGCGCAAAGGCGCAGACGATATACGGCCATACCGCTGCGATTTGCATTTGGCCGCGCTTCGTCGCGCAGGCGCGAGCGATTCTCGGTGTGGACAGCCCCGTCAGGATCGCGACCGTCGTCAATTTCCCGTCGGGCGCACTTTCGATTGCCGAGGTGGTGGCCGAAACGCTGGGCGCCATCGACGACGGCGCGGACGAGATTGACCTCGTCATCCCCTATAAGAAACTGATCGCCGGCAACGAGTCGGCGGTGACGGAAATGGTCGAGGCGGTCCGTACCGCCTGCGGCGAGCGGGCGCTTCTCAAGGTGATCCTGGAGACGGGAGAGTTGAAGGACGCGGGCCTCATCCGCCGTGCATCGGAGCTTGCGATTGCCGCAGGCGCCGATTTTATCAAGACGTCGACGGGTAAGGTTGCTGTGAACGCAACGCTAGAGGCCGCCGACATCATGTTGCTTGTCATCCGTGACAGTCGCCGGAAGGTCGGATTCAAGCCGGCCGGCGGGATTTCCAGCGTTGCCGACGCAGCGCTCTATTTGCGGCATGCGCGAACCATCATGGGGGACGACTGGGTCATGCCGTCGACTTTCCGCTTCGGCGCTTCGGGGCTCTTGGACGACATCCTCTCCATCCTCGGCGAGGGCAAGTCCCTTGCCGAAAAAGCGGGGTACTGAGCGATGCTCCCTCAGGAGATTATCCGGCGCAAACGCGACGGCGCGGTGCTGACGAGCGGGGAGATATCGGAATTCATCGCCGCTCTCAGCAATGACACCTTGTCCGAGGGACAGATCGCGGCCTTTGCCATGGCAGTCTTTTTCCGCGGCATGACGGCGGAAGAGGTCGTTGCCCTGACGATTGCGATGCGTGACTCGGGCGAGGTCCTCGCGTGGCCCGGGGTTGGGCGACCGATCGCAGACAAGCACTCAACCGGCGGTGTCGGTGACAATGTATCGCTAATGCTCGCGCCGATCGCAGCCGCCTGCGGACTTGCCGTTCCGATGATTTCGGGACGCGGGCTCGGCCATACGGGCGGCACGCTCGACAAACTGCAGTCGATTCCTGGCTACGAGGTCATGCCGGACGCGGCGACGTTCCACCGTACGGTGGAAGAGGTCGGCTGCGCCATCATCGGTCAGACAGGCGATCTCGCTCCTGCGGACCGGCGGCTTTACGCCATTCGCGACGTCACCGCGACGGTCGAGTCCGTGCCGCTGATTACAGCGTCCATCTTGTCGAAGAAGCTCGCTGCGGGGCTGCAGACGCTGGTGCTCGACGTCAAGGTCGGCAACGGCGCCTTCATGACGAGTCTCGCCGAGGCCGAGGAACTTGCGGGTTCTCTCGTGCGCGTCGCAAATGGCGCCGGCCTTAAAACATCTGCCCTGCTGACAGACATGAACGAGCCGCTCGCCGACTGTGCCGGCAATGCAATCGAGGTTCGTAACTGTGTCGATTTTCTGCTCGGACGGAAGGCAGGTACAAGACTGGAGACGGTGACGCTCGCGCTGGCCGCGGAGATGCTGGTCAACGCGGGTCTTGCGCCCGATACTGCGGTGGCAGAGACGAGTTGCCGAAGTGCGCTTTATTCCGGAAAGGCGGCCGAGATCTTCGGCAGAATGGTGCGCGCGCTGGGTGGCCCCGCCGATTTCATCGAGCGGTCGGATGTCCACCTGCCCGCAGCCGCCATCGAGATCCCCGTTCTGGCTGCCCGGGAAGGGTGGGTATCAGCCTGCGATACCCGTGCGCTCGGCCTAGCGGTCGTCGCGCTCGGTGGCGGCCGCACAAAGCCCTCCGATTCAATTGATCCTCGCGTCGGTGTCAGCGGATTGCTGCCGATCGGCACGCGGGTGTCGAAGGGAGACATGATCGCGACCGTCCACGCCGCTGAGCACGACAGCGGAGAACGCGCTGCCCAGACGGTGCAGGCAGCTTACGCGATAGCGCAGGACGACCCGCCCACCCGGCCCGTCATCCTGAAAAGAATGGCCTAGGCTTTCGGCGTTTCGACCGGCGACTCAACGAACCATGGTCAGTGATTGACGTTCCGCCTTGTAGCTGCTCAGGCGACTGAGAAAGCTCATGCCGATCAACGTGTCGGAGAGTGCCCGGTCCCGCAGCACGAGAGCTTCTACATCTTCGATCTTGATCGAGCCGACCTCGACGCGTTTCAGCCTGACGACCGCGGCCTCGCTGCGGCCATTGGCCGTGTTCACCGAATACCGGAAATCCAGGGCCGCAGCACCGTATCCGAGGCGGCGTGCGGTGCTCTCGTTGATCGCAACGGCCGATGCACCGGTATCGACCATTCCCTCGACTGGTTTCCCGTTGAGTCTGAACTGGCCGCGATAGTGACCTGCGGCATCGGCCTTGAGGACCGATGTACCTGAGGGAAGGGTAGCGTTCGCGACGGGGTCTGCTTTCCCCGCCGCGGGTTCGTCGCCGAGTGTGTTCTGCCAACTTTCGAAGGATGACGACATCTGAAGGGTAACGACACCCGAGAGAAACACGAAGATCAGACCGCGCATCAGCATGCTTGTCACCGCTTTCGTGGTTCCACGACGGAACCGGAACGGCCACAAGTGTTCGTGAAATGGGCTGAAGAACCGACTAACACATCGACGAAAAACGGCCGGCCGAGGAGCCCAGCCAACCGTTTCTTGGTTCGATGGTTAAGTTTTGTCTAATGCTACTTCGTTCCGTACATCCGGTCGCCGGCATCGCCCAACCCTGGCACGATGTAACCCCTTTCGTTGAGATGGCTGTCGATCGCCGCAGTGAAGACAGGCACGTCCGGATGCGCCTCGCGAAAGTTCTTGATTCCTTCGGGTGCTGCGAGCAGGCAGAGGAACCGGATGTTGTGGGCGCCGCGCTCCTTCAGCTTGTCGATCGCGGCGATGGAGGAGTTTCCGGTGGCCAGCATGGGGTCGACGACGATGATCAATCGCTCGGCAATGTCCTCCGGCGCCTTGAAATAGTATTCGACCGGCTGCAGCGTTTCGTGGTCGCGGTAGACGCCGATATGCGAGACACGCGCGGACGGCACGAGTTCGAGCATGCCCTCGAGCAGGCCGTTTCCGGCGCGCAGGATGGAGGCGAACACGAGCTTCTTGCCCTCGAGGATCGGCGATTCCATTTCGGCGAGCGGGGTCTCGATCGTTTCCATCTTCAGTTCGAGGTCGCGCGTGACCTCGTAGCAGAGCAGTGTCGAGATTTCGCGCAGCAGCCGACGGAAACTCCCCGTAGACGTTTCCTTGCGGCGCATGATGGTCAGCTTGTGCTGCACGAGCGGGTGATCGATGACTTTGACGCCGTCCATGGTTGTGCCTTCTCTTATTGTCTTGCGCATCAGCCTGTTTTCCACGTTCCAGGCGCCCGCTGCAAGGGGAGGGCAGCGTTTTGGAAGATCATCCCCAGTTGCGGTCGGGCGATCACGCGGCAACGTGCCGTGGATGCGGCGTGGAGGTCTTCACGTACTACCCACCGACCCGGCTGGGTGGCCTAAAGCTGTGCCAGGAGAACCTTGCGCGTCTCCTCGTCGACGAAGGCAGCCTCGATCGCAGTGCGCGTCATGGCCCCGATCTCGCCATCCGTGAACCCCATTACCGTAGACGCGATCTCGTATTCCCGCGCAAGCGAGGTGTGGAAGAACGGCGGATCATCGGAATTGAGGGTCACACGAACCCCGGCCTCGACGAACTTCCGCAACGGATGGCTCTCGTAGTCAGGGAAGATCTTCAACGCAACGTTCGAACCGGGACAGACCTCCAGGACCGTGCCCAGGTCGGCGAGCCTCTTCACCAGATCTGGTTCCTCGATGGCCCGGACTCCGTGGCCGATGCGAGTCGGTCGGACGAGGTCGAGGGCGTCCGCAACACTGAAGGCCCCGCAGAGTTCGCCGGCATGAATGGTGATTCCGAGCCCCGCCTCTCGCACAATGTCGAAGGCAGGAGCATAATCGGCCACCCTGCCCATTCGTTCCTCGCCGGCCATGTTGAAGCCCGTGACGAGCGGATGATCGAGCTTCGCAGCGAATTTCGCGCGGTTGAGAACATTCTCAGGGCCGAGGTGGCGCTCACCGATGATGATCATCCGACATTCGATACCGGTCTTTTCCTTGGCCGCCCTGATGCCGGCGGCGAGACCCTCGATGTAGTCGAGCGCGGGCAGTCCGACCGCCTCGCCGTGATCCGGGGATATGAAGAGTTCGCTGTAGATCGTGTTGGCGGCCGCGAGTTCCAAAAGATAGGCTTCAGCAAGGCGGGCATAGTCTTCGGCTGTCCGGAAAACGGAGGCAACGGCGTCGTAGCACGCGATGAAGCTGGTGAAATCGTTCCAGACGTAGACGCCGTCACGAATGAAGCCGTCCGTGTCTATGCCATATTTCTCCGCCTGGGCGAGGGCGAGCGAGGGCGGAGCCGCGCCTTCGATATGGCAGTGCAGCTCGGCCTTTTTTACCTGTCGTGTCAAAGAAAACTCCGTCCGTGCCCTCCGGCAGGGATTCCAAGATGAGCGGCGATCGTCTCGCCGATATCCGCGTAAGTGCTGCGCACGCCCACCAAACGGGACTTGATGCCGGGGCCAAAAGCCATGATAGGGACGCGCTCGCGAGTGTGGTCGGTGCCCCGCCAGGTGGGGTCACAGCCATGGTCCGCGGTGAGCACCACCATATCGCCGGGGTGCAGCTTCCGGTGAACTTCCGGCAGCCGTCGGTCGAATGCCTCAAGGGCCGCCGCATATCCGGGCACGTCCCGTCGGTGACCGTACAGCATGTCGAAGTCGACAAAATTGGTGAAGACGAGATCGCCATCGTCGGCGCGATCCATGACGTCGAGCGTTGCGTCCATCAGGGCCATATTGCCGTTTGCCTTCGTGACCTCGCTGACGCCCTGATGGGCGAAGATGTCGCCGATCTTGCCGACGGCATGCACCCTCCCTTCCGCCTCCACAATCCTGTCGAGCAGCGTCGGTTTCGGCGGCAGAACCGAGAAGTCCCTGCGGTTTCCGGTTCTCACGAAGGTCGCCGGTGTTTCACCGACAAAGGGTCGCGCGATCACACGGCCGATATTGAGCGGGTCGACGAGCTTGCGGACAATGCGGCAGAGGTTCAACAGCCGCTCGAGGCCGAAGTGGCTCTCGTGGGCGGCGATCTGGAAGACCGAGTCCGTCGAAGTGTAGCAGATCGGCTTGCCGGAGCGGATGTGTTCTTCCCCGAGGCGCGCGATGATCTCTGTTCCGGACGCGTGACAATTTCCGAGGATGCCGGGAAGTTCTGCCTCCCGGCAGATCGCCTCCACCAGTTCCGGCGAAAAGGCATCGCCCTCGGCCGGAAAGTAGCCCCAGTCGAACATCACCGGCGTTCCGGCGATTTCCCAGTGACCGGAGGGCGTATCCTTGCCGCGGGAAACTTCGCTGGCCGCACCATGCAGGCCAAAGACGCGGTCCGGCATAGGCATGCCGGCCGGGGCCCGTCCACTTGCGAGCCTGGCAATCGTGACCAAGCCGAGAGATGACATGTTGGGAACCGAGAGTGGCCCTGAGCGCAGGCCCTTGCGGTCGCCCGCACCTGCCGCGCAGAACTCGGCGATATGCCCCAGAGTGTTCGCACCATCGTCCCCGTAATCACGGGCATCGGGGGCGCCACCTACGCCGAAGGAATCGAGTACGAAAAGAAAAGCCCGTGCCATTGTCCACCCGATGCTGCCGCGACCGACAGCCGACATGCAGCAAATAAAGCCCAGTATTCAAGCGCATGCATAGCGCTTGAAGGGCAACTTGGCAAACTGCCGGTGGCGTTTCGCTCAACAGTCGGAACAGGTGATCTCGGTACCGACGCGCTGGCGATAGTAAAAGTCTTTGCCGAGGGTGATGCTTCTGATCTCGCTGCCGGACATGTTCGGCAGGTACATGAGGAGTTCGTGAGGGATGGTGAGCTCCGCGTGGACGAGAAACGTGTCTGCAGACAGCATGCTGGACGGCACAGTGATCGTATTCCCGACCGAGTAGGGTGCCGTTCCGTTGTTCTCCCACGACCAGGCGACAGTCGCTTTGCTGCTGCTGTCGATCTTGATGCCGGTGATCTTGAGATCGAGGCCGCTGGTGCCGTAGGGCACGAAGATCGCCTGCGCCACGTCATTCATGGAGGCGAGATAGGTCTTGTCGACCGTTGTCTGGCGCGTCACGAGGTCGGCTACGGCACTTGCAGCGTTGGTCACCTTCTTGTTGACGCTGAGACCGATCGTCAGCTCGAAGGAGACGAGATAGACGAAGATGAGGAGCGGCATCAGGAGAGCGAATTCGACCGCACCCATCCCGCTCTCGTCGGCGGAGAAGCGCCCGAACCTGTGCGACAGGCGTGAGAGTACTTTCTGCGCTCGAAGAAAGAGCGCGGATACGCGCCCTGCGCTCGCGTTGCCGGAAGGTTTCACGGGTAGTCCTCGTTCTGAAAGGCGGTCGTCGCGACGATGAGGAAATAACTCGAACCGTCGGCGGGGCGGACGGTTGTTATATAAGGACGGACGAGGTCGGTGAGAACGGTCCAGCGATAATAGGCCCGCAGCATGTTGATCGATTTTGGTCCGCCGGGATTATAGCCGAAGGACGAGGTGTCGATGTCGGCAAAGGACGCTGTCGAGACGCGCGGAATCGTCGTCGGAATGTTGCTGAACTTGGTGAACGTGCGGGTATCGAGATAGAGGGAGGATGGGGTCGCGACTTCGGTTGCGGAGCACGAAATCATGATCGCGATCTCGTCGCAGAACGCCTGGCGGAACTCCACCGCGGTTTTGTCTGTCGTGCGGCCGAGATTATAGGTGATCTTGCCGGTGCGCAGCTCGCGAGCCAGTGTGTTCACGGCGTTGGTGACCAACTGCTCGGCCGTGAACGCGGCGAAGGTCTCCAGAATGGCGAAGATGATCATGAAGTAGGGGATCGCCAGGATCGCGAATTCGATCGCCGCCGCGCCGTCACGCGACCGCCGGAGCCGCCCCCACAGTCCGCTCTTGCGCGGCCGTTTCGCGGAGCCTTCGCTCATATCACTCACGCTTGCATTCATCGCCTTAGACCAGTGTCCCGATGTCAAGCCGGCATCATCGTCGCGAAACCTTGATTTTCGGTTGCGCGAGCCTCCGGAAATTTAATGAATTCCGTCGGGGATGTTGCTGGTCGGCGGTCTACTGGGCGGCAGCAGAAGAGCCGGCGACCTGAGCGTGGATCTCGCAGTTCGGCGTGCAGGAGAGAACCGTGCGCTCGGTTGCCTTGAAGACACGCACGGTATTGCCTTCGTCAATCGAGACGAGGATACGCTCGTCGACGATCGCGTTTCCGTCCGCGTCGAGCAGAACGAGGTTGGTGGTACCGAAGGCGCGGCCGGTCAGAACGATGGTCTTTGCATCGGCGACCGTCGCATCGGCAACCTCGGCGTTACCGACGATGACCTTGCTGACCGCACGGTCGAGTTTCAGGACCCGCGCCTGATTCATATAGACACGCATCATCTCGTCTGCGGAAAGCGCCGGCGTGGCCAGACCAGCCGCCAGCATGCCGACGACAATCGAAAACGAACCGATACGTGGGATCATACCTGCGGGCCTTCTGTGCACGATGGGTGGTTAAGCGCCTTTCTAAGGATGCTCGGCATTGGTGAACGAACGGTTAAACTGGCGCCCGACGAGAGGTCGTCGCCTGTAACCTCCAAAAAGTCTTGGCTGTTCCTGACTCGAAAGTCGGGATTGTCCGCAAACGGGACAGGTGTCCGACCGCGCTGATACCCTGCTGTTCAGGGCGGCACCGCGTTGCCGAGATACTTTTGTCCAGTTTCCGCGGCACTTCCAGTGCACTTTTCGAATGCGACGAAATATAGCAAGTCGTCGTTTACCAAGCTGTCGGGTTCCCGCAATTCAAGCTTTGGTAACGTAGTTTCTTAAGTCGATGGCAATGGGCCGGCGTTAGTTTGCAGTCATCCGAGCAACGGCGAACAGTTGCAGGAAGTGCTGAACAACCCTCTGTGGAGTTAGGAGAGACCATGTCCAAGATTTTCGCTCGTTTTCTGAAAGACGAATCCGGCGCGACCGCCATCGAATACGGTCTGATCGCCGCCCTCATTTCCGTCGCCCTCATCACCGGCGCCACGACCCTCGGCAACTCGCTGAACACGCAATTCAGCGGTCTCGCTGGAAAGCTGGACAACGCGGGCAAGTAAGCTCCGTTCCAGCCGCCTATTCTCTTCAGAGAAGAATAAGCCGTCTCTTCCGGGAGACGGCTTTTTCGTCTCCGGGTGAGCACATCGGACATTCCACTTCGAACTTTTATTAAGCCTTTTTCGTTAGAGTACTCAGCCTCAAGAGGCGGAGTGAAGCGTACCATGATTCAAGCTGTCATTTTTGTGGTGTTTCCGACCAGTCTCGCATTGGCGGCGTTGACAGATCTCTTCGAGATGACGATCCCGAACCGGATCCCGGCGATCCTTCTCGGCGCATTCCTTGTCGTTGTGCCCTTCACCCACCTTGGTTGGTCCGGGTTCGGTCTACATCTTGCCGCCGCAGCCCTTGTCTTCGCCGGGGGATTCGCTCTCTTCGCCCTGAATGTCATGGGCGGCGGTGACGCCAAGCTTCTGACCGCGGCCGCGGCCTGGTTCGGCCTTACGAAGTCGCTCCTCGTCTTCCTGATTTGCGTGGGATATGCCGGTGGCGCCCTCACGTTGCTGATCCTGCTGTTGCGCGCCCGTGCCAATCTGGTGATCGCCATGGGACTTCCGGTTCCGCATTCCATTCTTTCGGCCAAGAAGATTCCCTACGGCATTGCGATTGCCATCGGCGGACTGGCCTCTTATGCGCAGTCGCCGCTCGTGACGCAGGCCTTGGAAAGTCTTCGTTAACCATCCCTGTAAGTCAGCTGTTAACTATAATTACACCAATTCCTGATCATTCTAAGGGGGAAATATTCTGAGTCCCTCAAGGATCGATCATGAAGCCCGCCCGTGTCATCATTCTCTCTGTCGCCGTCGTGGCCGCCGGCGCTGCCGGTATGCTTGCCATGCGCATGTCAGGACCGAAGGCGGTCATCATGCAGCAGACCGAGGCGGTAATGACCAAGGAAGAGACGGTCAATGTCCTCGTGTCCGCGGCCAATCTTCCGGTCGGCTCCCGGCTGGACGAGAAGTCGATGCACTGGATGGCCTGGCCGGCATCGGGTGTCGTTGAAGGCTTCATAACGGAAAACAACCGCCCGCAGGCTCTTACGGAGCTCGCCGGCGTCATCGTGCGCATGCCGCTCTTCGAAGGCGAGCCCATCCGGCGCGAGAAGATCGCCGACTCCTCCGCCCGCGTCATGTCGTCGCTTCTGCCATCCGGCAAGCGAGCCGTTTCTACCGAGATCTCGGTCGCCACCGGCGCCGGCGGCTTCATCCTCCCGAACGATCGCGTCGACGTCATCATGGTCCGCTCGGACAAGAGCAGCAGCGGCAGCGGCAACTACCTGACGGAGACGGTGCTTTCCAACGTGCGCGTGCTCGCAATCGACCAGCAGGTCGAGGAGAAGGACGACGGCTCGAAGTCGGTGATCGGCACCACGGCGACGCTCGAGCTGACCCCCGATCAGGCGAAGGTCATGACGGTCGCCCAACAGATGGCCGATCGCCTGTCGCTGGCGCTGCGCTCCGTCGCCGACGCACAGGAAGAAGATACGTCTGCCGCCGACTATCTGTTGAGCGGCAGTTCCGGAATGCCGGCGATCCAAGTGATCAAGAACGGCAATGTCGTCAAGGACGCCGAGGTAAAGATGCAATGAACGGGGGCGGCAAGGTGACAAATTTCAAGCACAGGATCCGGAACTCGCTCGCCGGCGGCATCGCTTTCTCCATGGCGTTCTCCGGCATGCCCGGTAACATCGCCTCAGGCCTCTTCGACTTGCCGGCAGCTCTCGCCGCGTCGGAGAGCGTCATATCGATCTCCAAGGTCGGCGCCGGTGCTCGTCGCACCGTCAAGCTCGGCCTCAACAAGGCGCTGGTCGTCGACCTGCCGACCGATGCTCACGACATTCTGGTCGCCGATCCGTCCATGGCTGACGCGGTGACCCGCACGTCGCGGCGCATCTATCTGTTCGGCAAGGCCGTTGGACAGACAAACATCTTCATCTTCGGACCGAACGGTGAGGAGATCGTCAGCCTCGACATCGAAATCGAACGGGACATCGCCGGCCTCGAAACCAACCTTCGCAGGTTCATTCCTGAATCCGACATCAAGGTGGAGATCGTATCCGACAACATCGTGCTGACGGGCACCGTACGAACCCCGCAGGACGCGGAGCGCGCAGAGGGGCTTGCGCGCGCATTCCTGAAAGGCGGTGAGGCGACGACGCGCAACCAGACCGCGACAAGCGACAGCGGCGGCGATGGGGCCGTTGCCATCTTTGCGGAAGATCGGCAGGTCTCTCAGATCGTAAACCTGTTGACCATCGAAGGTGAAGACCAGGTGACGCTCAAGGTCACGGTTGCCGAAGTCAGTCGCCAGGTGCTCAAGCAGCTCGGCTTCAACGGAAGCGTTTCCGACGGCAGCAGTGGGATATCCTTCCAGAACCCGGCCAATCTCGGCAACGCAGTCAGTGTCTCCAACGCGATTGGAGGAGTTCTGCCGACCGCGTTCGGTTCAATCGGCAGCTACACGGTCAGCAGCTATCTCAACGCCATGGAACAGGCGGGCGTGATGCGGACGCTTGCCGAGCCGAGCCTGACGGCCATCTCGGGCGAGCGCGCCAAGTTCTACGTCGGCGGGGAATTCCGCCTTGCAGCAGAACAAGAAGTGTCCTCGGATGCCGACACGGGCCAAACCACCGTTTCCCGCACGACCGACACGGTCGACTACGGCATTGAGCTAAACTTCCGTCCGGTTGTCCTGGCGCCCGGCCGCATCAGCCTGCAGATCGAGACGAACGTTTCGGAACCAACATACGAAGCCTCGGTTGTGACCGGAAACACCTCCCGCGGTATTCCCGGCTCGACCTACCTGTCGATCCGCCGTCGCGAGGCCTCGACATCGGTGGAACTGCCATCCGGCGGCTCGATCGTCATTGCCGGCCTCGTTCAGGACAATATCCGCCAGGCGATGTCCGGTCTTCCGGGGCTGTCAAAGGTGCCGATCCTCGGTACCCTCTTCCGCAGCAAGGATTTCCAGCGCAACGAGACGGAACTGGTCATCATCGCGACGCCCTATCTCGTGCGGCCGGTTGCCCGCAACCAGCTCGCTCGCCCCGACGACAACTTCAACCCGGAAAACGACGGCGCGACGTTCTTCCTGAACCGCGTCAACAAGGTTTACGGCCGCAAGGAAGCGGACGTGACCGGCCGGTATCACGGCACCGTCGGCTTTATTTACAAGTGATCGGAGACGCAAATGTCCGACAACAGCGTTTCTCACGCTTCGACAGAAAGACATAAGACCATGCGCGCATCGACGACAGAAAGGATCGCACCTCGTCTCGGTAAGGCAGCACTCGCTGCCGTGATAGCCGGCGCTACGATCGTCCTTTCCGGCTGTGGCGCCAATCGCGACGGTATGACCACCGGCTCGATCCCCGACGACTACCGGACTCGTCATCCGATCACTGTCACCGAGGTGGAACATACGCTCGACCTGCCGATTGCCTCCGGCGACCGCAATCTGAGCATCAACACGCAGGACACGATTGCTGGCTTTGCTCAGGACTATCGAAGCATGTCCAGCGGAACGATCCAGATCATGGTCCCGCAAGGTTCGCCGAACGCGGCGGCCGCGTCGATCATGCGCAAGCAGATACGTGCCGAACTCGTCAGCCAGGGAATCCCGGCGCCACGCATCATCGAGACGACCTATCAGGCGGCGGCCTCGGGCGATGCCGCACCTGTCCGCCTGAGTTTTGTCGCATCGACCGCCGTGACCGATCAGTGCGGCCAGTGGCCGGAGGATCTCGCGGACAATACGGTCATGAACCGCAACTGGCACAATTTCGGCTGCGCCACCCAGAATAATCTTGCTGCGCAAGTCGCCAATCCCATGGATCTGATTGCACCGCGCGGCATGGCTCCGATCGACGCCGCCCGCCGCTCGAAGGTGATTGGCCTCTATCGAGAAGGCAAGGATACGGCGACCAAGTAGGTAGCGTGCAGGATACGGGCAGGGAAGAGTATGAGCGCGATTGAATACGACATCGAGAGAGGCTCTCTTGGGAACCAGGACGGGGAGCCGGCCGTGATCGCAGGTGATCTGGAGCACCTGCGTCCGCTGCCGCGCATCTCGGTTCACGCCTTCTGCATTGCGGATAGCACGCGCGGCGTCATGGAAAAGTGCGCGCAGGATCGCCGTATGGCCAAAGTGAGCCTCAGGATCACCAGCGGCAATATTGCCGCCGCCGCCGCTATGTTCGCGACAACACCGACACCGAACCTGATCATTCTGGAGACGGACTCGCCGTCGTCCACGCTGCTGGCGGAGCTTGCCCCGCTCGCCGAGGTCTGCGATCCGACCACGCGAGTCGTTATCATCGGTCGCTACAACGATATCCCGCTCTATCGGGAACTGATGCGCAACGGCATATCCGAATACATCGTCGGCCCCGTTTCGATGGCCGAGATCATCTCATCGATCGCGGCGATCTTCGTCGATCCCGATGCAGAGCCGCTCGGACGGACGGTTGCCTTCATCGGGGCCAAGGGTGGCGTGGGCTCCTCGACCATCGCGCACAACTGCGCCTTCGGGATTTCGCACCTCTTCGCCACAGAGACGGTTCTGGCCGACCTTGATTTGCCCTACGGCACGGCGAACATCGACTTCGACCAGGATCCCGCGCAAGGCATTGCCGAGGCCGTCTTTGCTCCCGAGCGTCTCGACGAGGTGTTTCTGGACCGTCTGCTTACGACGTGCTCGCAGCATCTTTCGCTGCTTGCCGCACCGTCTCTCCTCGACAGAGCCTACGACTATTCGCGCGACGCCTTCCAGCCGTTGCTGGAACTCCTGCAGCGGAGCGCTCCCGTCACGGTACTCGATCTGCCGCACGTATGGTCGGACTGGACCCGCACGGTCCTTTCCGAGGCCGATGAGGTGGTTATCACCTGCGCGCCGGACCTCGCCAACCTGCGCAACGCCAAGAACATGTTCGACGCTCTGAAAAAGCTGCGTCCCAACGACAAGTCGCCGCATTTCATTCTGAACCAGGTCGGAATGCCGAAGCGGCCGGAGATCGCGCCGAACGATTTCTTCGAACCGCTGGAGATCGACCCGATCGCAATTATTCCTTTCGACGCGCAGCTCTTCGGCAATGCAGCCAACAGCGGACGGATGATCTCCGAGACCGACGCGAGGTCACCAACGGCCGAAACATTCTCACAGATCGCGCACCTGGTGACGGGACGGGCGACGGTCAAGAAGCAGAAGAAGGCGGGACTCGGGAAAGTCCTGGGACTTCTCGGTCGGAAATGAGTTCAATCCTGGGGATGATGTAAAGTGGCTATGTTCGGCAGACGCGGCGATGGTTTCGGAAAGGCCAGCCCAGGCGCGGGAGTACTCGCGGCGCCGGTCGCGCCTGCCGTGGCTCCCGTGAGCACACCATCAGCCAGCGCCGTCATTGCCGAAACTCCGGTCGCCCCTCAGGATGCGACACGCCGCCAGCAGGTAACGCCGCCTCCGATACAGGTGCCTGCCGCCAGCCGAAAGCGGCCGGCGCGCACCCAGGACTATTACGATACGAAGAGCCAGGTCTTCTCCGCCCTGATCGACACCATCGACCTGTCGCAGCTGGCAAAACTCGACGCCGAAAGCGCGCGAGAGGAAATTCGCGATATCGTCAATGACATCATCACGATCAAGAATTTCGCGATGTCGATCTCCGAGCAGGAGGAACTGCTCGAGGATATCTGCAACGACGTCCTCGGTTACGGACCGCTCGAACCGCTGCTCGCGAGAGACGACATCGCCGATATCATGGTGAACGGCGCGGGCCAGACCTTCATCGAAGTCGGCGGCAAGACGATCGAGTCGGACATCCGGTTCCGGGACAATGCGCAGCTTCTGTCGATCTGCCAGCGCATCGTGAGCCAGGTGGGCCGGCGCGTGGACGAGTCGAGCCCGATCTGCGACGCGCGTCTGCCCGATGGATCCCGCGTCAACGTGATCGCACCACCGCTCGCCATCGACGGCCCCGCGCTCACGATCCGCAAGTTCAAGAAGGACAAGCTCAATCTCGATCAGCTGGTCAAGTTCGGCGCGATTACGCCGGAAGGGGCGGAAGTGCTGCAGATCATTGGGCGCGTTCGCTGCAACGTCGTCATTTCCGGAGGTACCGGCTCCGGCAAGACCACGCTTCTCAACTGCCTGACGGGCTATATCGACACCGACGAACGTGTGATCACCTGTGAGGATACCGCCGAATTGCAGCTCCAGCAGCCGCATGTCGTGCGTCTGGAAACCCGTCCGCCGAACATTGAGGGCGAGGGCGAAATTACCATGCGCGACCTCGTCAAGAACTGCCTGCGCATGCGGCCCGAGCGTATCATCGTCGGCGAGGTTCGTGGACCGGAAGTGTTCGACTTGCTTCAGGCGATGAACACCGGTCACGACGGTTCCATGGGCACGATCCACGCGAATACGCCGCGCGAGTGTCTGAGCCGGATGGAGTCGATGATCGCGATGGGCGGCTTCAGCCTGCCGGCGAAGACAGTTCGCGAAATCATTTCCGGCTCCATTGATGTGGTCATACAGGCAGCACGTTTGCGCGATGGCTCGCGCCGCATCACCCACATTACCGAGGTGATCGGTATGGAAGGCGATGTCATAGTCACTCAGGACCTCGTCCGCTACGAAATCGAGGGCGAAGACGCCAACGGCCGGATCATTGGTCGCCACGTATCGACCGGTATCGGCAAGCCCCATTTCTGGGACCGCGCCCGCTACTATAACGAAGAACGCAGGCTGGCTGCCGCTCTCGATCTTATGGAACAGAAGAGCAAGGGAGTCTGACGCGGATGTTCGGACTCGATCCTTCGGTTCTGCTGATCATAGCGTTGGTGGCGGTTGCCGCCGGTGCACTCGCCTACGGCGTGCTCTATTCCCGGATCGAGGTCGAAAAGAAGACGGAAAGCCGCATCAGCCGCGTCAAGTCGGCCGAAACCGATCTGGTCAAGATCAAGGCGGCGCGTGACCGTGTGCAGGAAATCTCCAAGCGTCGCAAGTCGGTTCAGGACTCTCTGAAGGATCTCGAGCGCAAGCAGCAGGAGCAGAACAAAAAGATGGCGACGGCCGACATAAAGTCGCGCCTTGTGCAGGCCGGGTTGTCCGTTTCACTCACGCAGTTCTATCTGCTGAGTGTGGCCCTCGGTCTCGCCGTCCTTACACTCGCCTTCCTGTCTGGCATGCCGCTGCTCGTTACTTTCGGCTCCGCATTTGTCGCCGCCCTTGGCCTGCCGCGCTGGGTGGTCGGTTTCCTCGTTCGCCGCCGCCAGAAAAAATTTCTTGAGGAGTTCCCCAATTCGCTGGACGTGATGGTTCGGTCGATCCGTTCCGGTCTGCCCCTGAACGACGCGTTGAGGCTGATCGCTTCCGACGGGCAGGAACCGGTGAAGAGCGAATTTCGCCGCGTGGTTGAGTCCCAGCAGGTCGGGCTGAGCGTCCCGGAAGCTTGTCAGCGCATGATCATGACCATGCCGCTGCAGGAGATCAATTTCTTCTCCATCGTCATCGCCATCCAGTCGCAGGCCGGCGGCAACCTTTCCGAGGCGCTCGCCAACCTCTCGCGCGTGTTGCGTGACCGCAAGAAGATGAAGGCCAAGGTGAACGCCCTTTCCATGGAAGCGAAGGCCTCCGCCGCGATCATCGGCGCCCTGCCGTTCATCGTCGCACTGCTCGTCTACCTGACTTCACCCCATTACATCATGATTCTCTTCACAGACCCCCGCGGCCACATGATTCTCGGCGTTTCCGCTGTCTGGATGACGATCGGGATCCTGGTAATGCGCAACATGATCAATTTCGACATCTAGGACGCTCGCAATGACGCAGGATCTCGCCGCCCGACTGACCGACCCTGCACTGGTTATCGCCGTTCTGGTTGCCATCGCCGTCTTTGCAACGCTGTACACGATTGCCATTCCGTATCTCGAGCGCGGCGATCTCGAAAAGCGCATGAAGGCGGTGTCGACGGAACGGGAGCAGATTCGCGCCCGCGAGCGCGCCCGAATGAACGCTGACGGCGGGCGCGGGAAGGCGAGCTTGCGCGCCTCGCATAACCATTCCGTCCGCCAGATCGTCGAAAAGTTCAATCTGCGTCAGGCGCTGGTCGATGACGCAACGATCGACAAGCTGAAGGCGGCAGGCTTCCGCTCGCAGAACGCTCTCAACATCTTTCTTGTCGCTCGATTCCTTCTGCCTTTCCTGACTTTGACGCTGACGGCCATCTGGATCTTCGCGCTCGGCAATCTCGCGGAACGGCCGTTTGCCATTCGCATGCTGGTGACGGTGGTCGGCGGCTATATCGGCTTCTATCTTCCCAACATCTATGTCTCCAACCGGATGAGCAAGCGACAGCTGTCGATCAAGCGCGCCTGGCCGGATGCGCTCGATCTCATGCTGATCTGCGTCGAGTCGGGCATCTCGATCGAGGCCGCGATGCGCCGTGTCTCTGATGAGATGGCCACCCAGTCGCCGGAGCTCGCAGAGGAAATGGTCCTGACCACGGCCGAGCTTTCGTTCCTGCAGGATCGTCGGACGGCGTTGGAGAATCTCGGCAACCGCACGCAGCTCGACGGCGTGAAGAGCGTCACCCAGGCCCTGATCCAGGCTGAGCGCTACGGGACGCCGGTCGCGCAAGCGCTGCGCGTCCTTGCGCAGGAAGGCCGCGACGAACGCATGAACGAGGCGGAAAAGAAGGCCGCAGCCCTGCCGCCCAAACTGACCGTGCCGATGATCCTTTTCTTCCTGCCGGTGCTCGTGGCCGTCATTCTCGGGCCGGCTGGCATACAAGTCTCCGATCGCTTCTGACGCGGCATATTGCGACGGGTAATGAAAAACGCTACCTCTTGTCACCCGCGCAACTGGCGACAGAGATGGAGAACCATCGGGGAGCGCGGGCGAAACGGATGCCGCTCGCCTGGGCACGAACATCCAACATCTGGAGTTGCCCCATGTCGTCTCAAATGATTTTCGTCAGTATACTCGGTGCGATCCTGATCGGTGCAATGAGTCCCGGGCCGAGTTTCATTCTGGTGAGCCGTACAGCGATCGCGCAGGGGCGATCGGCCGGTGTTGCAGCGGCACTCGGCATGGGACTCGGAGGCGCCTGCCTCGGAGGACTCGCGCTTCTAGGACTGAGTACTCTCCTTCTGCGCGCCGAAACGGTCTTCGTACTCGTGAAGATCCTCGGTGGCCTTTATCTCGTCTATATCGGCTTCCGTGTCTTCCGGCATGCATCCACCCCGCTTGCTTTCGAAAGCGGTGGACCGGAGCGTGCGAGGTCGCTCGGCAGCAATCTTGTCACGGGGCTTTTCATCCAGCTCAGCAACCCGAAGACGGTCATCGTCTACGGAAGCATATTTGCCGCACTTCTTCCCGCCGAGCCGGAGCGCTGGTTGATGCTCGCACTGGTGCCGATGCTCTTCGGCATCGAGGCCGGCTGGTATCTGGTCGTCGCGCTTGTCTTTTCCGCGAGCGCGCCGCGCCGCGCGTATGCCCGTGCAAAGAGCTGGATTGACAGAACGGCCGGCGCGGTCATGGCTGGCTTGGGCGCGCGCCTTGCAGCAGAGGGAATCGCCTCACGGGTCTGGTGAGTTCCGCGACGATCCTGTGGTTCCTGCGTCAGTTGGTCTGCGTATCTGCGTCCTTGGCCGCAAGCTGCTTCCACGAATTCTGTTGCGCCAGCATTGAGCGCAGATAGGCGACGTTTGCCTCTGCTTGCTGCGGGTCGAGTTCCTGGCGTGCAATGCGCTCGGCGTCGTCGAAGCGCCCCTGCAGGCCTATCACCAGGGCGAGATTCTGGCGCACGCGGCTGTCGGATGTCGGCTGTTGCGAGGCTGACTTCAGATAGGTTTCCGCAGTCCTGAGGTCGCCGGACAGGACGTAGGACATGCCGAGATTGGAAAGCACGGACGGTTCGTTCGGCTTCAGATCGAGGGCCATGCGATAGCGGCTGCGGGCCTCCGCGGAGCGGCCGAGCTGATCGAGCACCGCCCCTTCGGCCGAATAAAGTCGCCAGTCCGGACGATCGGGCGTCTGCGCTCTGGATATGGTGGACAAGGCCTGTTCCATCTGGCCAGACGCCGCCTGCGCCTTGCCATAGGCCGCGAGCACATCGCGGTCGGCAGGATGGGCGATTGCGACCTGCTGCATCACGGCCAGAGCCTGGGCATCGCGGCCGGTCATCATCAGGATGCTTGCGTAGGTCAGGCCCGTCTGCTTGTCCTTGGGGTTACGATCATAGGCCGAGCCGATCCGCTCGGCCGCCGCGGCGAGTTCGCTTGTCGTCATCGCCTCGACCGGTTTCGTGAGCTTGGGGATCGATCCGGTGACGGTTGGGTCCTTCTTGGCGGTGGTGGAGCAACCGGCCGTGATTGTCGCGAGCGCAAGAATGCAGACTTTGACGGTCATCATCGTGCGACGTGACGTGGTTTTCCTGGCCCCCATGATTCACTACCCCCTGATGCGGCACTTCCGGCGTCGGCGGAACCTGCAGGTGGCATCCGACGCAACCTCGTGACTAGCAATAATCTGTTAACCCTAACGGAGCGTTAATGTCGGCGACCGCGACTGATTCCGCAGAAAGAGCATCCATGGCGCCTTACCAATATATCGATCGAAAAAGCCCCTTCAGCACGAAGAGCGGGAAGACCCTTCCGATCTTCGCCGTGACACCCGCCCACATCGAGACCGGCACAATCGACCCGATCGCGCTCGATTGGGCGCGCAAGGCGGGCTTCACCGCGGAGGCGGGGGCGTTGCTTCTCGTTCCGACGGCCGACGGCCACCTCGGGGGCGCACTCTTTGGTCTCGGCACCAATCCCTCGGCGACGCCCTTTCTCGCCGGCAGGCTTGCCCGCCAGCTTCCTGCCGGTGACTGGCATGTCGAGACTGCACCACTCACGGCAAATCGCCTCGCGCTCGGTTACGGTCTGGGCAGCTATAGCTATGATCGGTATCGCAAGGAGAACCAAACTGGGCCGAAGCTGTTGATCCCGCAGGATGCCGACGCGACCGACATCAAACGGCAGCTTGCCGGTATCTTTCTCGCGCGAGACCTCATCAACACGCCGACCAACGACATGGGGCCGGGCGAGCTCGAACGTGTGTTCCGGTCGGTTGCCGAACACTACAAGGCCGAGGTTTCCGTTATCGTCGGCGACGACCTCCTGAAGGCCAATTTCCCGTTGGTTCATGCCGTGGGTCGGGCGAGCGCTGAGGCGCCGCGTCTGCTCGAGATGCGTTGGGGCAAGGACGGACATCGCCGCGTCACTCTCGTCGGCAAGGGAGTATGCTTCGACACCGGAGGTCTGGACATCAAGCCTGCTTCCTCGATGCTGCTGATGAAGAAGGACATGGGCGGCGCAGCCAACGTCCTGGGCCTGGCGCTGATGATCATGGACGCCAAGCTGAAGGTCGACCTACGTGTTATCATTCCTGTCGTCGAGAATTCCATCGGAGGGAATGCGTTCCGCCCCGGTGACATCTATCGCAGCCGCAAGGGATTGACCGTACAGATTGACAACACGGACGCCGAGGGGCGGCTGATTCTGGCCGATGCGCTCGCCTATGCGGACGAAGAGGAAACCGATCTTCTCATCGACATGGCGACCTTGACCGGTGCGGCGCGTGTGGCGCTCGGGCCGGACCTGCCGCCCGTCTTCACGGACGATGAGGAACTTGCCGCCGAACTCGTCGACGCGAGCCTCGAAACCGACGATCCGCTCTGGCGGATGCCGCTCTATATGGGGTACGACAAGAGCCTGAAGGGCCAGATCGCCGACCTCACCAACGCGCCGGCCGGCGGCATGGCAGGAGCAATCACGGCAGCCCTGTTTCTCAAGCGGTTCGTGAGCCGCGCCAGGAGCTGGGCCCATTTCGACATCTTCGGCTGGGCGCCCTCGGAGCGCCCACACTCGCCGGTCGGCGGCGAGGCCCAGGCGATCCGCGCGCTCTACCGCTATCTGCGCTCCAGTGTTCGCTGACGGCGCGGGCGCTTGCCCGCCGTGAGTCTTGCAAACGGCGGGTGATTGCCGGAAAAGAGGTACGTCGTGAAGCCGGATGACGTCGTATGAGTGTGGAACTGACTGCGACTGAGGCATTGTGCCTCTGGCACAGGGTGACAGTGCAACAGGTTCAGCAGGACAATCGCGATCTGACGCTTCGGCAGATGGCGGTTCTCTTGCAGATCTATCTCGTGCCGCCGCCGCACACCGTTCGCGGGCTCGCGGCGACGCTCCGGGTTACCAAGCCGGTGATCACCCGTGCATTGGATACGATGGGGGAAATGGGCCTGGTCGAGCGCGTCCGGGACGACCACGACCGTCGCAACGTGATTATCAAGCGCACCGTTCTCGGTGCGCTCTACCTTGAGCGTTTCGGTGACCTCGTCATCGAAAAGGGGCGAACGTTGGGGATCTGAGAGGGTCTTATGGCACTGGACAGACGATTGAACGCCTATCGTGAAGACCTGGCCGAGAAGTCGCTGGAGGGGCAGGTCGCCGCTCGCCGCTTCGTTGCCGGAGAACCGGCGCGGATCGATTTTCCGGTTGCCGCCCTTCGTCCCAAACCTGACCTTGCATCCGGCATCGACACGGAAGTTCTCCTTGGAGAAGAGGTGATCGTCTTCGATCGCGCGGACGGCTGGGCGTGGGTGAAGGCGGCGAGCGACGGCTACGTCGGCTACCTGCCAGACGCAGCGCTCGCGCCGCCCGATGCCGCGCCGACCCATTATGTGGTCGTCCCCCGTACCTTTCTGTATCCCGGCGCGGATCTGCGCTTTCCCGCCGCTGCCGCCCTTTCGATGGGAAGTCGCGTTGCGGTCGTGGGCGAGGCCGAGACGCGCGGCACTCGCTACTTCCTGCTCTCCGACGGGCGGGCGATCGTTGCGGGGCATTGTCTGCCGATCGGCGCCTATGCGAGTGACGACTACGTGGCGGTCGCGGCGCGCTTTCTCGAAACGCCCTATCTGTGGGGTGGCCGTTCCGGTTTTGGTATCGATTGTTCCGGGCTCGTCCAGCTCTCCCTGATGATGACGGGCCGTTCGGCGCCTCGCGATACCGATATGCAGGCGGCCGGACTTGGCGCGGAGATCGGACGCGGCGATCTGAAGCGCGGCGATCTCGTCTTCTGGAAAGGTCATGTCGGAATCATGGAAGATGGGGAGACGCTGCTTCACGCCAACGGTCATACGATGACCGTCGCGCGTGAGAATTTCGAGGCCGCGGTTAGGCGTATTGGCTGGCTTTATGACTTGCCGACCGGTTATCGCAGGCCCGTCACATGATCATGCGTGGGATGGCGGTCTTACGCTTTCCGGCTCCCGCACCTATATGGTGCCTGGCGGCCAGCTTTCGGATCAACCGGCGGCGGGGAACCAGAAGGGCAAGTCCATGAAGATTGTTTTGGCATTGCTGAGCTTGCTCCTGGGCATGTCCGCCGTCGTGCTTCCGGCTCATTCGGGCGAAACGCGGTTGATCGACCCTTCCGGCTATTTCAAGGATCTGCCCGGCGTCACCGCCCCGGACGCGTCGCGGAAGGAGCCGGAGTACAGATGCACGACGGCTACCCGCCGTTTCCGCAACCGGGACGATGTCGGTTTTTCCGACACCCTGCCTGTGCTCGTCTACCGCTGCACCCGTGACGGCGTCACCTTCGAGAGCCGCAATCCTCCATTGACCGGCTCCTGGTATCCCGGCGTCAATCCGCGCGATATCGAGAAATAGCGTCGGCATTTGGCCTGCGAGCCTTGTGAGGAGAGCAGGGGTGCCTTTCTCCGCTGGCCTTTCTTCTGCCGAGACAACAGTCTAGTCTGTCGGGATGTTCAAGTTCTCGTCGCTTTCGAGGGGCCTCGCCTGGAGCCTCCTTTTCACGATCTTCCTCGTCACCATAAGCCCGATAGGTCTCCGGCCCCACACGCTAACGACGGTCAATCTCGATCGTGGTGCCGCCTTTGCGGCGATTTCCATGCTCTTCGTGCTCGGCTACCCGGATCGCTGGAAGCGGATAGGCCTGCTCCTGGTCGCCGGCGCCGCGCTCTTCGAGGTCATGCAGATCATTTCGCCGACACGACACGCTCACGTCGAGGATGCGCTGGTGAAGTCGTTGGGCGTTCTGGTCGGGGTGGCTGTCGGCTATGCCACATCACATTTCTCAGCCTCGGTGCGACCGTCGCTTGCCCCTCGTTCGGTGCCCATTCGGAAGGACTGACACGAATTTCTAGGCTCGCCCGTGAGCGACGACCTCGATGTGCAGGTGCCGGGTGATCGCGCCGGCGCCCGAAACGAGAAAAGCCCGGACGAACCGGGCTTTTCTCGTGTTTTCAACGCCGTATCTACGGCTTGAAATCGGAATTTGGTGCCCAGAAGAGGACTCGAACCTCCACACCCTTTCGAGTACCAGCACCTGAAGCTGGCGCGTCTACCAATTCCGCCATCTGGGCGACGGTCACGCATGTAAGGGGGTCGCCTCCTGCTGTCAACAGGCATTTTGAAGTTTTCGTGTCGTCAGTCGAGAAAGCTGTGCGGCGCCTTGCAGTGGCTCGGGATATCGCCCGAACAACAGGCGACTTGTGACCGCGGAGAGACGTGGAGCAGATCCTGAGCCGTCTTCGAAAAGCCATGATCGCACCCAAGATCGGACAGGTTGAGAACAGATCGTTCGGATCGACCTGTCATTACGCCCTCCGACCGGGTGGTGTCGCCGACAGGCAGACGACGGGGAGACGCTCATGCACAAGATCCGGAATTTCCTGCTTGGCGGCCTGCTGGCTGCCGCAAGTACGCTGCCGGCGCCGGCCAACGCCACGATGCCTGCAATACTCGGCGGGCGGGAAGCGGCATCCGCCGATGTCGTACAGGCGGCGGTCGTCTGTGATCAATACGGCTGTTACGACACCTGGCTCCATCCGGCTCCGCCACCGCGTTGGCTGCCACCACCACCGCCGCCGCCGATTTACCGGCCGGCCCCGCCCTATTACCGTCCGGTTCTGCCGCCGCCAGGCTATTGGCGTTATCGTCGTCCCCCTCCGCCACCGCCGATCTACCGTGCGCCGCGCTCCTGGGATAATCACGTGAGGTGGTGCCTTGAGCGCTATCGTTCCTACAATCCGCGGACGAACCGCTATGTCGGCTACGACGGCTACTTCCACGTCTGCCGCTCGCCTTACCGGTGAGATGAACCGAACGTCCAAGAAGGTCGGGTCTGCACCCGGCCTTCTTTAGCCTGCGCTGTCCGGGCTCGGGCCGGGCCGGTCGACATGGCCGAGATCGCGGTCCGGTTCGACGACGTCGCGTATCCGCTGCTTCAGCTCTTTCGGGCCTGGAAAGCCACCGTCCCGCTTGCGCTCCCAGACCAGAGTTCCGTCGACCCGGATTTCGAAATTGCCGCCGGTGCCGGGAATAAGGGCCACCTCGGCGAGACTGTCGGGGAATGTCTGCAGCAGCTCCTGCGCCATCCAGCCGGCGCGCAGCAGCCAGTTGCACTGGGTGCAGTAGAGAATGGTGACGCGCGGTTTTGTCGGCATATTCCTCTCCGTTCGCAACGATGATATCGGTCCAGCCACGGGTGTCCACCGGCTCATCGGCTATGATCCAAGGCTCTTGAACCTGCCGCGCCATCATGGTCATCTGTCGCCGGGTGTATGGGAATCGGAACGGATCGCAAGCATGCGCGTGGCTATCGTCGAAAACATGCCTTCAACCCAACACGGGCTGGTCGGTGTTGCGCTCCGGGAGGCGGGGGCCGGGCTTGACGTGATCCGTGCCTTTGCCGGCGAGCCCCTGCCGGCCGACATCCATTACTACGACGCTCTGGTGGTCTTCGGCGGCGAACAGAATGCCCGCGACGATCACGCCCATCCATATCTGCCGGCGCTCGCCGGCGTGATGAGGAGTTTCGGCGAGGCCGGCAAGGCTGTTCTCGGTATCTGCCTTGGCAGCCAGGTGCTGGCGCGTGCCTACGGCGGCGAGAATCTGATCGGTACCGCGCCTGAATTCGGCTGGAGGGATATCATGCTCACCGACGGCGCGAAGAGCGATCCAGTCCTGGGGCATCTGGGCCGGCAATTCGTTTCGTTCCAGTGGCACGACGACACGTTCACTCTCCCGCAGGGCGCTATCCGCCTCGCTGAGAACGACATTGCCAGGAACCAGGGATTCCGCATCGGCAGGGCAAGCTACGGCATGCAATTTCACTTCGAGGCGGATCAGCCGGTCGTCGAGGAATGGGTTCGTCTTTTCCCTGCGCATGTCGAGCGCAAGGCGCCGGGATGGCTCGCCCGCCATCCGGAGCATGCCGCGAGGCACGCAGCGAAAGCGGACGCTTCCGGCCTCGAGATCGCCCGCGCCTGGGTCCGCCAGATCTGAAACTCAGGCGACCTGTCGTCGGGACGACCGCCGCAATCCGCCTTGCGCGACCGGATATCCAAATGACCAAGGTGCCGCCTAGCGGTGCCGCGCCTTGAGCACCTGGCGGGCGTGATCGTCGCGAACGATCGCACCACGGCGGCGATCCTGCGAAGCGCCACCGGACGTAACCTCGTTAGTACGCACGATGGTGAGGCCTGCCGGCAGGTTTTCGATGTTAGAGGCGCTGGAAGATCCGGTCGTGGCAGTGCCATCCTGCCGATAGGTGTAGCTGTCAGCGCGGCGCCAGGTCTCAATACGATCGGCGCAATCGATCGGATCCAGGTCCTTGATCAAGACGTCCGCGCGCGTCATTTCGGTGACTGTTTCGGACAGATGCGGATAGAGGCACTTGAGCACGAAGACGGTTTCATCCGCTGGCATGGCCACGCCCGTAAGGGTCACGGCGAGCTGGCGGCCGGAAATGTCGAGCATGATGCGTTCGGCAAGCCAGCGGCTTGCGGAAAGTACCTCCGACAGCGTCGAACAAAAGTGATCCGCCTCGCCGTTGCGGGCGAAGCGCACCAGCAACGCCTCCTGCATCGGCGTTATGGTACGCATGCCCAGCCGATCGGAAACAGGGGCGTTGAGATGATTTGCAAGCCGCTTGATGCGCTCGCGCAGTGCTTCGCTGTGGTCGGTCCGAGCTTGCCGCGAGACAGTTTCGCCGCCGCCGGACCGCACAGGCCCCATGCTGTGACGAAGGCCGACAAGCGCATCGATGACGGCCGGCGACAGCGACTGCCGGCGCACGATGGCACGGGCATGCGCCGCGCCTTGCGTTCGGGCAATCATGATGAGGAGATCATCGGAAAGGCACGGCGACGAGGCGAGAAAAGGTGCCGCGACCGCGATCGGCTGCGACGCGATGAAAAGAGCGACGGCGGGCGGGACGTTCGGGTTCTGCGAAAGAGCTGCGACCGCCTGACGCCGGGCGTCGTCAGAGGAAGCCTGGAAGAGGGGTGCGAAGAGTTCCGCGAATTGCCTCAACTCACTCTTTCGCGGATGTCGCACGTTCTCGAAGCTGGTGACGGTCGCCATCAGAACAACGTCCTTCTTCCGCAACCTCTGGGGTTTTTCCAGTTCCCGAAAGCGATCGACCACGACAAGACCTTAACCTTACGCAAGACAGATATGAGCCAAACTAGAACAAATTTGTTAGCAAGCTGTTAACTAAGCTGTGCGTGAATTGGGCTGTAGTCGTGGAACTGCACGCCGATTCGCTTGCAGGCACACGTTGTTAGGCGTGCCCCGTTTGGTGGGCAGTGAGTATCGCCCACCGTCGGTTCGCGCTGGAGAAAGGCGCAGATGACCCGGCCGTGATCCAAGAGGGAAGCTTTGCCGGACTGTGCCGGCCCTTCAAGACGGAGGGCAGGGTGAGATCGATTTCTTCATCCTTCTCGGCCTAGAAACGGAGACGAGCATGGCGGAGATCGTGAAATTGGAAGAACGGCTGGCACGCCAGCCGAAACGGCGGCCGGAGCACCACGAGGCAGTAATCCTGCTCTTCACGGGGGTTCGATACGAGTACCGCGACGGTCACCTCGTCCGCACCGGCGATTTGTTCGATGGGCACCACGTGCCTAAGCCGAAGGGCAAGGACCCCTTGCCCCACTGATCGCTTCCGACCCTTAGCGGCGAACCGTCGCTGCTAATAGTCGGAGAACGGCGCACATACCGCGTCCGCGAGAAAGTCTCTCGCACCTTCCTCGAAACTTGCCTGCGGGGCCATGGTTCGCAGGACGGCGTAGCCGAGCGGGTCCTTGAGCTCGACGGTGATCGTTTGCGACAGGGAGTCCGGCAGCGCCTTTCGGATACGACCGAGTTGCACGCTCGAAGCTGCGAGCACATCGACGCTCCCGTCGACAGAGGTCCGGTCGTTTATACTGAAGACCTCGTCGGAACGGCTGTTATAGACGGCGAGCGACCAGAAGCCGGGACCCTTGTCGGCAAGAAACCTGACCGGCTGGGCCGTGACGTCAAAATGGCAGACCGCCGCTTTCACGTAGGGATCGATATTGGCAAGCCTCTCCCCTTCGCTCACGTCCGGCAGGCTGTAGAAAGCGTTCTCCGGACCTTCAGCCTGCACGCGCGTATAAGCATCCTGTCCGGTAAAGCTCGGAAGCGCCAAGATAATAATGATATGCAGTAGCGCCGCTCCAACGATCCCCGTCGCGGTTGCAAAGATAAGCTTCCTAGCCATTCCGGCACCCGATGCGTTCAAGTTCCGGCATGTTGAGGCCGATCAGGCCGGAACTCCCCGCCGCCGGCGTGTCGAGAAGCGTCAGCACCAGCGAAAAGGACCCCGCTTGCGGCAGCGCCAGCCAATTACCGGGTTGGGGGCCGGTGGAGATCACGATGTCGAAACTGCCGTCTTGGTGGCGCAGCACCGTTCGAGCGTTGAAGGAGGAGGGCAGCGATGCGGCTGCCGGCAGCGGCCGGCCCGCTGCGTTCGCAGCGTAAAGAGTCCAGGTGCGCGCGGTCGGTGTGCGACCATGCAGCCGGTAAGCGCAATTCGTGTTGAGCCGTCGTCCTTGCTCGTCCTCTGTTGCGCTAAAGACCAGTCCCTCTGCCGATCCGTAGAGAAGTCGCCCGGCCTTGGCCCGATGCGACCGCGCGTAGGGATCGGCAGACGCAGTCTGTGCCTCGGGAAACGCTTGCCATACGCCGAGCCTTATCGCTCCGAAGCCGGCTGATGCTTGCAGCGCCCACATTGCGGAGAGAATGCCGCCGCCGAAAGCGATGGTGAGCGCGACGGCAATGAGGAAAGGAACCCGGAACACCTTGTCGACCAATTCCATGTTGTCCGGCTGCAAGCGGTATCATTCAAACCATTGAAGTTCAAACGCAACCGAAGTCCGCGGACTGTTTTCTGCCACCTATCCGGGATCGCGGCCGGCTGCCGAAGCGACCCTGCGGGGAGTGGTGACGGGCTTGGCCTCTTTCAACATGCGCCCGATCTCGCGGATGAGCCGGGTCGAATCCGCGGACAGTGATCGCGGCCGCATGAGTGGCGGGAGCCCCGCCGGTTCGCCCTCGCTCGCCGCCGTGGCGACCTTTGGGGCCGCGGCTTCCGGCGCAGGGTTTTCGACGCCGGGAATGGCGCGAAGCTCGATGCCCTGGTGGGCATAGTCCATCAGCTTCTTGAAGGTCATGGCCGGAACCGAACCACCGGTCATGTTATTGGTCGAGGTATAGTCATCGTTGCCGAACCAGACGGCGGCCGTGTAGTTCCCCGTGAAGCCGCAGAACCATGCGTCTCGATAGGCCTGTGTCGTGCCGGTCTTGCCGCCGGTCAGTATGCCGTCGACCGCAGCTCGGCGCCCCGTTCCGACATAGGGAACACGCGTCAGCATCTGGTTCATGTAGGCAGCGGCGGTCTCGGAGAGCACCCGCTGCGGCGGCGGTTCATCCCGCGAGAAATCGTAGAGCACGTCGCCGTCATAGTTCATGATCTGTGCGATGCCGTGACGGCGAGACTGGTAACCACCGGCGGGAAACACGGCGTAAGCTGTGGCCTGGTCGAGCACAGTGACTTCGGAGGTCCCGATCGGAATCGTCACGTCCTTGCGGATGGGTGTCTCGATACCGAACTTCTCCGCTTCGGCCATGATCTTGTCGATCGCATTCGGTCCAAGTTTCTCCTTGGCGAGACGGACCGGAATAGTGTTGATCGACTTGGCGAGGGCAGTCTTGATGTCGATCCTCCCGGCATAGCTGTTCCCGTAATTATGCGGGCTCCAGTTGCCCCAGGAGATCGGGGCGTCGACGATCGGCGAGTCGGGCGTCAGACCCGATTCCATTGCCAGCGAATAGGTGTAGACCTTGAAGGAAGAGCCGGGCTGACGCAGCGCCTTCGTCGCGCGGTTGAACTGGCTTTCGCCGTAGTCGCGGCCACCAACCATCGCGCGAACAGCGCCGCCGTTCTCGATCAGGGCCAGGGCCGCCTGTTTTGCGTTATAGCTTTCGCCGTATTCGCGCAGGCTGGAGGCAACCGCCGCCTCCGCCGCTTTCTGCAGACCCATGTCTATGGTTGTTCGCACCACCAGCGAATGCTGAGGAAAGCGCGCTGCGAGCCGTTGTACCTCGTCGAAGGCCCAATCGAGGAAATAGTCAGGCGCTTCGGCGTCATCGCGGTCGACGACGGTTGCCGGGTTGCGTCGTGCACCGATGACCTGTCCCTCGGTCATGATGCCGCTCTGCACCATGTTCGACAGCACCTCGTTGGCACGCGCTCGTGCCGCCGGAAGGTTGACGTGCGGCGCGTACTTCGCCGGCGCCTTGAAGAGACCAGCGAGCATGGCGGATTCGGCGAGGTTCACCTCGGTGATGTTCTTTCCGAAGTAGAACTGCGCCGCCGCTGCCGCACCGAATGTCCCGCCACCCATGTAGGCGCGGTCGAGATAGAGGGACAGGATTTCTTTCTTGGTGAGATTGGCCTCCAGCCAAAGCGCCAGAAATGCCTCCTTGATCTTGCGTTCGAGCGAGCGCTCGTTGGTCAGGAAGAGGTTCTTCGCGAGTTGCTGGGTAAGCGTCGATCCGCCTTGCACGACGCTTCCGGCACGCGCATTCTCGTTCATGGCGCGGATGAGACCCAGAAAATCGATGCCGAAGTGGTCAAAGAAGCGGCGGTCTTCGGTCGCCAGGACCGCTTTGATCAGGTGATCCGGCAGGGCATCGATCGGCACCGAGTTTTCGTGGATGATGCCGCGGTGGCCGATCTGGTTGCCGTAGCGGTCGAGGAAGGTGACGGCGAAATTGCCGCGGTTGCGCCAGTCTTTCTTGGTTTCTTCGAAGGCCGGCATCGCAAGCGCCAGCAATAACACCATACCCGCGGTGCCGAGGGTCAGGGCCTCTCCAAGCACCTCGAAAACGGCACGCTTCCATCCATGCACGCGGAAACGGCGGAAGAAGATGGTGATCTCCTCCCAGGCCTCGCCGGCGGCGAATCCCGCATTCCACACGGTCGAGTCGATCCAGGAATCGATCCGCAGAAGAATGTGGCTCTTCCTGCGCGATCTCCTTTTCGGCGGTTCGGGCTCCTGCACCTTAGAACTTTCCCCGTTGACGCGTTGAAAGCTTGACGGGGCTGCCGCCGCACGCCACAGGAGGGCGTCGAGGCATCGAGCCGTCGGCATAGACTTGATACATGGTCCATTCGGGCCCAAAGAACAAGAAGAAAGCGGCGTCACTTAGCCGCTCACGCAAGGTGTGATGATGAACGAGATCCCTTACTGGAAACGCAAGACACTCGCTGAAATGTCGGCAGAGGAATGGGAAGGCCTCTGCGACGGCTGCGGGATTTGCTGTCTCAACAAGCTCGAGGACTGGGATACCGGCGAGGTCGCGTTCACGTCGGTGGCCTGCCGGCTGCTCGACGCGCACAGCTGCCGGTGCAAGGACTACGAGAACCGCCAGGCTACGGTGCCCGACTGCATTCGTCTGACGCTGGACGAGGTGGAGACGATTTCGTGGCTGCCGCCGACCTGCGCCTACCGACTGATTTCCGAGGGCGAGGATCTCTATTGGTGGCACTATCTGGTATCCGGCGACCGGGAAACTGTCCACCAGGCCGGCGTTTCCGTGCGCGGCCGCACGGTGAGCGAGGAGATCGTACCGGTCGAGGACTTCGAGGACTACATTGTCGACTGGCCCCTCAGGGTCGGCGAATCGTGAGCCGGCACCGCGCCAATGCGTGACGTACTGTAGGCGGATGCCACACCGCTACGGCGCCTTTCACCACGCTCGACTTTTCGGATATTCGGAAAAATTCGCTTTTGCCTCTTGACCCTCCCATGATGGGAAGGTCCATCTAGGGTGGCAGAGGTGAAAATCATGAACGAACTGCCGACAAGACTGAACCAGATGTCATCGCGCGCCGCTCCCATCGAGGTGCCTATCGAGGGCATGACTTGCGCGTCCTGCGTCAAACGCGTCGAGAAGGCAGCCGCGGCTGTACCCGGTGTCGCCGAAAGCGCCGTGAATTTCGCGACCGAGACTCTGACGGTGAAGCCGCAAGAGGGTTTTGCGGCGGAGAAACTCCTCGCCGCGATCCATGCCGCGGGTTACGAGGCAAAGTCTGAGACGATCGAGCTCGAAATCGAGGACATGACCTGCGCCTCCTGCGTCGGCCGGGTCGAGAAGGCCCTCAAGGCTGTGCCGGCCGTCGAACGCGCCACGGTCAATCTGGCGACGGGGCAAGCTACTGTCTCCGTTCTTGGGGGCAAGGCCCAGGTGCCGGCCTTGCTCGACGCAGTCCGCAAGGCTGGCTATGGCGCCAAGCTGGTGGCCGACACGGACAAGGGAGATGCCGCGCAGGCAGCGCGAGCGCGAGAGATCGGCAAGCTGACCCGCGATTTCGTTATCGCGTTCATTCTGACCCTGCCGCTCCTCGTCATGGAGATGGGTAGTCATCTCTATCCGCCGCTGCATCACACGCTGATGGAGATCTTTCCTGGAAATCTCCTGAACTATATCCAGTTTGCCCTTGCGACGGCCGTGCTGCTCGGACCGGGTCTCCGCTTCTATCTGAAAGGTTTTCCTGCGCTCCTGCGTGGGGGGCCGGACATGAATTCACTCGTCGCCATCGGAACGTCGGCAGCCTACGGCTACTCTCTTGTGACGACGTTTGCACCCGAACTGTTGCCTTACGAGGCGCGAAACATCTACTACGAGGCGGCGACGGTGATCGTCACGCTCATTCTGCTCGGGCGGTTACTCGAAGCGCGAGCCAAGGGGCGTACCGGTGAGGCGATCCGCAAACTTGCCGGCCTTCAGGCGAAGACGGCTCGTGTCGAACGGGACGGCGTCACGGTCGATGTCGCGACGGAGGCAGTCATCGTCGGCGATGTTGTGGTGATCCGCCCCGGTGAGCGTATTCCGGTCGACGGCACCGTGATCGACGGCGGCTCCTATGTCGATGAGTCCATGATTTCCGGCGAACCCGTACCTGTCGAGAAAAGCGCGGGCGCGACCGTCATCGGCGGCACGATCAACACGAGCGGAAGCTTCCGCTTTCGGGCGGAAAAGGTCGGCGCCGATACCATGCTTTCCCAGATCATCCGTATGGTCGGCGAAGCGCAGGGATCGAAATTGCCGATCCAGATGCTGGTCGACCGGGTGACGGGATGGTTCGTGCCGGTGGTCATGGCGATCGCGGCACTTACCTTTGTCACCTGGGTGCTCGTCGGGCCGGAACCCGCCTACACCTACGGCCTCGTCGCGGCCGTGGCGGTGCTGATCATCGCCTGCCCTTGTGCGATGGGGCTTGCCACGCCGACGTCGATCATGGTTGGCACGGGACGTGCGGCGGAGCTGGGTGTGCTGTTCCGCAAGGGCGAGGCTTTGCAGAACCTGCGTGAGGCCGGCGTCGTCGTCATGGACAAGACCGGAACGATCACGAAGGGCCGGCCGGAGCTTACCGATCTCATTGTAGCGGACGGATTTTCCGAGGATGAGGTGCTGATGCTGGCCGCCAGCCTGGAGGCGCGTTCGGAGCATCCGCTCGCCGAGGCGATCGTCAAGGCGGCGGAAGCGCGAAGGATTGCGTTTGCCGCCGTCGAGAAGGTTGAGGCGGTGCCGGGCTTCGGCATCACCGGCACCGTAGCCGGTCGTGCCGTGGCGGCCGGCGCCGACCGACTGATGGAAAAGCTCGGACTTTCGGTTGCGCCCTTCGCCGACGGGGCTCGCGGGCTGGCCGCCGAGGGAAAGACACCTCTTTACGTGGCTATCGGTGGCGTTCTCGCCGGAGCGGTCGCTATTGCCGATCCCTTGAAGGAGACGAGTCCGGCTGCGGTTTCGGCGCTGAAATCGATGGGCCTGAAAGTGGTGATGGTGACTGGCGACAACCGCGGAACGGCGGAAGCGATCGCCCGCGCTGCCGGCATCGACGAGGTGATCGCCGAAGTGCTGCCGGAAGGCAAGGTGGACGTGATCCGGGAATTGAAATCGAAGGGGTCGACCGTCGCCTTCGTCGGCGACGGCATCAACGATGCGCCGGCACTGGCGAGCGCGGATACCGGCCTCGCCATCGGAACCGGTACGGATGTGGCCATCGAAAGCGCCGACGTCGTGCTCGTCGGCGGCGATCTCGGCTCGGTCGTTCATGCAATCGAACTGAGCCGTGCCGTGATGCGGAACATTCAGCAGAACCTGTTCTGGGCCTTCGGCTATAACGTTCTGCTGATCCCGGTGGCGGCCGGTCTGCTCTATCCCGCCTTCGGTCTCCTACTCTCGCCGATGATCGGGGCCGGCGCGATGGGCTTGTCGAGCGTTTTCGTGGTCACCAATGCGCTGCGTTTGACGCGGGCGCAGGTGACCCGGCTTTCCTGACGAGGAGGAAGAGACATGAATATTGGTGAAGCTTCCGAGGCCTCCGGCGTTTCGGCCAAGATGATCCGGTACTACGAGGAAATCGGCCTCGTGCGGCCGGCGAGCCGTACCGCTTCGAATTATCGTCTTTATGGCGAAGAGGAAGTGCATCGCTTGCGGTTCATTCGCCGCGCACGCTCCCTCGGCTTTTCACTCGAGGAGACGGAGCGGTTGCTGAAGCTCTGGGACGACAAGAGTCGTGCGAGCGCGGAGGTGAAGAAGGTGGCGCTTGCCCACATCGTCGACCTCGAGGAGAAGATCGCGGCCATGAAGTCGATGGTGGCCACGCTGACCGAGCTGGCCGATTGCTGCCAGGGCGACCACCGGCCGAACTGCCCGATCCTTGCCGATCTCGCCGGTCCGGACGCGCAACGCAGGGGGCATTAGCACCGCAAGGGCGGAAAGCGCTGCTATGCCGCCTAGGAATTTCCACTTGACCTTCCCCATGGGGGAAGGTGCATCACTGATGGTATCCGTGCCGAGAGGCATAAGGGAAAAAGGACAGCAAAATGAGCGAACTCAATCTCTTCCGTGTAGAAGACATGACCTGCGGCCACTGCGCCAAGTCCGTGAAGGCTGCACTCGCCGACGCGCTGCCCGGAGCGGAGGTCTCCGTCGACCTCGTCTCTCATGAGGTGCGCGTCGGCGGAGATGCCGCGAAAGCCGAAGCGGCTATCCGCGAGGCCGGCTATACGCCGGAACGGATCGGAGCCTGACGGGGCTCGTGGCTTCTGCAATCTCGTCGGAATTTGATCTTCCTCAAGGCTGAGCCGTTGACCTCCGGTTAAGGCATATGCATATCGCTATGTGTTAACAGGAAAGGCTCTCCCCATGGTCACGAAATACTATCCCGACATCACCAAGGATATCTCCGCCCAGACCAAGACCCTGCGGAAGGACATTCCCGACGTCATGGCAGGCTTTTCCGCCATGGCGTCGGCTGCGACCCGAGACGGAGCGCTCGACAAGAAGACCAAGGAGTTCGTGGCACTGGCGATCGCGATTGCCACGCGCTGCGACGGGTGCATCGGCTTTCACACCGACGCATTGGTGAAGCTCGGCGCAACCAAGGCGGAGTTCGAGGAGACGCTCGGCATGGCCGTCTACATGGGCGGAGGTCCGTCGCTGATGTATGCGGCACATGCGATGAGCGCATGGGAGCAGTTCGGCGGCGCGGCGGAGTAACGTATCCGGAGTATGGTCGTCCGCGGCCGGGAACGCGCAGGGTTCTCCAGTGAATCGCGCGCGAGCGGTGGGGCGGCCGACTTCCGTTTGGAACCATCCGGCCGGATCTGCATTTCCTTCCGAGACCGAGAGGAGGAAGTGCCATGACCTATGATCCCAATCTCAATCGTGATCCGCCCGACGTCGGGAATCCGCCGCCACGCGCGTCGCGCAACGGCACCTGGACCTGGGCGGCCATCGGCGCCGTGATCGTCCTTGGACTGGTCGTGTGGTCGCTGATGAGCGGCGGCCCCGGCGTCGACCAATCCACGACATCGTCGACGACCCCGCCTGCGACTGACACCGCGCCGGCTGTTCAGCCGACCACACCCGCGGCTCCGGCAACGCCGCCGGCCAACGACGCGGCTCCGGCGAACCCGCCTGCAGGCAACTCGCAGCCCTAAGTCGGGTCGACAGAAAGAAAGCCGCCCGTCTCGAAAGAGGCGGACGGCACAGTCGTGTCAACCCTTCGGCGGATGGGGATCGCTGCCGTAGGAGTTGCACTCGCGGATACGACCATTTCTCCGTGGATCAGCATTTCCGTTTCTGGTTTGGGGCGATTACCGCGCGCGATGCCGATGGCTGCCGCTGTGTTTCGCCACCTTGGTGGTCGCCGAGGATGAGTGCATCCAGCAACTGTCGGCCAGCAGGATCACCGCTGCCAATCGACGTCGGTGACGGTATAGTGCTGCATCTCCGCAATCTCGCCGACAAAGGGTCGGATGGCGGCGAGGAAGGGCGGGAAATGCGCTCCCTTGCGAAAACCCCGGAGGTGGTCCTCGGTGGATGTCCACAGAATGCGGAGGGTGAGGCTCGACGGGTCCTCAACGCAATGTGAGAGTTCGAAGCCGTGGCATTCCGGTGCGACCTTGAGGCTCTCCTGTGCCTTGCGATAAGCCGCAACGAGCTCTTCGGGCGTATGCTGCTTGAGTTGATAGCGAATATATTCGACGATCATGGTGGTGCGCTCCCGGGTTTCGGCGGCAGTTTTGCAGAATATCGAAACGAGACAAGCACTTACCTCAAGGTAATCAATATCGCGCCGCAGGCGGGCTATGGTGGCGCCAGTCATGCGGCGGGCGGAAAGCGGCAATGGAGGCATGGGTGGACGTCGACAAAATGCATGATTGCCCGGTCCTGGCGACCATTCAGGTCATCGGCGGAAAATGGAAGCCGCGGATCCTGTGGCGGCTGCGCGACGGTGCGGCAACCTTCGGAGAATTGAGGCGCATTGTCGGGATGTCCGAAAAGGTGCTGCAGGAAAACCTGCTGGCGCTGCGTCGCAACGGCGTCATCTCCCGCACGCCGGTAAAGGGCGGGGACATAGTCTATGTCGAGTATCGATATACCGACTACGGCCTGTCGCTCGTGCCGGTGCTGGATGCCATGGGAAGTTGGGGCATGGCGCATGCCGCAAAGGAGAGAGACGGCGAGCCATCGGCCGCCCGCGCACCCCGCCGCCGAGCCTGAGCATCGCTCAGGAGGCCGCGATCATCAATGCGGCCTTCGCCGATCTATTCGTCGTTCATCTTCAGCGCAGCGATGAAGGCTTCCTGCGGGATCTCGACCTTGCCGAACTGGCGCATGCGCTTCTTGCCTTCCTTCTGCTTGTCGAGCAGCTTGCGCTTGCGGGTGGCGTCGCCGCCGTAGCACTTGGCAGTCACGTCCTTGCGCAGCGCGCGGACGGTTTCGCGCGCGATCACCTTGCCGCCGATCGCCGCCTGGATCGGAATCTGGAACATGTGCGGCGGGATGAGTTCCTTCAGCTTCTCGCACATGCCACGGCCGCGGCGGTCGGCGGCGGAACGGTGGACCAGCATCGAAAGCGCATCAACCGGATCGCCATTGACGAGGATCGACATCTTCACGAGGTCGCCCTCGCGGTAGTCGAGGATGTGGTAGTCGAAGGAGGCATATCCCTTGGAGATCGACTTCAGCCGATCGTAGAAGTCGAAGACCACTTCGTTGAGCGGCAGCTCGTAGGTGATCATCGCGCGGTTGCCGACATAGGTGAGTTCGGTCTGAATGCCGCGCCGGTCCTGGCAAAGCTTCAGGATGCCGCCGAGATATTCGTCCGGCGTCATGATTGTTGCCTTGATCCAGGGCTCGCGGATTTCCTCGATCTTGACCACGTCCGGCATGTCGGCGGGGTTGTGCAGTTCCTTCTCGGTACCGTCCGTCAGCTTCATCTGGTAGACGACCGAAGGTGCGGTGGCGACGAGGTCGAGGTTGAACTCGCGCTCGAGACGCTCCTGAATGATTTCGAGATGGAGCAGGCCGAGGAAGCCGCAGCGGAAGCCGAAGCCGAGGGCGGCGGAGCTCTCCATCTCGAAGGAGAAGGAGGCGTCGTTGAGGCGCAGCTTGCCCATGGCGGCGCGCAGGTCTTCGAAATCGGCGGCATCGACGGGGAAGAGGCCACAGAACACGACCGGCTGGGCCGGCTTGAAGCCGGGCAGGGCCGAGGCCGTGGGCCGACGGTCATCGGTGATGGTATCGCCGACACGGGTATCGGCCACTTCCTTGATCGAGGCGGTGATGAAGCCGATCTCGCCAGGGCCGAGTGAGTCCACGTTGACCATCTTCGGTGTTAGCACGCCGACACGCTCGACCGTGTATTTCGCGCCTGTGCCCATCATCCGGATCTGCTGGCCCTTCACCAACACGCCGTCGATGATGCGCACGAGAACCATGACGCCAAGATAGGTGTCATACCAGCTGTCGACCAGCAGCGCCTTCAGCGGAGCGGTCTCGCCACCGGGGCTCTTCGGCGCCGGCAGGCGGTGGACGATGGCTTCCAGGACCTCCGGGATGCCGAGGCCCGTCTTCGCCGAGATCAGCACGGCGTCCGATGCGTCGATCCCGATGACTTCCTCGATCTGTTCCTTGATCCGGTCCGGTTCGGCCGCCGGCAGGTCGATCTTGTTGAGCACCGTCACCAGCTCGTGGTTGTTGTCGATCGCCTGGTAGACGTTGGCGAGCGTCTGCGCTTCCACGCCCTGGGAGGCGTCGACGACGAGCAGCGATCCCTCGCAAGCCGAGAGCGAGCGCGACACTTCGTAGGCGAAGTCGACGTGGCCGGGGGTGTCGATGAGATTCAGCACATAGGTTTCGCCATCATTGGCCTTGTAGTGCAAGCGCACCGTTTGGGCCTTGATGGTGATGCCACGCTCGCGCTCGATATCCATCGAATCGAGGACCTGCTCCGACATCTCGCGCTCGGCGAGGCCGCCACAAGTCTGAATCAGCCGGTCGGCCAGTGTCGATTTGCCGTGGTCAATATGGGCCACGATCGAAAAATTGCGGATGTGGTCAAGGGGCGTGCGGGATGATGTGCTCATGGGCAGCGCATATAGCAGCGACGGATAGGCCAGACTAGCGGGAAGTTCGACCAAACGCCCACAAATGCGCCCTCAGACCGCAAACTGTTCCGGCCAGTCGCGTCGCGTGGCGACCTGGCCCTCGGTGCGTAGCCGCAACACGTCCGCAAGATCGACCTCCGTTATCAGCCACCGGCTTTCATCGACATTGTCGCTCTCGCTCTCGGCGAAGATGCCCGAAGGGGGCATGCCGTAGTCCGGCGGCACGTACAGCGCCGCGCGTCCCCTGTTTTCATCGACAGCGGGTGACCATGGCGCATTTCCCGTCGTCGGCGAGACCAGTACGGCGATCTGGTTTTCCAGTGCGCGTGCCTGTGCGCCGATGCGCACGCGATAGGCGCCGGCCAGAGTATCAGTGCAGCTCGGCGCGAGAATGAGCTCGACACCCAAGTCCGCGAGCTTGCGGCCCAGCATCGGGAACTCGTTGTCGTAGCAGATGAGGATGCCAAGCGTGCCGAGCGGCGTTTCGAAACTGCGGAGCCCATCCTCGCCTGCGGCAATACCCCACTGCTCTCGCTCGAAGCGGGTCATGATGATCTTGTCCTGATGGCCGATCAGGCCATCGGGACCGAAGAGCCAGGCGCGGTTGCGGTAGTTGCCATCTGGGTCGCGCATCGGCGCCGAGCCTGGCTGGAAGACGATGCCATGGGTCCGGGCGAGATCTTCGCAGAGATCGAGCCAGGTCGGGATCATCGGTTGGATGCCGGCAATTGACCCGTGCAGATGAGAGCGAACCTGCGGGTCGAGCTGGCCGGTCAGCGCGAGACCTGAATACTCCGGAAGCAGCAGGAGTTTCGCCCCCTTGTCGACCGCTGCGCGGACGAGATGGGTAAGATGGAGGACGTAATCCTCCCAGGTCTCGATCAGATCGATCTTGTACTGGCAGCTGGCAAGCGTGATCTTGGTCATGAACGGAGGTCCCGTATCCAGAAAGAGAGAGGCTTCGGACTTTCCTCGGCCTCGTCGAGGTCGCGCCAGGAGAAGGTCGTTCGAAGCTCAGGATGATGGCTGTAGCCGCGCTTGGTCCAGAAAGAATCGAGAGGCACGTAGTCGGTGGGCCTGCGCGGATGGTCTGCAGCGCGCTCGACGGCGCAGAAGGTGGCATAGCGCAGGCCGAGCTTTTTCGCCCGGGCCTCGCGACCTTCAAAGAATTTCACGCCAATGCCTCGTCCGCGATAGCCGGCGAGGAGCACGCTTTCGCCGAAATAGAAATACTGCGCCGGATCGCGTCCGGTAGCTAGAAAGGGCGCTTTCACCTCGTCCGTTTCTCCGATCATCGGCGTTCCGGTGGCCGCGCCGACGACCTGCTGACCATCGATTGCCAGCACGAAGACCGAGCCTTCGGATCGTGAATACGTGGCCAGATAATTCCGCTCATAGGCGAGATCGCCGTCGTACAGGTAGGGGAAATCCCGAAACACCGCGATCCGCAGCCGCGCAAGATCGTCGACGAATGCGGCTACCTCGCCGCCGGAAAAGGATTGGATCGTCAGGGTCATGAAGTGTTTTCAGTCCGTTCGAGAGCGGTTATACCGTCCCGGACCCTTTGATCCAAGCCTTGCGTCATCCTGAGGAGTGCTCATGACCGCTGCCGATACGATCCGCGCCTATTATGAAGCCTTCAACGCCGGCGACATGGAAGCCTTCCTGGCGCTGCTGACCGACGACGTCATTCACGACATCAACCAAGGGGAGCGTCAGATCGGCAAGGCGGCTTTCTCCAGCTTCATGGGACACATGAACCGCTGCTACAGGGAAGAGCTCACCGACATGGTGGTCATGACCAGTGAGGATGGCCGGCGAGGTGCCGCCGAATTTGTCGTCCATGGCGAGTACCTGGCGACCGACGAGGGGTTGCCGGAAGCGAACGGCCAGAAATACGTTCTTCCGGCCGGAGCCTTCTTCGAATTGCGGGACGGCAAGGTCGCGCGGATATCCAACTACTACAACCTTCCGGACTGGATCCGTCAGGTAGGGGGCTGACGCGGTCAGCGCAGGAAGGGCAAGGCCATCCGTATGGCTGGCATGCGCAGCCACAGTCCGCCCCACATGAAGGCGGCGATGTAGAAGCTGAAGAGCACGTGGCTGAAGAGCGGGCTTTGGGCGCGCAACTGTGTCGCGATCGCACCTCCGAGGAGACCGGTCATCAACACGGCGCCGAGCAGGCTTGTACGCGGAAACAGGTAGAGCACCACGCAGGTCAGCTCGATGACGCCGATCATCTTCGCGTAACCGGGCGGCCAGCCGAGGGCGGCCAGCGTTTCTTCCGCAACCGGCATGCCGAGAAGCTTGGGTGCGACGGAAGCCCCGAGCATGAACAGGACGAAGACGAGCGACAGGCCTCGCCCCGCCCAAAGGGCAGTCATTTCCTCTTTCATCAGTCGTTCTCCTCTCTCGATTCCAGGTCCGACCTGCCTTGGTGGTGCATCTTTCTCTTGAGAAGAGCCACGCACCGCGTTATCTTTCTAGAAAGATAATACGGAAGTATCTTTATGGCAAGACAAATTGCTTCGAAGCGGGATGTGCAGGATGATCACGTTGGTGCGCGCAGGCGCCAGTGGTCAAAGGAGCTCCCGGACGTGGACACGGTCGGCATGGCCATTCTCGGTCGAGCGCGGTGGATAACGCTGAAGGTTCGTCCACCTATCGAGGCGGTGTTTGCCGAGCACGGGCTCGATACTGGTGAGTTCGACGTGCTCGCGACGCTGTTGCGGTCGGGCCCCCCCTATCGTCTGCGTCCGACAGAGCTTTTCCAGCAACTGATGATCACCTCAGGCGGCTTGACTCCCCGGCTTGCACGTCTTGAGAAGGCCGGCCTTGTCGAACGTCCACCAAGCGAGGGCGACGGGCGCAGCCTCCCTGTGCAATTGACGGCTCTTGGCCACGAACGGGCGGAGGCAGCCTTTCGCGCCGACATGGCGGTCGAGGCAGACCTGTTGAGGTGCCTGGATGAGCGAGAGACGGAAGACCTCGGACGCCTGCTGGCCAAGCTGGCGATTGCGCTCGACACCTGAAGCGCCTTGTTCCCCTCTTGACTCCAATATGTGACGCTGTAATTCTCATATAATGGAACAGAGAGAAGATGAACTCGCTCGGTCAATTGGGGAGCGCGTTAAAGCGCTGCGTAGTGAGCGTGGGTTAACGCTCGACCAGCTCGCCGAAGTCTCCGGCGTCAGCCGGGCGATGATCTCGCGTATCGAGCGCGCGGAGACGAGCCCGACGGCCGTGTTGCTGGCGAGGCTTTGTTCCTCGCTCGGCCTTTCGCTGTCGGTTTTCTTCGATATCGCCGGCGACGCGTCAGAGCCTTTGGCGCGCCGTGCCGACCAGCCGGTGTGGCGCGATCCGGAAAGCGGCTATCTTCGCCGCGCAGTAAGCCCGCCTGGAACGGGCTCGCGCGTCGACGTCGTCGAGGTCGAGTTTCCACCCGCGGCGGAAGTCCGTTTCGGCAGCCCGCCGGCAAGCCGTAACCAATGGCAGCACGTCTGGCTGTTCGAAGGGGAGATGGAATTAACGGTCGGAGAGCGGATCTACCGCCTGACGGCCGGTGACTGCCTCTACATGAATGTCGGTGAGGTGCATGCCTTTCGAAATCCGACCGACAAACCCTCCCGCTATGCCGTGGTCATCGACCTCGGTTCACGTTGACGCAAACCTTTCCCGGAGCTTTCCATGCCCGCCCTCATTCGCCTGCTGAACAAAGAAGAAGCGCTCACGTGCCTGCCCGACCTTTGCGACGTGCTCTGCGACTGCGTCGACGGCGGCGCTTCGATCGGCTTCATGTCGCCCCTGGCGCCTGCCGACGCAGCGGCCTACTGGCAGGGAGTTGCCGCCGCCGTGGGCCGAAACGAAGCGCTGCTTCTCGTTGCCGAGGACGAGACGCGTCGTGTCGTCGGGACGGTACAGATCGGCTTTGCGCTGAAGCCGAACCAGCCTCACCGGGCAGACCTGATGAAGCTCCTCGTGCATCGTGTCGCCCGCGGTCGCGGTTTGTCGCGACAGCTTGTGGTGGCCGCCGAGCGCGAAGCAATGGCACGTGGGCGCTGGCTGCTCGTCCTCGACACAGCGACCGGGGAACCGGCCGAGGCAATCTACGAGCGTTTCGGCTGGGTACGGTCCGGTGTTATCCCGGACTACGCCCTGTTCCCGGATGGCCGCTATTGCGCGACCACGGTCTTCTACAAACGTCTCGCGCCAGCCGCAGACGCCTGATCGGTCGACACTGCTTTCGCCTTAAGGCTGCGCCAGAATCACAGGTTGTGCCAAAAAAGGGCGCACTCCGGGTCGCCTCGCCCCTCCCTTTAGGTTGACTCGTCATGCTAGCGGTTCGCTGGCATTAACATTCTGGAATCGGGGGATCTCTCATGACGCTTTTCGTTTCGGCAATACGCAGGCCTGCGGGTCTTCTTCTGATGACGTGTGCGGCTGTCGCTGCGGCTCTGCCCGCGCTCGCCGCGGATGTCACATTCGTTATGCGTAACGAACATCCGAACGCGGTGGAAGTCGAACTCTACAGCCAGGACCGCGATTACGTCTGGCCGGGGAATAATCAGGTTTTCTATCTCGACGACGGCGAGACGAAGCAGATTCCGCTTTCCTGCAACGAGGGAGAATCGATCTGCTACGGCGCTTGGGTTTCCGGTGACCGCGGCACCTACTGGGGAACCGGACCGGATAACACCGAGACCTGCAGTGACTGCTGCTATGTCTGCACGGGCGGCGAGACCGAGGAAATCAACCTCGTCGAGTGAGGAGGTTGCCGGGGATTTCATGATCGGGTCTGGACCGCTTCGAGGTTCTCTCGAGCGCGGTCCTGTTCCGGTGAGGCTGAAGCGCCTCGACCCCTTCCGTCCCTTGCCAACTCCTCGGCCGCAAGGGTAGCGTGCGTCCCACATCGACGGAGGGGCGGCGGGAATGCGGGTTTTCTATTCGGAGAAGCACAAGCTTCGAGATGCCAAGACGGAGCTGCACGGCGGTCTGCTGGTCAAGCCTTTCGAGGGACCGTTCCGCGCCGAATGGATCTTGGCAGCGGTGAAAGAGGCCGGATTTTCCGACGTTTCCGCACCTGAAGGGCACGGACTCGAAACAGCGCTCAAAGTCCACGATGCCGGTTATGTCGAGTTTCTCAGTACTTGCTGGGAACGGTGGCAGGCTCAGGGTTTCGAGGGTGAGGCAATAGCGACCTCCTTTCCCTGCCGCCGCAGCCAGACCGGTCGGGTGCCGAAGAACATAGACGGTGCTGTCGGCTATTACGCCAATTCGGCCGAGACGGCGATTTCCGGCGGCACTTACGAGGCAGCGATCGCTTCGATGGATGTAGCGATTTCCGGCGCTGACTGGCTTGCAGAAGGCAATCGGTTCGCCTTTTCGCTCTGCCGCCCACCGGGTCATCATGCCGGCATCGATCTTTTCGGCGGCTACTGCTTCATCAACAATGCCGCCATTGCCGCGCAACGGCTGCTTGATCGGGGAGCAGGAAGGGTCGCGGTCCTCGACGTCGACTTTCACCATGGCAACGGTACCCAGGACATAACCTACCGACGTGACGACATCTTCTTCGCATCGCTCCACGGGGAGCCGCAGGATGCTTTCCCGTTCTTCATGGGATATGCCGACGAGGCAGGCGAGGGTCCCGGTGAAGGACTGAACGCGAACTATCCGATGCCCTCCGGCACGGCGTGGGATGTCTGGTCGTCCGCTCTCGCGGATTCCTTAACGCGCATACGCTCTTGCGGTGCCGAGGCGATCGTCCTTTCACTTGGCGTCGATACCTTTGAGGAGGATCCGATCAGTTTCTTCAAACTGAAGAGCGACGACTATCTTCGCATGGGTGAGATGATCGCCGCCGCCGGCCTGCCGGTCTTGGCGGTCATGGAAGGAGGATACGGCGTTCCGCAGATCGGGCACAACGTCGCAAACGTGCTGAAGGGCCTGGACGGCTGAGAACGCCCGGCGGAAACCGCGAAGGCGCAAGGTGTCGTAGCGGGCGTGGAAACCGAACGTATTCCGGATCGGCGCCGGCCGTATATCCCAGCGATTCGTTGAGCGCGCGGGGCTTCTGGTCTTCGATCTGGTCCCGCGTCACCACCGACAGCCTGCGGAATTTTCGTGATGGCGGTATCGACCTTCGTCCCGATCCGGTCGGCTTTCGCGACATAGCCAGCGTCATTCCGCGCAGTGCGCCTGTTTCGTATCGGTACAGGTCGGGCCGGATCGTTATAGTGCCTTTAATGAGCTCCGTCGAAATAGCGGTGTATTCGCGGCGAAGGGCTAAACGCTGCGCGCGCAACTGATATGGTTCGCTCCAGCCACCCCTGAGGTGGTCAGGAGCCCACGTCCAACCCCCACCCCCCAGCCGGTCGTGGGCTCCGCCTTGGCTGAATCTGCCGGCAGACCTCGAAGGAAATCCAGCATCTCGGCACCTGCACCACTTGGGCTCGATATTACGACAAAGGCCCCGGACAGGTCGTCCGGAGCCTTCTCAGACCGACGTGAATTGGCCGGTGCTGACGTGTGCTGCTTTACAACGTACCGGCGCGTTGTTGAAGCATCATATAGGTATCGAAGCCGTACTCGGCGATCTGCGCCCAAAGATAGGCGTCTTGTTTGAAGGCCTGCTGGCTGTCGTAAAGCGTCTTGAAGTTTTCGTTCTTGGCGCTGAGCTCGGCATAGGTTTCCTTGGCTGCCTTGTGGCAGACGTCGAGGATGTCGGAGCTGAAGGCGCGCAACTGGGCGCCCTCGGCAACGAGCTTGCGCAGGGCCGCGGCATTCGATGCGTCGTAACGTGCAAGCATGTTTGCGTTGGCGCTTGCGCAGGCGTCGGCAAGAATGCGCTGATAGTTCTTCGGCAGTTCGTTGAACTTCTCCCGGTTGAAGAAGGCATGGACCGCCGGTCCGCCTTCCCACCATGCCGGATAATAGTAGTATCTGGCAACCTTGTAGAAGCCGAGCTTGAGGTCGTCATAAGGCCCGACGAACTCGGTCGCATCGATCGTACCCTTCTCGAGTGCTGGGTAGACGTCCGATCCGGCGATCTGTTGAGGTGTGACGCCAACCTTGCTCATGACCTCGCCGGCGAGACCGGCGATGCGCATCTTGAGGCCCTTCAGGTCCTCGATGCCTTTGATTTCCTTTCGGTACCAGCCGCCCATCTGCGCGCCCGTATTGCCGGCCGGCAATGCATAGAGGTTATAGCCCGCGAGGAAGGCGTTGAGGAGGTCGTTGCCACCGCCCGCGGTGAACCATGCATTGGTCATACGGGCGTTAAGACCGAAGGGGATCGCTGTGCCGAGGGCGAAAGCCGGATCCTTGCCAATGTAATAGTAACAGCACGTATGTGCCATCTCGACCGTGCCGGCTGCGACGGCGTCGGCCGTCTGCAGCGGTGGCACGATCTCGCCGGCGGCGAAACTCTGAATGGTGAAGTTGCCGTCGGTTGCTTCCGCGACGCTCTTCGCGATGTCTTCCGCGGCACCGAAGATGATGTCGAGGCTCTTGGGGAAAGACGAGGCGAGACGCCAGGTGAGTTTCGGGTTCTGCTGGGCGATTGCGGGTGCGGCAAGTGCTGCTGTTGCAGCAGCGCCCAGTCCGGCGGCGCCGGCCTGCTTGAAGAACTTGCGACGGTTCATGATGGGAAGCCTTATAGTCGTTATAGGGTAAAATCTTCCTCTCTCCCGGCGCGGGATAAATCACCTCATCACGTTGCATGCAAGACCGTTCGCGCAAATTTCAGTCGGTAAGTCGACTCTTCCTTTTCGAAAATTTCGCAAGCACCCTCCGAAGGGCACGAAATTGTCTCGACGATTCCTACTGCCTCGGGGCGAGCGGTCTATTCGCCGGATCATCCAGCGCAGGATTGTAGAACATCGCCAGCACGAGGCTTCGGGCGATGCGTTCCGCGGTCGCCATGAACCATTGCGCCGCTTCTTCGCTCGGCGCGATGTCGTCGAGCGTCGTGCGGAAGAGTACCAGCCACTCGGCGAACAGGCCCTCATGGACTCCTTCGACGCCGAGGTGAGCCTGGACAGGCTTGCCGCCATAGGTGCCCGTTTTGAATGCGACCGACGACCAGAAACTCTTCATCTTCGTCAGGTGGTCAGGCCAGCGTCCGGCAAGCCGTTGTTCGAAAACGGGTCCAAGGTGTTCGTGGGCACGGATGCGACCATAGAAGGTTTCGACCAGAAGGTCGATGAACGCGGCATCCACGCCGAGACGCTCCATCTCGGCCTGGGCGCGTTCGCGTATACCGGCGACATGGGCTGCGCGCGCGGTCAAATCGACAGACATTTGACGACGTCCCCCCCGATTGGTTTCTCTTCAGTTGGGTTGATATCTGCCAATTTTAAGGCACCTTACGAGACGCACACGAGCACATACGTACTCGGTCTTTCTAGAGTGCGAAACTTCCGCTGCAATGCGGCGATGTGCCCGTCGGGCGATGAGTGTCGCCCCTTGACCCGGCCGCTGGAATGAATAAATTAGAACTATTCTAAATGGAGTTATTTATGCTCGGTCGGTTTTTCCCATCTTCTTCGAAACGTTCCTTCGCGAGCCTGAGCGAGCAGGAGATATTGGCGCTGGCGATCTCCTCGGAGGAGGACGACGCGCGGATTTACCTTGCCTACGCCGATCAGTTGCGCGCCCAATACCCGCAGTCTGCCAAGGTGTTCGAAGACATGGCGGAGGTCGAGCATTCCCACCGCAACATGCTGATCGAGATGCATCGTCAGCGGTTCGGCGAGCGCATTCCTCTCATCCGGCGTGAATATGTCAGCGACTTCTACAGCCGCAAACCGGATTGGCTGCGGGCGAACCAGACGCTCGAGCAGATCCGCGACGAGGCGGAGGCGATGGAGCAGTCGGCTTATCGCTTCTACACCGAGGCTGCAAAACGGACGAGCGATGCTGAAACGCGACGGCTCCTCGGCGATTTGGCGCTGGCCGAGCAGGGGCACGAGGAAACTGCCCGGATGCTGGGCGAAAAGCATGTGCCCGCCGACGTCGCGCACGAAGAGGCTCAAACGGCTCGGCGGCAGTTCATCCTGACCTATGTTCAGCCAGGGCTGGCGGGTCTGATGGACGGCTCGGTCTCCACGCTTGCACCGATTTTCGCCGCGGCGTTCGCCACGGGTGATACCTGGCAGACCTTCCTCGTCGGTCTGTCCGCATCCGTCGGCGCCGGCATCTCGATGGGTTTCACCGAAGCCGCGCACGACGACGGCAAGCTCTCCGGACGTGGTTCGCCGGTGAAACGTGGTCTCGCGTCCGGTATCATGACCGCACTCGGCGGCCTCGGTCATGCACTGCCCTATCTCATTCCGCATTTCTGGACGGCGACGATAACGGCGTCGGTGATCGTCTTCATCGAATTGTGGGCGATCGCCTTCATCCAGAATAAATACATGGAGACGCCGTTCTTGCGCGCGGCCATGCAGGTCGTTCTCGGTGGCTCGCTGGTTCTTGCCGCAGGTATTCTGATCGGCAACGGCTAATCTGGCGGTCGGACGGCACGAGACAGGCGCCGTCCGCTTGCATGCGGTCCTATTCGGCTGTCGGGCACGTTGGTGCCAACCTGTCGTGGCGCGGTTTGCGTGGCGGTGCACCATGAAGCCGTCCCACCTGACCATCGGCCTGGGCGTTTCCATGACCGTCGGCTATGAAGCGCTTCGCGACTCGTTCTCGGCTCTCGCTCCTGCGATCGCACGCGATTTCGGGTGGGAGGCGGCTTCCTGATCTCGGCGGTCAGTGCATTGCTGCTGGTGGTGCTTTCCGCCGTCGCCCCGGTTTCGATCGTCCGGAATCGGCTATTTCAGCGCGCCGACCATGAGATCGGTCGTGCCGTTCTCGATCGTCACCCACCGCCCGCTGTCGAAGCTCGCCTGCCGCTTGAGGTAGGTATAGGGCGTTGCAGTCCAGAGTTTGACCTCGTCGTTCAGGTTGTCGAGGACGTAGTCGCCCTGGGCCGCGCGCACCGTCAGGACTGCGTGACCCTCGCCGTCCGGCTTGCGCACGACGGTGATGAGAAGGTCGGAAGGATCAAAGCCAGCTTCGATCAGCTTCTTGCGTTTCAACAGAACGAAATCTTCGCAATCGCCGACGTCGGTGGGATAGGTCCACATTTCTTCGCGACCGTAGATGTCGGAGTCCGTCATCGGGGTGATCGAGGCATTCACCGCAGTATTTATGTCTCGCAGAACGCTCCAGCCCCGGTCGGTTATCCGGGGGGCCGGGGCATTCGCACGGCCGTGGACGTTGCACTCGTCGCGATGAGTACGGCAGAATTCGTAGTGACCGATCGGCTGTGAGGTGACCGTTCCGACAACCATGGCCTTCGGTGCTGCCGGCGCCGAGAGGCTGCTGTTGATGGGCACAAAAAATGCCGTCGCCGCCAATACCGCGGCGAGCGCGCGCGAACCGTTCCTCATGAACCCGTCCCTTTATATCGTTAACGAAGAGTTAATGCTGGACGGGCGTGTTAGTCAATCATTAGCAACTGCTGAAGACGGGCATTTCGCAGCTATGGTTAAAATGCATCACATTCCTTCGGAAACGCCGAGGATCGCAGCGTTCATCCGCTCGATGTCCTGAGGGCGAGAGAGCCGGTGGTCGCCATCGCGGATCAGCGTCAGGACGACATCGTCGGCGGGCAGGAATTCGACGAGCTTCAGCGCGTGGGTGTAAGGCACGTCGGGATCCTTCATCCCCTGCAGGATGTGCACCGGACAACCGGTCTCGATAATGCCAGTGAGTACCCGATTGTTGCGCCCATCCTCGATCAGCGCCCGGGTGAAGATGTTCGGCTCGGGGCTGTACTGCGACGGCTCTTCGAAATAGCCGCGCGCCTCCAGCGACCGTTGCTCGTCTGCGCTGAGATTGGGCTCCACCAGTTCGGTGGTAAAGTCGGGTGCGGGTGCGATGAGCACCATGCCTTCGAGCCTTGCGCCTGCGCCCCGGCGCTTGAGCTCCTGCGCGAGGCGAAGCGCGATCCAGCCGCCCATGGAAGAACCGACGAGGACGACGCTTTCCGGCGCTAACTCATCGAGGACTGCAAGCGCCTCCTCCAGCCAGCGTGAAATGGTGCCGAGCTTGAAGTCGCCTCCCGAGGCGCCATGACCGGAATAGTCGAAGCGGATCGCCTGACGTCCGGTGCGGGCCGCAAGACGGTCGAGTTCCTCCGCCTTGGTTCCGCTCATATCGGAGCGATAGCCGCCGAGCCACATCAGCGCCGGTCCGGCTGCGCGGTCGGAGGCAGGCCGGACCAGCATCGCGATCTCGCGCCTAGCCTCGCCCGAACCCACGACAAGATGCTGCAGTCGGGGCTCGGTCTTGATGTCTGTCATGAGGAACTCCAAATCTCGCTACGCATTCATAAAACTGATTCGTTCTTGCGAGCACACTAGGTGATTTTCTTTCCGAAGCGTGTTATTAGCCTTGCCGCGGTGGCTGCAAGCGCAACGGAAAGACGAGATTTCGCTCCGGCCGGCAGTGCCGCATTCGGAAACCAATGAGGAGAATACGACCATTCGCAGACCTTTCAAAGCCGACGCCCCCGTAAAGGAAGGGCCGCGCTCAAACCGGGAGATCAGGATCCCCAGAGTTCAGCTTATCAATGAAGAAGGTCAGAACCTCGGTATCGTGCCGACGGACGAAGCCCTTCGAATGGCCGAAGAGGCCGGCCTCGATCTCGTCGAGATCTCGCCGAATGCTGAACCTCCGGTATGCAAGATCCTGGACCTCGGCAAGCTGAAATACGCCAACCAGAAGAAGGCGGCCGAAGCGCGCAAGAAGCAGAAGATTGTCGAGGTCAAGGAAATCAAGATGCGGCCGAACATCGACACCCATGACTATGAGGTGAAGATGAAGGCGATGAGCCGCTTCTTCGAAGAAGGCGACAAGGTCAAGGTGACGCTGAAGTTCCGCGGCCGCGAAATGGCTCACCAGGAGCTCGGCATGAAGCTTCTGCAGCAGGTGAAGGAAGATACCCTGGCTATCGCCAAGGTGGAAGCCGAGCCGAAGCTCGAAGGCCGTCAGATGATGATGGTGCTGGCGCCGAAGTGAGGTGAATGCCTGCACTTTGCGACCGAAGCCGCCGCCTGCCGGCGGCTTTTCACGTCTTTCGGCCGATTCCCCTGGCCGAACCCGTTGCGCTTTTGACCGAGTGCGGTTATAAGCGCGCGTCCGAACGGTCCGGCAGGGCATGCCGTGGCCGTTTCTAATGCTTGAAAGGAGCTTCGTCTGTTCCTTTCGATACAAAAACAATGGAGTAGCAAAATGCCCAAGATGAAGACGAAGTCTGCTGCCAAGAAGCGGTTCAAAGTTACCGGCACCGGCAAGGTGCTGGCAGCTGCTGCTGGCAAGCGCCACGGCATGATCAAGCGGTCCAACAAGTTCATTCGCGATGCGCGCGGAACCATGGTTCTCGCCGACGCTGACGGCAAGAAGGTCGTCAAGAACTACCTGCCGAACGGTCTCTGAGACCCGGCTCTACTGGATTACTAAGGAGATCATGACATGGCACGCGTAAAACGCGGCGTTACCGCCCACGCCAAGCACAAAAAGGTTTTGAAGGCAGCCAAGGGCTTCTACGGCCGCCGCAAGAACACCATCCGCGCCGCAAAGGCCGCGGTTGACCGTTCCAAGCAGTACGCTTACCGCGACCGCAAGGTAAACAAGCGCAACTTCCGCGCTCTGTGGATCCAGCGCATCAATGCCGCCGTCCGCGAATTCGGCCTCACCTACGGCCGCTTCATCGACGGTCTCAACAAGGCCGGCATCGAAGTCGACCGCAAGGTCCTTTCCGACCTCGCCATCCGCGAGCCTGAAGCTTTCGGTGCGCTCGTCGCTGCCTCGAAGAAGGCCCTCGAGTACCTCAAGGAAGACGGCTCGGCCAACGAGTTTGAAAGCGCGGTTCGTTAAGACCAGCGCTTCCCAAGCTTTCTAAAAATTCGATTGGGAAACCCGCGCTGGCAGGGCTGGCGCGGGTTTTTTCTTTCTCGGTGTCATGCCGACCGCGAGACGGTGTCGGCAATCAGAGGCAGGAACAAGAGACATGTCCGATCTCGACAGTTTGAAAGCGGCCCTCCTGGCCGATATCGCCGCCGCTGACGGTGAGGCGGAAATCGAGGCGCTGCGTGTCGCAGCTCTCGGCAAGAAGGGTTCGATTTCCGAGCTGCTGAAGACGCTCGGCTCGATGACGCCGGAGGAACGCCAGACCCGGGGCGCGGCAATCAATGCGCTGAAGAATGAGGTGACCGAACAGATCACCGTGCGCAAGACCGAACTTCGCGATGCGGCGATCGCTGCCCGCCTCGCCGCCGAAACGGTGGACGTTTCGTTGCCTGTCCGCTCCTCGCCGGCCGAGCGCGGTCGCATTCATCCGATCAGCCAGATCGTCGACGAGATTACCGCCATCTTTGCCGATATGGGTTTCTCGATCGCGGAAGGCCCGGACATCGAGACCGATTACTACAATTTCACGGCGCTCAACTTCCCTGAAGGTCATCCGGCCCGTGAGATGCATGATACCTTCTTCCTGCAGCCGGACGCCAACGGCGAGCGCAAGGTGCTGCGCACCCACACCTCGCCGGTGCAGGTCCGCACCATGGAGGCGCAGAAGCCGCCGATCCGCATCGTCATTCCCGGCAAGACCTACCGCCAGGACTCGGATGCCACCCATTCGCCGATGTTCCATCAGGTGGAAGGCCTCGTCATCGACAAAACCGCGAACGTCGCCAACATGCGTTGGGTGCTCGAGGAGTTCTGCAAAGCCTTCTTCGAGGTGGACAACGTCGTGATGCGCTTCCGGCCGTCCTTCTTCCCCTTCACCGAGCCCTCATTCGAGGTCGATATTCAATGCGACCGTTCCTCGGGTCCGATCGTCAAGTTCGGCGAGGGCAAGGACTGGATGGAGATTCTCGGCTGCGGCATGGTGCATCCGAACGTTCTGCGTTCCGGCGGGCTCGATCCCGACGAATATCAGGGCTTTGCGTGGGGCATGGGTCTCGACCGCATCGCCATGCTGAAGTATGGCATGCCGGATCTCCGGGACTTCTTCAATGCCGACGTTCGCTGGATGAGCCATTACGGTTTCCGCCCGCTCGACGTGCCGACGCTGTTCGGCGGCCTGAGCGCGTGAGGAGGATAGAACGATGAAATTCACACTCTCCTGGCTGAAGGAACACCTGGAAACCGACGCCACGCTCGACGAGATCTGCGAGCGTCTGACGGCGATCGGCCTCGAGGTCGAGGACGTCGATGACAAGGCGGCCTACAAGCCGTTCGTTATTGCCAAGGTGTTGACGGCCGAAAAACATCCGGAAGCCGATCGGCTGAAGGTGCTGATGGTGGACGCCGGCGACGGTAAGCCGGTGCAGATCGTCTGTGGTGCGCCGAATGCGCGCGCCGGCCTCGTCGGTGCGCTTGCCCGTCCGGGCACCTATGTCCCCGGCATCGACGTGACGCTCGCCGTCGGCAAGATCCGCGGCGTGGAAAGTCACGGCATGATGTGCTCGGAGAAGGAGTTGAACATCTCCGACAACCATGACGGTATCATCGATCTGCCGGAGGATGCACCCGTCGGTACGTCGTTCGCGACTTACGCCGGCCTGGACGATCCGGTCGTGGAGATCAATCTCACGCCGAACCGTCCGGACTGCACCTCGATCTTCGGCATCGCCCGCGATCTCGCCGCCTCCGGTCTCGGCAAGCTGAGACTGCCGACGGCGCCAAATTTTAAGGTCGAAGGTGAGACCCCGGTCGAGGTCAAGATCGTGCTCGACGATGAGCGGCTTTGCCCCGGCTTCGCTTACCGCCTGGTTCGTGGCGTGACGAACGGCCCGAGCCCCAAATGGATGCAGCAGCGGCTTCTCGCCATTGGTCTTCGTCCGATTTCGGCACTGGTCGACGTCACCAACTACATGACCTTCGACCAGGGTCGGCCGATGCACGTCTTCGATGCCGACAAGGTCAAGGGTGACCTCGTGGTTCGCCGTGCCCGCGAGGGCGAGGAAATCCTCGCGCTCGATACCCGCACCTATAAGCTGAACCCGGCCAACATCATCATCGCCGACGACAACGGGCCGGAATCGATCGGCGGCATCATGGGCGGCGAGCATTCCGGCTGTGACGAAAACACGGTCAACGTGCTGATCGAGTCGGCGCTTTGGGACCCGATCAACATCGCCAAGACCGGCCGCAGCAACGGCATCATCACCGATGCCCGCTACCGTTTCGAACGCGGTGTCGATCCGGAATACATGGTCCCCGGCCTCGAACGCACCACCGAACTGGTGCTCGAAATGTGCGGGGGTACGGCGGCCGCTGCTAAGGTCGCCGGCCACAAGGGCCATGTCCGCAAGATCGTCGACTTCCCGTTCTCGGAAGTGAAGCGTCTCACCGGCCTCACCGTCTCCAACCAGGAATCCCGCGCGATCCTGACCGGCCTCGGCTTCGAGGTCGTCGGGGAAGGCGAGCAGGTCAAGGTTTCGGTGCCGTCCTGGCGGCCGGACATCGACGGCAAGGCCGACTTGGTCGAAGAAATCATGCGGATCCACGGTGTCGACAACATCAAGCCGGAGCCGTTGCCAAGCGCCGGCGCCGTCAATGGTCGGATCCTGACGCCGCTGCAAATCCGCACCCGCACGGCCAAGCGCGCCCTTGCCGCCCGTGGTATGCTGGAGGCCGTCACCTGGTCCTTCATCTCGCACGAGCAGGCGAAGCTCTTTGGCGGCGGGAGCCATGAACTGCGGCTTGCAAACCCGATTGCTGCCGATATGTCGGACATGCGGCCATCGCTATTGCCGGGCCTGCTGAGCGCCGCGCAGCGCAACGCAGACCGCGGCTTCGGTGACGTCGCGATCTTCGAGGTTTCGGGCACGTACGAAAACGATACCCCGGAAGGACAGCGCCGCGTCGCCGCCGGCATCCGCCGCGGAACGGCCTCGCTTTCCGGTGCCGGCCGCATGTGGTCGAACGCGGCCAAGGGTGGCGGTAAGCCGGTGGATGTCTATGACGCGAAGGCCGACGCGCTCGCCGTGCTGGAAGCCTGCGGCCTGCCGATGGGGAACGTGCAGATCGAGCCCGGTGCACCCGCGTGGTACCATCCGGGCCGCTCCGGCACGATCAAGATGGGACCGAAGGTGATCCTCGGTTACTTCGGAGAATTCCATCCGAAGACGCTGGAGGCCCTCGATGTCACCGGCGCCCTCGCCGGCTTCGAGATCTGCGTCGACGCGATCCCGGAACCGAAGAAGAAGGCGACCCGCACCAAGCCGGCACTGGAGCTTTCGCCTTTCCAGATGGTAAAGCGCGACTTCGCCTTCGTTGTCGACAAGACGGTGGAAGCCGGAGCAATCGTCAAGGCGGCCGGCAGTGCCGACCGCAGGCTGATCACCGGCGTGAATGTCTTCGACGTGTTCGAGGGCGCATCGCTTGGCGAAGACCGCAAGTCGGTCGCAATCGAGGTGCTGATCCAGCCAGTCGAGAAGACTCTAACCGACGAGGATTTCGACGCACTGACCAAGAAGATCGTCGCCAACGTCGAAAAGTCGACCGGCGGCATACTTCGCGCCTGAGCGGCAATCGAGGTGAGAAGGGGCGACGTTGCCGCCCCTTCTCCGTTCAGGCTCTGCTCGGCTCAGTGCCGCCGGTCTTCGCCCACCCCGGTAGACGGGCGAACATCACGACGTTGCCGGCAAGGGTCAGAAGAAGGCCGGCGACGCCGATCGCGGTCCAGTGATAATCCTCGTAGATACTCGACAGCGTGAGCGCGACGACCGGGAAGAGAACGGTTGCATAAGCGGCCTTCTGCGAGCCGATCCGTGAGACCAGCATCAGATAGGTCGTGAAGCCGATGACCGAACCGACGACCGAGAGATAGAGCAGCGCGCCGAGATAGGTGATATCCGGCGGTGCGACCATCGGCGTGGCGGTAAGAAGGACGAGACCGAGGAGCGTGAGGGCGCCATAACTCATGCCCCAGGCATTGGCCGTCACCGGACTGATGCCCGCCGCGCTATTGCGGCGCGACGCCATGTTGCCGAGCGAAAAGAACATCGTGCCGAGTGCCGAGAGCCCTATGCCCTTCCAACTCTCCGGATTGAAGGCGACGAACATGTCCGGCCCGAAGAGCAGCACGAGACCGGTGGCACCAAGCATTGCCGCGAGAAGCGTGCGTAGACTGATCCGGTCGCCGAAAAAGATCCGCGCATTGACGGCGTTGAAAATGGTCGCAAGCGAAAAGACGACCGATATCAGGCCGGACGGAACATAGGCGGCAGCGTAATAGAAGCAGAGAAAGTTGCAGCAGAACAGGCAGAGCGCCTGGGCGAGGATGAACGGCTGCTGTCGCAGCGGCGGAACTTTCATCCGGCGGGTCAAGATCAAGGTGCCGACGAGGATCAGCGCGGCGGCGCCGAACCGGTAGAAGACGGATACCAGAACCGGAACGGGCCCGATCTGGCGGGCAATGGCGATCCAGGTCGTGCCCCAGATCAGAACGGTCGAGGAAAAGAGCAGATAGTTGGTCATGGTGGTTCCCTGAATGTAGGGGCATACCTAGGGTCATTCCGGTGTCCGCGCTTGCACGATCTTGCGGTGAATTGCGTCAGGGAGCCGGGCGGCCATCACTTCCGGATGGCCGTTCGTCGAATTTGCGGTAAAAGGGTTCGCTACCACAACAGGCTTTCCATGCAGCAGCGTCCGTCCGTTTACAGTTTGCTCTCTTCTTCACCGCGCGCGCAGCGACTGGCGGGGCTGGACCTTGGTACCGGAAAGGCGACGGCGGTCTGGCGCAACAGCTTCGACCGGATGCACTACGAGCGGCCGGACGGCCACACCTTCAGTCTCTACCTCCGTGGCGGCGAAAGCACATGGCGGCTCGATGCCGGGCGTGCCCACGGCTGGCCGGGCGCGCTCTGCCTGATGCCGCAGGGCGCGTCTTCGGACTGGGAAATCAACGACACCTTCGAATTCGTCCATCTCTACGTCACGGACGACGAATTGCGGCGGCAATTTTCCGAGACGCTCGACCGCGATGCGCGGCTGATGACCGTTCCCGAGGCGACGTTCGACGATGCGCCCCGGCTTGCCGAAGGTCTGCAGCGTCTGGCTGTCGCGACGCAGACCGGGGATACCCTGGGGGCGGAGGAGGCGATCACTGTGGCGATCGCCTGCCTGTTTTCTGACCCGCGTTACGGTGGAGCGCGACCGGTTCCCCTGCGCGGCGGCCTTTCTCCTGCGATCCGGCGGCGGCTGATAGACTACATCGAGGCCCGCCTCGAACATGTGATCATCCTCCAGGAACTGGCAGGTGTCGCCGGGTTGAGTGAATTCCACCTACAGCGCATGTTCCGGCTAAGCTGCGGGGTCTCGCCCTACGGTTTCATCCTCAACCGGCGCATCGACCGAGCCAGAAGGATGCTGGCGGACGGCGATCCCATCGCCGAGATCGCGTCCGCCTGCGGCTTCAGCAGCCAGAGCCACATGACGCGGATGTTCAAGGCGGTAACCGGTACAACGCCCTCCGCCTACCGCCGCAGGGTCGCGTAAGCCGGCATCTCATCGTCCGGACATCTTCGAGCTTATCACCGAGGACCGATACGAGGATCTGGTCGCGAAGGGTTACGACGCCTGTCTGAGACTCGGCGAAAGCCTGGAGCAGGACATGATCGCGGTGAAGGCGAGCGGACCGTTCTCCTGCGCGGTCGTCGCCACGCCGGATTATTTCCGCGCCCATCCGATGCCGACGCATCCGCGCGACCTGCTGCGCCACGCCTGTATCCGGCGTCGCTTCTCGAGCGGCGCGATCTACCGCTGGGAGTTCGAGAAGGAGGGGCGATCACTGATCGTTGACGTCGAGGGCTCGGTGATCCTCTCGGACGACCGGCGGATGCTGCAGGCGTGTCTCGGCGGAGCCGGGATCGCCTATCTCTTCGATCAGCGGATTGCCGAGGAATTGACGCAGGGTCGCCTGGTGCGCGTCCTCAAAGACTGGTGTCCGCCTTTCGACGGCTTCTACATCTACTATCCCTCGCGCCGGCAGATGCGGCCGGCGCTGAGGGCTTTCATCGACTTCTTCCGCTATGGCGCCTGATTATGTGAGCGCGATCCGATAGCGCACATGCCCGCATTCTTGTGCATAGGTGTCGTAGAGCTTCCGGGCACGCACATTGTCACGGTCGGTGTGCCAGTAAAGGCGCGACCAGCCCTTGGTCCTGGCGAGCGTGATCAGGTCATCGATCAGCGCCCGTCCGACGCCCTGGCCGCGGAATTTCTCGTCGACATAAAGATCCTCGAGATAGCAGTCGGGCGTCAGCGCCCAGGTGGAATCGTGGAAGTGGTGGATGGCGAAGCCCGCCATCTCGCGATCGACCAGCGCCACCCGCATGGCGACGCGGGACGACGGGTCGAGGATGCGCGCCCAGGTGTGGCCGGTAACCGCCTCGGGAAGATCGACCTTGTAGAATGTGAGGTAACCGACCCAGAGCCTGTGCCAGGCGGCTTCGTCTGTGGGCTGTGCGTCACGGATTTCGGTTGTCATGGATGGCTTATGCCCCCGCTTCGTTGAGCAGTGCCATCTGCGCGGCGGAGAGTTCGAGCTTGCCGGCTGCAATCATGCTGTCGAGCTGGTTGAGGCTGGTGGCACTCGCGATGGGAGCGGTCAGGCCTGGGCGGGCGGCGACCCAGGCTATGGCGACGGTTGCCGGTGTCGTGCCGGTCTCCGCCGCGACCTTGTCAAGCGCGGCAAGGATGCGGCGCCCCTTGTCATTGAGATAATCACCGACGCGATAGCCGCGCGCGGCCCCCTCGGTGTCCTTCGCCTCGCGATACTTGCCGGACAGGAAACCCGCAGCCAGCGCATAATAGCTGATCACGCCGATCTCCTGCTTCATGCAGAGATCGCGAAGCGGTCCCTCGAACTTGTCGCGCGTATAGAGATTATATTCGGGCTGCACGACATCGTAGCGCGGCAGGCCGGCTTCGGCTGCGGCGTCGAAGGAGGCCTGAAGCTGCGCCGCATCATAATTGGAGCAGCCGATTGCCCGGATCTTGCCTTCCTGCTTCAGCCTGCCAAAGGCTTCGAGCGTCTCCTCATGCGGCACTTCGTCGTCCGGCTTGTGGGCCAGATAGAGGTCGATGTAGTCGGTGCCAAGACGCTTGAGCGAAGCCTCGACCGCCTCGGCGATCCACTTGGCGCTGAGGCCCGTCTTTCTGCCGTTGTTGTCGAAACCGACCTTCGTGACGATCACGGCGCGATCACGCGGTACGTGCCCGCGCTTCAGCCATTTGCCGATGATCGTCTCACTCTCGCCGCCGACATGGCCGTCAACCCAGGCCGAGTAGACGTCCGCCGTATCGATGGCGTTGTAGCCGGCGTCGAAAAAGGCATCGAGCAGCGCGAACGACGTCTTCTCGTCCGCAGTCCACCCGAAAACATTGCCACCGAAGACGACGGGGGCGATGGAAAGGCCGGTGCGGCCGAGTGGACGCTTCTGCATGGAAAAACTCCGTGGCTTCGTGGGGGAGGGGCCTCTTGCGCCCCGGTCGGAGGAGGAAGGTTAGCAATGGTGGCTGTGATCGACCATCGAATTTCTTTGATGGGAGGACAACCGTCCGGGCGCCATTGCCTCGTTCGGCGGCAATCGATAGGTTGCCGCAGCATCGTTACAGGAGGGTCCCCAATGCTGCGTTTTGGAATTCTATCGACCGCAAAGATTGCCCGGGAACTGGTGATTCCTGCGATCCAGGACGCCGAGAACTGCGTTGTTTCCGCGATCGCGAGCCGTGACCTCGTGAAGGCGCGGGCCTTGGCCGATCGCTTTTCCGTGCCCCATGCCTTCGGATCCTACGACGAGATGCTCGCCTCCGACCTGATCGATGCGGTCTATATTCCGCTGCCGACGTCGCAGCACGTCGAGTGGGCGATAAAGGCTGCCACTGCCGGGAAGCACGTGCTGTGCGAGAAGCCGATCGCGTTGAAGGCCGAGGAAATCGATCAGGTGATCGCCGCCCGCGACCGCAACAACGTGATTGTATCCGAGGCCTTCATGGTGACCTATGCACCGGTCTGGCGGAAGGTGAGGGCGCTGCTTTCGGAAGGGGCGATCGGCCGGTTGCGCCACGTGCAGGGTGCGTTTACCTACTTCAATCGTGATCCGGCGAACATGCGCAACATGCCCGAGCTCGGCGGCGGCGGGCTTCCGGACATCGGCGTCTATCCGACGATCACCACCCGCTTCGCGACCGGCAAGGAGCCCTTGCGCGTCCAGGCGGTTACCGAGCGCGACCCGGTCTTCGGCACCGATATCTATTCGAGCGTGAAGGCAGAGTTCGACGGCTTCGAACTGAGCTTCTACGTCTCGACGCAGATGGCGAACCGCCAGATTATGGTCTTTCACGGCACCGACGGCTTCATCGAGGTGCGCTCGCCCTTCAATGCTGACCGCTGGGGTCCGGAAGAGGTTGAGTTGACGAACCAGTCGCATAATCTCTCGCAGGTCTTCCGTTTCCAGGACAGTCGTCAGTACCGTTGCGAGGCGGAGGCTTTCGCCCGTGCCGCTGCCGGCGAACCGGAGGAGATCGTGACTCTGGAGAACTCGCGCGCCAACCAGCGCTTCATCGACGCGATCTATCGTGCGAGCGAAAAGGACGGCTGGGAGACGGTGTAAGGCGGCGAGCGGGAGAGTCCCTTCCCGCTATCGGCGGAACACGAAGCGCGAATAGCCGAAGAAGCTGAAGGCCATTGCCGCGAACGAGGCAAGCACCAGTGCGGCAACCGGTTTCAACAGTGGCGAGGCGATCAGCAGGGCCGAGTAGAGAACGTAGTTCAGGACGGCGGTGGTGATGCCGACCGACCCATACCGGAAACCCTCCACTGCCAGCGAATGGCGCGAGGCGCCGAAGGTGAACGTGCGATTGAGAAGCCATGTGGCGGCGAGCGCGATCACGATCGCGAATGCCCGCGCGATAAAGGGACCGAGCGGCGTTGTGTTGAGCAGAAGCATCAACACAGCCGCATCGATCACGAAGCCGGTGGTGCCGACAATGCCGAAGCGCAGGAGCCTCTTCATGCGGCATCCGCCCTGGCAGGAACCGATTTCGCGTCGGCGGAGAGCCGCTTCTCGGTGCTGGCGCCGCGAAGGACGCGGGTCGATGCAAGACCCGGAAGCGTCATGTAGTGGATTCGCAACTGCTCGGCGCGCGAGCGGGCGACGGAATCGAGGATGATGCCGGCGGTGAAGAAGAGAAGCGACATCATCATCAGCGCGAGTGAGAACACCCAGGTCGGCATGCGTTCCACCAGCCCGGTCTGGAAATAGGCGTAAAGGACCGGCGTCATGAAGACGACGCTTGCTGCCATCAGAGCCGCGGAAAACGCGCCGAAGAAGGCAAAGGGGCGCGTCTCCTTCATCAGCATCGCGAACATCCAGAGGATTTTTGCCCCGTCGCGGAAGGTCGAAAGCTTCGAATGGGAACCTTCCGGTCGCCGGCCGTAATCGAGTTCGAGCTCGCAGACCGGAAGCTTCAGGCGTGAGGCATGGACCGACATTTCCGTTTCGATCTCGAAACCGCCGGAAACGGCAGGGAAGCTCTTGACGTAACGTCTGGAGAAGGCGCGGTAGCCGGAGAGGATATCGGTGAAATCCTGCCCGAAGAGGAAACGATAGAGACGGTTGAAAAGCCGGTTTCCGAAGGCGTGGCCGTTGCGGCCGGCATCCTGGTGCACGCCGCGGCGTATGCCGACAACCATGTCCGCTCGTTCGGTGATCAAGGTTCGGACGAGTTCTTCGGCGTCCTCCGGGGCATAGGTGCCGTCGCCGTCCGCCATGACATAGATGTCGGCTTCGATGTCGGAGAACATGCGGCGCACGACATGGCCCTTGCCCTGACGCCGCTCCCGGAAGACGGTTGCACCGGCAAGCATCGCGTGCAACGCGGTGCCGTCCGTGGAGTTGTTATCGTAGACGTAAATGCGCGCATCGGGCAGGGCCTGCCGGAAGCTGCGGACGACGGTCCCGATCGTTGCGGCCTCGTTGTAGCAAGGCAGCAGAACAGCGATGTCGAGATTTTCCGACCCGGATACGTGCATACTCGTTACTCGCAAAACACAACGGGCGCTCCGGTCTGTCCGAAGCCTGGTTTTACTATTTCTTGAGAAGGTTAAGGCTAGGTTTCGCGCACATGTGACACCTGAAATTTCCGCCGCCCGGTTCCGCCGGTGCGACGGCGAGGGGGCAATTCCGACATGGCGGCCATCGACATCGTGAACGACGAGCGCAGACCGCTTTGGACGCGTTACGGCTTCTCCCTTCTGCTCTACGCAGTGGTGACGGTTTCCGCGCTCTCCTTTCTCAATCTGCCAGGCGCGCAAGATTACGTCGGAACGGACAACGACGACGTCATGCGCCTCGTCGTCGTGCGCGATCTCCTTGCGGGGCAAGGATGGTTTGACAATGTGCAGCATCGCCTCGGTCTCGAGGCGGGCACGTCGATGCACTGGTCGCGACTGATCGACCTTCCGATCGGGGGGCTCATCCTGCTTTTCCGGCAGTTCCTGCCGGAAACCGCGGCCGAGGCCACGGCATTGCTGTTCTGGCCGCTGTCGCTCACGATCCCGTTGCTGGCGACGACAGGGCTTGCTGGCCGAAGGATAGGCGGTCCGCAGGTGATGCAGATCGCCTTTGCGATGACGGTCATTCTGGTCGTTACGTCGAACCGGTTTCTGCCGGGGGCGATCGACCACCACAATGTCCAGTTCGTCCTCATCGCCACAATGGCAGCCATGCTGGTCGATGCCGACTACAAGCCGTGGAGTTTCGCAGTCGCGGGCGCGGCGGCCGCCCTGGCAATCGCCATAGGCGCGGAGACGACGCCCATCATCGCCGTCGTCTGTCTGGTTGTTGCCGTCCTGTGGGCTTGGCACGGGAGAGCATTCGCCGCCGCGGCACAGGCGTTCGCGCTGGCGATTGCCATCGGTGTAACGGTCTTCTTCTTCGCCACGGTTCCGCCGAGCCGCTACGGCGAGGTTACCTGCGACAGCCTCTCCGTAGGCTATTACGGGATCACAGCGGCCGGTGGCGCATTGCTGTTCCTTTCGGCCCTGCTGGCGAGTGAAGCTCGCCGCCAGTTCCGTTTCGCCGTGCTCGCGGTCAGCGGTGTGATCGTGGCTGCGACGGCGCTCATTCTGGCGCCGCAGTGTCTGCGCAATCCCCTTGCCGATCTCGATCCGTTGCTGGTCAAGCTCTGGCTCTCCAATGTGATCGAAGCGCAGTCCGTGCTCAGCGAACTGAGGAGCGAGCCAGGCACTTTCGGTGGCTTTTACGCGGTCGGTTTTTTCGCTCTGATCGTCTGCCTTTCGCGTATCGTGATGCGCGACCGCGTCGAACTGCATGCCATCCTTTTCGCACTGGTGGCGGCCGCCTGGGGGATTGCCCTGATCCAGGTGCGTGGCGCCGTCTTCGCCAATCTTCTGGCGATTCTGCCGCTGGCGCTCCTGATTTCCGAACTCCGCCGTCATGCGCATGCCGACCCCGAGAACATGAGCATCGGCTTCTTCTTTCTCGGAAGTGCCCTCATCGCGGTGCCGAGCGTATGGGCCTTTCTCGGTGTGCTCGCCGCCGAGGGTACGGATGGCGTCGCCAATCGGCTTCGGAGCGGAGCGCCGAAGCAAACCGAGATGGCGGCGTCCGCGGATTGTGAAAGCCAAAGGGCGATAGCGCCAATGGTGAACGTGCCGGCGACGACTGTGGTCGCACCCTCGGACAGCGGTTCCGATATCCTGCGGTTCACTGCCCATCGTGTGCTTTCGGCGCCCTACCACCGCAATCAGGGAGGCATGCTGACTGAATTGCATATCGGGCTTGCGACTCCTCCCGAAGCGGTCGCCTTCCTCCGTGGCGCGAAGGTCGGTCTGATCGCCTATTGTCCCGAGAACGCGCAGACGAAGCGCCTGGCGGCGATGAAGCCGGACGGGCTCTATGCGGCGCTCGGTCGTGGCGAGATTCCGCCTTACCTGATGGCCTTGCCGCAGGCGGAAGGCTCAGGATTCCAGCTCTACCGGGTCGAGCTGCCGGCTGAATGACGCCGGTGCGGTTGATAAACGCTGTTGGAGCTTCAAGGATCGTTTCGAGGCTGATCTTTGCCGTCAATTGGGCTAGTAAGCCTGCATGGCCAATTTTTTCAGTGATGATTCGCCCACCAATCTCACGGAATTCACCGTTTCCGAGCTCTCGGGCTCCATTAAGCGGACAATCGAGAGCGCCTTCGATCATGTTCGGGTACGCGGTGAAATCTCCGGCTATCGCGGGCCCCATTCCTCGGGCCATGCGTATTTTTCGCTGAAGGACGACAAGTCCCGCATCGACGCGGTGATCTGGAAGGGCACCTTCTCGAAACTGAAGTACCGCCCGGAAGAGGGCATGGAAGTCATCGCAACCGGTCGCGTCACGACCTTCCCCGGCTCGTCGAAATACCAGATCGTCATCGAGGCACTGGAACCGGCGGGCGCCGGCGCGCTGATGGCGCTGATCGAGGAACGCAAGCGGCGGCTTGCGGCGGAAGGCCTGTTCGATGCCGCCCGCAAGCAGTTGCTTCCCTACATGCCGAAGGTGATCGGCGTCGTGACCTCGCCAACCGGTGCCGTCATCCGCGATATCCTGCACCGAATCTCCGACCGCTTCCCGGTCCATGTGCTGGTGTGGCCCGTGAAGGTGCAGGGCGAAGGCTGCGGCGAGGAGGTCGCAAACGCCATCCACGGCTTCAACGCGATCGAACCCGGCGGGCCGTTGCCTCGTCCCGACGTTCTGATCGTGGCGCGCGGCGGCGGCAGCCTCGAGGATCTCTGGGGCTTCAATGACGAGATCGTCGTGCGCGCTGCAGCCGAAAGTGCGATCCCGCTGATTTCCGCAGTGGGCCACGAGACGGACTGGACGCTGATCGATTATGCCGCGGATGTGCGGGCGCCGACGCCGACAGGTGCCGCCGAAATGGCAGTACCGGTAAAGGCCGACCTGGAGGCGCAGGTCGCAAACCTCGGTGCGCGGCTTGCGGGTGCGAGCAGTCGTCAGATGGAATCCAGGCGCCAGAATCTCAGGGCGCTCGCTCGCGCCCTTCCGTCACTCGACCAGTTACTGGCGCTGCCGCGCCGCCGCTTCGACGAAGCCGCGGGCAGCCTCGGTCGCAGCCTCGAACTCAACACGATGAACAAACGCCGCAGTTTCGAACGCGCGGCCTCCCGCCTCAACGCCGACATTCTGGCACGGCGGATCGCCGAGCGGCGCCAGCGCCTCAATGAACGCGCGTCGCTTGCCGAGAGGATCGTGGAGCGCATGGTCGATCGGCTGAGATCCCGCCTCGGCCGCTGCGATGCCGCACTCACGGCCATCCCCTCGCGTCTGCAGTCGCAGACAGGACGTGCCCGCGACCGACTGACGGGGCTGGTCGCCCGTGCCGATGCCGCCATGACGGCGGAGACCCGGCAGCGCCGGCATGCGATCACGGCGCACGACCGCATGCTGCAGTCGCTTTCCTACAAGAGCGTCCTGATGCGCGGTTACGCCGTCATACGAGATGCCGGCGATCGCCCGATTTCGCGCGCCGCCGGGCTGGTGACGGGAACCGCGATTGCGATCGAATTCGCCGACGGCCGCGTGTCGGCTGTCACCGGAGAACCGGGGGAAGCTACTGCCGCCTCAGCCAGCGAGGCGAGGACCGCACCTCCGTCGACAAGGTCCTCGAAAAAGGGCGAACCTCCGGCCGGGCAGGGTAGCCTTTTCTAATCAGCAAGAGGCATTTTCCGACTGGTCAGGGACGATCAGACGGGCGTGTGGTGAGATCGGACCTCTCTTCACCACAACCACAACCGTGTGAATATATCTTGCCATAAAGATAAATCGGCGTAAGCATGCCACTTCTCGAACAGGAGGGCAGAGCCGATGGTGAAATCCGCCGACATCACGACAGTTGCCGTTACCGCAATCGCTCCGGCGATCTGGGGAAGCACCTACATCGTGACGACGACCATGCTTCCCGATGGCTACCCCCTGACGGTAGCCATGCTGCGGGCGCTGCCGGCGGGGCTCGTCCTACTTGTGCTCGTCCGTCAGTTTCCAAGCGGGCTCTGGTGGTGGCGCATGCTCGTGCTGGGCGCGCTCAACTTCGCGATCTTTTGGGCGATGCTCTTCGTCTCCGCATACCGGCTTCCCGGTGGCGTCGCTGCGACCGTGGGCGCGGTCCAACCGTTGATCGTGATAGGGCTCTCTCGTCTCGTGCTGACGACGCCGGTGCGCCTGACCGCCGTCGTCGCGGGTCTTGCCGGGCTTGTCGGTGTCGGTCTTCTGGTGTTGACACCGAAGGCGGCACTTGACCCGATCGGTATCGTCGCAGGGCTAGGCGGTGCCGTTTCCATGGCGACGGGCACGGTTCTGACGCGTCACTGGCGCCCGCCGGTATCGAGCCTGACGGCGACGGCCTGGCAACTGACGGCGGGCGGGCTGCTTCTGGTGCCCCTTGCCTTTGCGCTGGAGCCGCCCTTGCCCGCACTCTCGTTCACGAACATCGCCGGCATCACCTATCTCGGATTGATCGGCGCCGCGCTCACGTACATTCTCTGGTTTCGGGGCCTCGTCCGGCTGGAGCCCTCGGCGGTCGCCTCTCTGGGCTTTCTGTCGCCGGTGGTCGCCACCCTGCTCGGCTGGGTGATTCTCGACCAGGGTCTGTCGCCGATGCAGTTCCTCGGGTTCCTGGTCGTGCTGGCGAGCGTGTGGCTCGCCCAGCTGGCAGCGGCGTCGCCGGTACCGACAGTCACGTCTGCTCCGGCGCCTTGAGAGGACAGCAGGGCGAGTGATGCCGGTCTGCACCAGCTTTTGCATCGTCGCCATTTAAACGCCCGCCGGACTTCCTATGTCTATCCGTATCGTCAGCAGACACGAGGGCGTTCGCACGGTTGACACGGCCCGTCGCTCAAGGAGTATGAGATCATGAAACGGATGGCGGGAATAGTTCTCACGGGTCTTTTGCTGGCCGCCGGTACGCCTGCGCTTGCAGGTGATGCCGAACTCGCATCGATCCTGTTCGGCAAGGTCTATAACGACGGCGTGACGGCGGTGCAGGTCGGCGCAGGCTACCGCGGGAGGAATGGGGATGTCCCGCTCTTCGTCCGACATCCTTCTGCGGCGCTTGTGCGTGCCGCTCAGGCGCAAGCGGCAGGCGATCCGACCCTCGGCGAAGCACTGTCGCGGCGCGGCATCGCCCTGCACAACGTCATCTGGGTCCAGACCGCGATGAACGGCGGCCGGATCATCTATCACTACTGAAATCTGGGCTATCGAGGCGGCGAAGTGTATGGCTTCCGCCGCCAGTCGAAAGCGTCCGCAGCCTCAGGCCCACTCCCCCCTGCGCATGACCGGCACCCGGCTTCCGTCAGCTTTCACGCCATCGATATCGACCTTGTCCGAACCGATCATCCAGTCGATGTGGATCAGCGAGGAATTGCCGCCCTGTGCGGCGATCTGATCCTGTGTCAGCGTAGCTCCATTTAGGAAGCATTTGGAGTAGCACTGGCCGAGCGCGATGTGGCAGGAGGCGTTCTCGTCGAACAGCGTGTTGTAGAACAGGATACCGGACGCCGAGATCGGCGAGGAATGCGGCACCAGTGCCACTTCGCCGAGTCGGCGGGCACCTTCGTCGGTATCGAGCACCTTCAGCAGGACCTCCTCGCCCTTCGAGGCCTTCGCCTCGACGATGCGGCCGCCCTCGAAACGAACCTGGATGTCATCGATCAGCGTTCCCTGATGCGAGAGCGGCTTCGTGCTCGACACATGGCCTTCCACCTTCAGCGCGTGCGGCGTGGTGAAGACCTCTTCGGTCGGAATGTTCGGGTTGCAGGTGACGCCGTTCTTGGCGACTGAAGCGCCGCCGTGCCACTCGTGTCCGTCGGCAAGGCCGACCGTCAGGTCTGTGCCTGGACCGGTGAAGTGCAGGGCAGCGAAACGCTCGCCGTTCAGCCAGGCGGAACGCTTGTGGAGCTCGGCATTGTGTTCGGCCCATGCGGCCACCGGATCGTCGCGGTCGACGCGCGAAGCGGCGAAGATCGCATCGGCGAGCTTGCGGACTGCCTCATCGACCGGTAGCCCGGGGAATACCAGCATCGCCCAGGACGGGTTCGGATAGGAGCAGATGTTCCAGTTGATATCGAAATTGGAGATGTGTTCCAGCGCCGGCTTGTAGGCGATCGAGTTCGCCTTGTTGGCGCGCGCCACCTTGGCCGGATCCTGGCCGGAGAGCAGCATCGGGTTGTCACCGGCGATCGCCAGCCGTGCGGCACCCCTCGCATAGGCTTTCGCCATGCCGTCATAGAGCCAGCCCGCGGCCCGGTCGAAGCTTGAGTCGGGCGCGTGCCGATAGCGGGCAAGGGTCGCCTCCTCGTCGGAGTAGAAGGTGGAGACGAGGCTCGCACCCGCCATGTAGGCGTGCTTGGTGATGAGACGAACGAGCGGCATGGCGGCAATGGGCGCCGTGATGACCAGTTCCTGGTCCTTCTGCAGATCCAAGCCCACTTTGACGGCTACTTCGGCCAGCTTTTCGAGCTTTGCCGGATCGACTGCGGTGTTGAAATCGGGCGCGATTGTCATGGAAAACCTGCCATTCTGTTGCGATGAGTCACAAAGACTTAGAGGTCTTTGCGGCGAAATTGAAGTCCATGCCATCGCCGGGACGCCTTCTCGCCTGTCTCGCGGCGTTTGGGCTTTCGTCAGGCGGTCACGGAGGCGGCGATCGCCTTGAGTGCGTTCCGGGCCTCCTTCGGATCGAGGCGAACCTGCACGCCACGCTGGCCGCCGTTGATGTAGACATGCGGCTCTGCGAGCGCAGTCTCCTCGATTGCCGTCGGCACCGCCTTCTTCTGGCCGAAGGGGCTGATGCCGCCGACGTGGTATCCTGTAAGCCGTTCGGCATCTGCCGGCTTCATCATCGCCGCCGACTTGCCGCCGAAGGCGGCCGCGAGCTTCTTCATGCTGACCTCACGATCTGACGGGACGACGACGCAGACCGGTCTGCCGTCGACCTCGGCCATGAGCGTCTTCAAGACCCGGCGGGGCGCCTCGCCAATCGCCTCTGCCGCCTGGAGACCAATACGCTCGGCGTCGGGGTCGTAGTCGTAGAGGTGAACGGAAAAGACGATGCCTGCCTTCGTTAGGGCCTGCGTGGCGCGCGTGGTTTTGGACATCGAAAGCCTCAGCGGGCGAAGAAATGGGCATAGAGGTCCGGCTTGAAGCCGACGAGCACACGCCCCCCGGTCTCCAGGACCGGCCGCTTGATCATCGATGGTTGCTCAAGCATCAGCGCGATTGCCCGCTCTCGGTCAATATTGCCCTTTTCTGTGTCCGGCAAATTGCGGAACGTTGTTCCGGCACGGTTCAGTACAGTTTCCCAGCCGGCTGCGTCGCACCATCGCTCGACGCTGCCACGGTCAATCCCGGAGGACTTGTAATCATGAAAGGCGTAGTCGACGCCGTGCTCCGCCAACCACGTGCGGGCCTTCTTCATGGTGTCGCAGTTCTTGATGCCGTAGATCGTAACCTGCATGGGTGGTCCTGCTGCGCCTCCGGGGCGATCGCCGCCCGATTCTGATATTCAAGGCATAGCAAAACGTCACGGCCTTTCAAACAACCGGAGCAACGGCAATCGGCTTTGACAGCGGTTCCGGTTTGCGCCTCAATACTCCGCAGCGCAAGTGAAGAGAGGACTGCCCACCATGGCGAAGATCATGCTGAAGCGGGTCTATGAGCCCGCAGCCGATGCGGACGGAGCGCGAATACTCGTCGACCGGCTCTGGCCCCGCGGGATCGCCAAGGAAAAGGCTGGCATCGATCTCTGGCTGAAGGATATTGCCCCGAGCGATGCCTTGCGTAAGCGGTTTCACGGTAAACCGGACGACTGGGAAGAATTTCGCGCCTCCTACTTCGCCGAGCTGGCGGCACCTGAGGCGAAGGCCGCCGCGGATGTCCTGCGCAATTATCTGGAAGAAGGGCCGGTTACGCTGCTTTATGCCGCGCGCGACGAGGCGCACAACAATGCCGTCGCCCTGAGGGACTGGCTCTTCGAAAACATCTGACGGAAGAAGCCGCTTAGTCGTTGGCGCGAAATGTCCCATCTTTGTCAGGAAGAGGAATTTTTCTCTGTGTAAATGCGGTTAGAATTTCCGTATGTTCAACACATGGAGATGCATGAAATGTCCGCAAATGATGTTGCCCTGATCGTGATCGATGTCCAGGAGTCCTTCCGGCACCGCCCATATTTCCGCGAGAAGGGGCTTGCCGCCTATATTGCCCGCCAGCAGGCGCTGATTGATGGCGCCAGGGCTGCGGGCGTTCCCGTGGTGCAAATCTTTCATGTCGAAGACGAAGGGCCGTTCTCGCAGGCTTCCGGCAACGTTATGACGTTGAAGCCCCTGCGGATCGAACCGGACGCAATCTTTTGCAAGCGTCGGCACAGTGCCCTCGTGGGTAGCGGGCTCGATGTCTGGCTCATCCGGAACGGCATTCGCAAGGTGATGATTTCCGGCATCCGCACCGAGCAGTGCTGCGAAACGACGGCACGTCACGCTTCCGACCTCGGCTACGCCGTCGACTATGTCAGCGAAGCGACGCTCACGTTTCCGATGACGGATGCCGGCGGCCGCGAATGGAGCGCCGAAGAAATCCGTGCCCGCACCGAACTCGTGCTCGCCGGCCGTTTTGCCCGCATCGTCACTGTCCAGGAAGCGCTTGCCGGTCTTTCCGAGAAGATGGCCGCATGACAATCGAAACGCAGCATCGCAGGGATATTCCGGTCTACATGGTCGTGCCACCCCGTGCGCTGCTGCTCGACATAGCCGGTCCGATGGAAGTTTTGCGCAAGGCGAACCTTGCCCAGGAGGAGGTTTCCTTCTCCGTTCGCTACATCGGCCCGGCCCCGACTGTCGGGAGCTCGATCGGTTTGCAGCTTGCAGCGGTCGAGCCTCTTCCGGAGGAACTGCCGGAAGGTTCGCTGGTGGTTGTCTCGGGCGCTGCCGACAAGCCGCTCGGCCAAGCCTTCAGCAGCCGCACCGAAGACGCACGGCTCGAAACGGCAATCGCTGCCTGGCTGAAACGTGCCGTTCGGCCGGGCCGGAGGCTCGTCTCGATTTGTTCAGGTGCGCTGCTCGCCGCCCGCGCCGGCCTCCTGGATGGGTACGAATGCACGACACATCATGAGACGACCGCCGAGTTGATCCGGCTCGCGCCCGCGGCGCGTGTGAGGGAGAACCGTCTCTATGTCGAAGATGGCGAGCGACTGACGAGTGCCGGGATTACCGCCGGCATTGACCTCATGCTGCACATCGTCGCGAAGGAGGCAGGACACGCAACCGCACTTGCTGTTGCCCGCTATCTGGTCGTTTATCTGCGGCGCGGTGGTGCCGACCCTCAGCTCTCGCCTTGGCTCGAGGGCCGCAATCACATTCATCCGGCGATCCACCGCGCGCAGGATGCCGTCGCCGCCGATCCGGCGCGGGATTGGTCGGTCGAGGCTCTCGCCGCGGTGGCAGTGACGAGCCCTCGCAATCTGTCGCGGCTCTTCAACGAACATACGGGGATGAGCGTCAGCGATTATGTCAACCGGATGCGCATCGCTCTGGCGCATGAACTCGTGGTTACTACGCGCCTTGATATGGAAAGCGTCGCAGAGCGGGCCGGCTTTGCCTCGACACGACAGTTCCGCCGCGCCTGGAACCGGTTGCATTCCGCGCCCCCGAGCCACACCAGAAAACTGCCGCCCGAACACGTGCGTGTGTGACGATCGGTCCCGGAGTCGCTATCCGGCCGCGATCGCCGCAATGAAGAGCGACGATGCGGCGGTGGAGGTAAGCGTTCGAACGTGGTTCCAGCGTGTCCAGACATCAAGATAATTCCGCCAGACGGCGTCCAGATTGCCCGAACCGGCCTTCGATAGCTTGGTGTTGAGCGGCACGTTGAAGACCATCGTCACACCGAACATCCCGACGACATAGAGCAAACCGCCGAGGAACATCGAAAGGCTACTGGGTTCGCCCCAGCGGAGGAGGGCAATCAGGGCGAGAATGGCACTCGACGCGGTGGCGCCGAGGAAGAGCGGCATGAATGCCGACCGGAGAATCTCAACGTTGATCGTGTTCATGGCCGTAGCGCCGGCCTCTGCGCCGGTGCGGCCGAGAGCCCGCATGATGAAGGTGGAGAAGGCAAAGTAGAGCCCGGCCAGCAAGCCGCAGCCGATCGCCGAAAACCAGAGCAGGACTGAGATAGCGACATTGACCATGAGCAGTCCGTCTCCCACGCATCAAGCCCAGGTCCTTTTGAGGCTTGATGCTCTCTCACTGAGCCGCTGATGCTGGCACAGACAAGATCGGATTGGAAGCCGAACGTAAAGCTGGCGCGTGTCCCGATCTTGGCCCGGACCCCGCCGGAGGGTGGTCGCTCACGCCTGCCGCCGGATATCACACGCGCCAGACAAGAGAGCCCCCGGTCATCCCGGCACCGGCCGCGCTCAACAGCAGGGTTTCTCCGCGACGATAAGGGCGCTCGTTATGGCTGATGTGGAGCGAAAGCGGGATGGTGGCGGCCGACGAATTGCCGAATTCGGCAATCGTCTCGACGGTCCGGTCCTTTCCGATCGACAGCTTTTCGCAGAGCGCATCCGTCATGCGCGCATTCGCCTGATGGGGGACGAAGCGGGTCACGTCGCTCGTCTGCAGGTCCGCCTCTGCCAGCGCCCTCATAGCCGTCTCCGACATCATCCTGACGCCCGAGGCAAAGACCGACTTGCCGTCGCGGATGCTCATCCGGCACTGGTCGTTCGGGAGATCCGGTCGGAAAGGGAGCGAACTGCCTCCCGCCGGAATGCCGATCAGATCATACTGGCTACCGTCGCTCACCAGATCGAGCGAAAGCAATCCGCAGTCGCTGTCCTCGGAGGGCGCCACTACGACGGCACCGGCCGCGTCGGCAAAGAGCACGGCAGACGCGCGTTCGTCAGGGTTTACTCGGCGGCTCAGGATGTTTGCCGCGACCACCAGCACCGGTCTGCCATGGCGCGCCACGTGGCTGTCGGCCAGTGCCAGCGCCTGCAGGAACCCGGTGCAGGCCCCGGTAAGATCCACCGCGCCGCAGCGGGTAAGCCCGAGACGGTGCGCGAGCAACGGAGCAGACGGCGGCAGCAGGTGGTCGGGCGTCGAGGTGGCAAGCAGCGTCAGCCCGATATCCTGCCGGTCCACATCGGCGTTCGAGAGCGCATCCTGGGCAGCTCGTGCCGCAAGAGCGGTGAGGCTGTCCTCCGGCTCCGCCCAACGGCGGCGCCTGATCCCGGTGCGCCGTTCGATCCAGCCGGCTTCCAGGCCGAGCCGCTGCTCGATCTCGCGGTTTTCAACAACGCGTTCGGGGGCGCTGTGGCCGAACCCGGCCATCCGGCTCGACCACGTCATTGGCTGGGGCTCCGGATCAGGTCGGCGCATTCGTCGATAGCAGAATATGCGCGGTCGAGCTCTTCGGAAGAGGAGCAATACGGCGGCATAAGGTAGATGACGTTGCCGAGCGGACGAATGAGCAGTCCCCTTTCGCGAAACAGCCGACGCAGTCTCGGTCCGACGTCGGAGAGATACCCGGTCGTCAGCGTTGCGAGATCGAGAGCCGTGATCGTTCCGATCTGCCGCACCTCCGAGAAACGCGGGTCGTTGCGGAAATTTGCGAGCTTCTCGCATTGCATGCTGGTCAGCGTGGCTACCCGCGCGCTCACGGCTTCTTGCCGCCAGACGTCGAGGTTGGCCAATGCGGCGGCGCAGGCGATCGGATTGGCGGTGTAGGAGCTGGAGTGAAAGAATGTCCGGCTGCGATCCGTCGAGCGGTGCGCTTCGAAGATTTCCGGTTTGCTGAGCGTCGCGGCGAGGGGCAGTGCACCGCCCGTAAGGCCCTTGGACGTGCAGAGAATATCCGGAGTAATGCCGGCCTGCTCGCAGGCGAACAGGGTGCCGGTGCGGCCCCAGCCGGTCATTACCTCGTCGGCGATCAGGAGCGCGCCGTAGCGGCTGGCGATGGCTGAGATCTCGGCCAAAACAGAAGGATCGTAGAGCTTCATCCCGCCGGCACCGAGGATCAGGGGCTCGACGAGCACCGCTGCCACGTCGCCACCGCGACAGAGTTGCTCCAGCGCGTTGAGCGTCTGTTGCTCCCGATCGGGTGCGGGAAAGGGGAGCCGGCCGACGTCGAACAGCAGGGGCTGGTAGGGGGCGTTGAACACGCCGCGCTCACCGACCGACATCCCTCCGACTGTATCGCCATGGTAGCTATGCTCTATGACGACGATCCTGCTCTTTCTCTCGCCGCGGTGATGGAAATAACCGAGCGCCATCTTGATGGCGACCTCTACCGCGGTAGAGCCGCTGTCGGAATAGAAGACGTGGGTGAGGCCGGGTGGGGCAAGGTCGATCAGGCCGGCCGCGAGCGCTTCCGCCGGTTCATGGCTGTACTCCGCGAAGATGATTTGGTCGAAGTTTTCGGTCGCGTCGCGGATCGCAGCCATGATCGCTGGGTGGCGATGGCCATGGGTAATCACCCACCAGGAGGAAATCCCGTCGAAAAGCCGCTGCCCATCCTCGTCAATCAGGCTCGAATTTTCGGTCCGAACGATGCGTTTGAAGGGCTGCTCCAGACCGTGTTGCGTAAAGGGATGCCAGACAGGCGACGACGATTGGGCGGCATTCATGGCCTGCTCTCCGGCTGGAAGACTGAAAGGTCGAAGTGGTCGCGAAAGGCGCGTTCGAGCGTCAACGGATTCAGATCAGGAAGGAACGGCAAGCGCCCGAGGCGACGAACCTTTCCGAGGCGCGCGATCGAGGCTTCGACACGTTCTTCCGGATCGCCGATAAACGCGACGCCGAGTACCGGGATATGCCGCGAGCGCAGAGCCTCGATCGACAACAGTGTGTGATTGATAGTCCCGAGACGTGTTCTGGCGCACAGGATGACGGGATACCTCCACCGTGCGAAAACCTCGATGAAGAGCCTGTCAGGGGTCAGCGGAACCATCACGCCGCCTGCACCCTCGATCACCAGCGGTCCGTCGACCGCCGGAGGATCGATCGCGTCCGGATCGATGCTCACGGCATCTATCTCTGCTGCGATGTGCGGCGAAACCGGCGTGCGAAGCCGCCGGAACTCGGGCAGAACCCGGCTGTCGGCGAGCCCACTAAGTCGGGCGACGGTCTCGCTGTCGGTTTCATCTTCGAGGCCCGACTGGACGGGCTTCCAGTAGTAGCCGTCGAGTACGCCCGTCAGCGCCGCGGCGAAGACTGTCTTGCCCATGCCGGTGTCGGTTCCGGTGACGACGTAGCGCGCGCTCACGACGATATCTCCGCAAGTGCGACGGCCAGATGATCGAAGAGGGAGCGGACGTCATCCTCGTCCACATTGCAGGTTATCGAGATGCGCAGTCGCGCCGTTCCGGCCGGAACTGTCGGCGGTCGGATGGCCCGCACATCGAAACCATCTCGCCTCAACCGATCTGCGAGTCTGACGGCCCGTCCATTCGAGCCGACGACGACCGGCTGGATCTGGGACCCGCTCGATGTGCCGAGGAGACCCGCACTCAGCTGGTCGGCGAGGTGAATGAGGCGGTGGAGGCGCTGCCGTCGTTCCGGTTCGTCGCGGAGTATCCTCAGGACCTCGCGGAGCGACGCGGCCTGAAGCGGCGAGGGTGCGGTCGAGTAGATGAAAGGTTTGGCATGGTTGACGAGATAGTCGAGCAAAACGGCGTCTGCGGCGACGAATGCGCCCGACATGCCAAGCGCTTTGCCGCAGGTATGGAGGACGAGGACATTCTCCCGCCCTTCGAGGCCTGCGGCGAAGCCACGACCGTCCAGCCCCCAGACACCGCTCGCATGGGCTTCATCGACGAAGAGAAATCCGTCGTGACGATCTGCGACCGCCAGGAGGTCCTGAAGTGGTGCACGGTCGCCATCCATCGAATAGAGGCTCTCGACTACGATCCAGGGCGTACCGATGCCACCGCCCTGTCGCCAGCGCTGGATCGCCTCCTCGCAGGCCTCGGCATCGTTGTGCCGAACGGCCATGGCTTGCGCCCGTCCGGCCTTGATCCCTGCATGCGCGCTCGCGTGAATGAGAGCATCGTGCAGCACGAGATCGCCGCGTTGCGGCAAGGTCGACAGGACAGCAAGATTGGCGGCGTAACCGCTGCCGAAGTAGAGCACGCGTTCGCTGCCGAAGAACGCTGCCGCCTCGGCCTCCAGCGCCTCGTGTTCCTCATGATTGCCGCGCAGCAGCCGTGATCCGCCCGCGCCCAGAGGTACGCCCCGCTCCAGCGCTGCCATCGTTCCGGCGGCCATCCGCGGACACGAGGCGAGGCCGAGATAGTCATTGGACGAGAAGTCGATGCCGGCGTTGGCGCAGAGCCGGCGGCGGCGATCCTTCTGTTCAAGCTGCCTGAGCTTGGTGTCGTAGCGAGTCAGCTGTTCGAGCATCAGCGGCCGTTCTCGGCAGTGAGGCCCAGCCGGCGGAAGAGGTTTTGGTCCTTGTCCTCCCCCGGATTGGCTGTCGTCAGCAGGGTATCCCCGATGAAGATGGAATTCGCGCCGGCGAAAAAGCAGAGGGCCTGCAGCTCGTCGGACATGGCATTGCGCCCGGCCGACAGGCGCACGTGGGAGCGCGGCATCAGCAGGCGGGCAAGGGCGACGATGCGGACGAAGGCGATCGGATCGACCGGCGCCGCATCCGCCATCTTGGTGCCGGGGACGGGGATCAACATGTTGATCGGCACGCTCTCCGGCGGGGACGGCAGGTTTGCGAGCGTGACCAGCATGTCGATGCGGTCGTCCTCGTTTTCACCGAGCCCCATGATGCCGCCGCTGCAGACCTTTATGCCTGCCTCCCGCACGTGGGCAAGCGTTTCCAGTCGCTCTCCAAATCGACGGGTCGTGATGACCTCGGGATAGAAGCGTTCGGAGGTGTCGACATTGTGGTTGTAGTAGTCCAGTCCCGCTTCGGCGAAGGTTTGAGCTTGCCCCGGGGACAGCATCCCGAGCGTCATGCAGGTTTCGAGGCCAAGTGCCTTGACTCCCTTCACCATGGCGACGATCGTCGCCTCGTCTCGTGCCTTGGGGCTACGCCAGGCGGCCCCCATGCAATAGCGAGTCGCTCCCGCATCCTTCGCCTTCTGCGCCTCGACGAGCACTTGCTCGCATGAGAGCAGCTTCGAGGCCTTCAAGCCTGCCTCGTGATGCGATGACTGGCTGCAGTAGCCACAATCTTCCGGACAGCCGCCCGTCTTGATGTTGATCAGCTTGCTGAACTGCAGCCGGTTCGGATCGAAGTTCTCGCGATGAATGCTGTGGGCCTGAAAAAGCAAATCGTTGAACGGCTGCAGGTAAAGCGCGCGAGCATCCTCCAACATCCAGAGCGGCGGGATGTCGTCGGTTGTTGTCTGTTGCCGGTTCAGGTCGTGCATGGCCGCATCTCCGCGTTTTTTGCTAACGTCGAGGCTTGGCAAATAATAGATTATCTATTAAATCGTCCTCATGGTGTTAGGCTGTCTGCAAATATGTAGATGGTCAACGAGAATTATTATAGATTATCTATGAGGACTCATGGCAGAGACGGTCGCAGAGCGCATTGCAAGAGTGTTGGGCGAGCGGATCGTCGCCGGGGAACTGCTCCCGGGGGCGCCTCTTCGTCAGGACAGAATTGCCGAGGAGTTCGAGGCGAGCCATGTGCCGGCGAGAGAGGCATTCCAACTGCTGAGGTCACGTGGGCTGGTGGTCGCCGAGCCTCGCCGGGGGGTGCGGGTCGCGCCCCTGGACCCGGCAGCGATCCAGGAAACGGTCGAGATCAGGGCGGCTCTGGAAAGTCTCGCACTCACCTTCGCCGCTCCTCGCATGAACGCAACCTGCCTTGAGCGGATTGAGAAGGCGCTCATCGCAGCCGATCAGGCACAGACCATGGTCGAGTGGGAACAAGCCAATCGCATATTTCACCGCGAGCTCGTCGTTCCGTGCCGGATGCCCAAGCTCCTTTCCATGCTCGACGATCTTCAGCTTGCCAATTCGCGAATCATATTCTCGGCGACCCGCTCGGCCGGCTGGCAGCCGGGCTCGAGCCTTGCGCACCGCCAGATAGTCAATGCGCTGAAGAAGAAGGAGTTCGACCGTGCGGCGACCATGCTGCGCAATCACATCCGCGGGCTCGAACGCGCGGCGTGAGGTATTGCACGACACCGCTGAGAATCGGTCGGAAGCGTTGGGCGGCTAACGGCCCGCGCCGTCGAGAGCCTTCTTCGCTCTCTCTGCAGCGGCCTCCGCATCAATGATGGCCTGAACGGCCTCCTCACGACCGGCGGCCGCATGGCTTCGGGCCAACTGGGCGAGTTCTGCGGCCATCTGCGCGGTGTACTGCGCGGTCTCTCGATATCTTGCAGCGGTTTCGTGTTCTCCTCTTGCCTCGGCCTCCTGGCCTTGGCGGATCAGCTTCTCCGTTGCGGCGGCTTGCTGATTGGTCCCTACGGCCTGGACCATGGCGAGAAGGGCCTCATGCAGGCCGGCAAGCGTCGCCGTGCGAGCCGTGTTCATGAATGTGGTGTCCCAGTTCAGCGCCGGGATCAGATCACCGCAGTGAAGCTTCGCGAAGGCAGAGAACTTTGTCGCGTATTGCTGCATCGTCTCAAGATCGGGTTCCGAGGCACGCGCCGCCTTTCCCATTTCGGCACCGTAGCTGACGCCGAGCCTGAAACCCTCCTGGAGGCCCTCGCCGTATCCCAGGCGTTCGTCGGCTGACGTGAGCTCTTCGGGCGTGGGAACCACCCGCAGGACGATCGAGGGATCGTTCACGGCGTTCAGGGACAAATCGTGGTAGCCGTCGACCACGCCGCGCAGCCATCCGGGATAGGATCCCTCGCACGCTCCCCTGTGGAACTGCGGACTGTCCCGATCGGCTAAGGCGACAGCCGTCCCAACGATGCTCGCGCAGAGAAGGACAATCGCCCCAAGAGAAGCGGTCCCCATGCCGCGAATGATTGTCGCCGCTCGCTCGCTCTGCCGTGTCATGCCGGCTGCCCTCGCTCGATGTTCAACTACGCGCAAAGTAACTGAACATTACACGCAGACATTGCGAGGTGCGTTGACCTGGGTCAACTTTAGCGATTGATAGAGAGCCGTTTCATGTACACGCTGTGAAGTGGCGGGCTGGGCACTCTTGAAGACCGAGCGTCCGCAGGAACCTGCTTCGCGCCGGTCTCCCGAGATCTGCCGCTATCTCATTCCCACTCGATCGTGCCCGGCGGCTTCGAGGTCACGTCATAGACCACGCGGTTGATGCCGCGGACCTCGTTGATGATGCGTGTTGCCGCACGGCCGAGGAATTCCATGTCGTAGTGGTAAAAGTCGGCTGTCATGCCGTCGACCGAGGTAACGGCACGGAGCGCGCAGACGAACTCGTAGGTGCGGCCATCGCCCATGACGCCGACGGTCTGCACCGGCAGCAGCACGGCGAAGGCCTGCCAGATGGCATCATAGAGCCCGGCCTTGCGGATTTCGTCGAGATAGATCGCATCGGCTTCGCGCAGGATGTCGAGCTTCTCGCGCGTGACGCCGCCGGGACAACGGATGGCGAGGCCCGGACCCGGGAAAGGATGACGGCCGATGAAGGAATCGGGCAGGCCAAGCTCCTTGCCGAGCACGCGGACCTCGTCCTTGAAGAGTTCGCGCAGCGGTTCCACCAGCCGCATCTTCATCCGCTCCGGCAGGCCGCCGACATTGTGGTGCGACTTGATCGTCACCGAGGGGCCGCCGGTGAAGGAGACGCTCTCGATCACATCGGGATAGAGCGTGCCCTGGCCGAGGAAGTCGGCGCCGCCGAGCTTCTTGGCCTCTTCCTCGAAGGTTTCGATGAACAGCCGTCCGATGATCTTGCGCTTGGTCTCCGGGTCGCTGACACCCTCGAGCTCGCCGACGAAACGGTCGACCGCATCGACGTGAATGAGGTGCAGGTTGTAGTGTTCCTTGAACATGGCAACCACGTCAGCCGCCTCGTTCTTGCGCATCAGCCCGTGGTCGACCAGGATGCAGGTGAGTTGGTCGCCGACGGCTTCGTGGATCAGCAGGGCGGCAACCGAGCTGTCGACGCCGCCCGAAAGGGCGCAGATGACGCGCTTGTCGCCGACCTGGTCGCGGATCGCCTGCACGGCCTTGGCGCGATAGGCCGACATCGTCCAGTCGCCCTGGATGCCGGCAACGTTGTGGATGAAGTTGGCGATCAGCTTGGCACCGTCGGGCGTGTGCACGACTTCCGGATGGAACTGCACGGCGTAATACTTGCGCTTCTCGTCCGCGATGAAGGCGAAGGGCGCGTTGGCCGAAGTCGCGACAACCTCAAAGCCGGGGGGCAACGCGGTTACCCGGTCGCCGTGGGACATCCAGACCTGATGGCGGGAGCCGGTGGGCCAGAGGCCGTCGAACAGTGCACAGTCCTTCTCGATGTCGAGGAAGGCGCGGCCGAATTCCCGATGATGTCCACCCTCGACCTTGCCGCCGAGCTGCATGCAGATCGTCTGCTGCCCGTAGCAGATGCCGAAGATCGGAACGCCGCTGTCGAAGATGACCTGCGGTGCGCGGGGGCTTCCCTCTTCGAGCGTCGAGGCCGGGCTCCCGGAGAGGATCACCGCCTTCGGCTTCAGCCGCGCAAAGCCTTCGTCTGCAGATTGGAACGGAACGATCTCGCAATAGACGCCCGCCTCGCGGACGCGCCGGGCGATGAGCTGCGTCACCTGGCTGCCGAAATCGATGATGAGAACGCTGTCGGGATGAGCTGTCTGGGTCATGTCGAGCCTTTAATGAAAACCGCCTGTTCTGGCAATTGCTGATTTGCCGCAGAACCGGAAAATTTCGCGGTGCACCGCGCCGGGCTTCAGAACCAGAAGAGGCCGTCCTCTAGTGCCGCAAACAGCGCATCGACACTGCCGGCGAGCTTCTGGTCGATGACATGGAGGTATTCCGTCCAGTCGCCGACGTGGCGAAGCTCATCCTTCCCGTCTGAGATGCCTCGAAGGCCGATCAGTGGCAGGCCGAACGTGCTGCACACCCGAAAAACCGCAAAGGTCTCCATGTCGACCATGTCGGCCGCGATTGCGTGATAGGCTTCGCCGGAAACGATGTTGGCGCCTGTCGAGAGGCTGGCTGTCGGTATGCCGGGAATGCGCAAAGGTAGATCGACGACGGCGGGAAGATCGAGAAATGGCGTGCGGCCCTTCTCGAAGCCCAGCGGCGAGGCGTCCATGTCGCGATAGGACACCGATCCGACCTGATAAATCCCGGTCTGTTCGAGGGTATTCGAACCGGCGGAGCCGAGCGAGACGACGAGGTCCGGAAGCGTCTTTGCCGCCTCCAGGGCGGAGACGGCTCGGGTAAGAGCAAGTGTCGCTTCGACCGGACCGACGCCAGTCATCAGCGGGGCGAAGCGCGAGCGCAGGAAAGGACCATATTCCGCCTCTGCGGCCATGACGAAAAGGACCGACTTGCCGCCGACGGATTTCAGCTCGAACGTCACCCGGTGATCCCCTCCCGTCCGCGCACGACCATCAGCGTGCTCGTCATGGAGGCGATCAGCTTGGCCGGACCGTCGCCGACGGCATAGCCGCGACCGTCCGCAACAATGATCGTACTGCCGGGCTTGGTGATTTCGCCACGGAACAGGAACCGGTCACCGCGGCCCGGCGACAGCAGGTTGACCTTGAACTCGATCGTGAGGAGTGAGGCATCCGGTGCAACGACGGTATAGGCGGCGTAGCTGCAGGCGCTGTCGAGAGCCGCCGAGATGACGCCGGCATGGAGGATGCCGTGTTGCTGCGTGAGCTTGACGTCGAAGGGCAGTTCGATCTCGACGACGCCCTGCGAGATGCGGGTGAGTTCGGCACCGAGCGTCTCCATTGCGCCCTGGCGCGCGAAGCTTTGCCGTATGCGTTCGTGCACGTCCTCGCTGTCTATGTCACTCATCTGTCGTCATTCCCCTCGAGAGGCGCGAAATTGGCACGCTCTAGGGAGGCAGGCAAGCCGCTCCCGTCGAGAAAATCAGTTAAGCACGAAGAGCGAGAGATTGAGGAGCGAGGCAAAGCCGACCCAGGCCGCATAGGGAATGAAAAGCAGGCCCGAAGGGCGATCGATGTCCCAGGCCTTGGCGATGAAGGCGACGATCAGACAGAGAAGCGGCAGGATGACGACGAGGCCGAGTGCCGGGCTCTGCAGGCCGAAGAACGAGGGGGACCAGAGAAGGTTGAAAATCATCTGGCCGAACCAGATCTGCATTGCCGCGGAAGCCGGCGCCTTCAGCCAGATGCGGGCGCCGGCGATCGCGATCAGTACGTAAAGCGTGGTCCAGACCGGCCCGAACACGTAGGCCGGCGGGTTGAACGGCGGCTTGTCGAGAGACTGGTACCACTCGTCCGGAAGGTTGGCGAGACCGGAGAGCAGACCGAAACACAGTGTGACGACGATGAAGGCGAGGTGGGTCAGAAGCGCGCGCATGGTGAATGAGATGTAGGGCGTAATCGGCGTCTTCCAAGATCAGAGCGTGCCGAGGCGGCCGACATGTTGGTCCCAGGCGACGGCGCTCTGTGTTCTTCCGAAACGCCCGTCATAGGAGGATACGGCGAATCCCTTCACGCCGGGCGCGATGCCCGCCGCATTCGCAATTCGTGTCTGCTTCACCACCGCGCCGCTGGTTCCGTCGAGGGTAACCGCAAGCCCAGCTTTGGGTGAGGTGATGCCGACGAGACCACTGCGACGGTCGACGGCGATTGCACCGACATAGTTCGCAAGCCCGTCTGTCGTCTCCTCAGGCAGGCCGACAAATCGAAGTTCCTCTCCGTGGCCGAAATAGCCCACGAGTGGTGGCAGGCCGTTGCGCGGGCCTTCGTACTGGCAGGCGAACCAGATGCGGCCGCGTTCGGCGAGTGCGAGATGACGGGTCGAAAGCCGCCGAAGGTTTTCCGGCAGCACATGCTTCTCGACGAGCGCTCCGGTTCTCGCGTCGCTGATGACGAGGCTCGGTTCCATATGATCGAGATTGAGCTTGGTTCGTCCGAAATCGGGATGGGTCTCGATGCCGCCATTGGCGATGATCAGCAGCCTTCCGTCGTCGCTCACGGTCATGTCGTGTGTTCCGACACCATGGGCCGGAACTTCGCCTAGACGGGAAAAGCCGCTCGCGGCGTCATAAATGCCGATGACGCCGCGGTTATTGTCGAAATCGTTCTCGCAGGCATAGAGGAGGCGTCCGTCCGGCGAGAAACCGCCATGACCGAAAAAGTGCCGGTTCTCGCCACAGGCGAAGACTGTCGGTTCCGAGCCGGCGCCGGGGTCGACGGCAATGGCAAAGGTTCCGGGTCTGCGCGCAAAGGCGACCACCTTGCCGGTTGCCGTGCAAGAGGTCAGTCCATGCATCCTCCCGGGAAGATCCACCTGCGTAATGATCTCGCCTTCTTCGCTGAGGAGCGCCAGACCGTAGGTGCCACTGGGTGCACGAAAACCGGAGGCAAAGACGGCGGCGGTGCGCCCGAGCGCGAAGGCGGCTTCGAAGGACAAGCTTGCCAGGAAGGCAGCGCCAGCCGCCTTGACGAAGCCGCGTCGGTCGATGAGCACGCTTCTCCTCACGGTCAGTCTCCGTCCGAGAAGGAGAAGCCGGCGCCGAGGCCGAGTGCTCCGCCGAAATCGTCGTTGAGCCGCAGGATCAGGTCCTTGCTGTTCAGCAGCAGGAAGTCGAGCCGGGCGCGTTCTTCCGGCGACGCGACCGCCGTCTCGACATCGGGGCTGACGGCGCCGGCAGTGCGGATCAGTGATTTAAGCACGAAATCAATAGAGGTAACGATCGAGCGGGAGCCTGGATCCAGCAGTTCCTGCATGTCCGACTGGTCTATCAGCGCGCGCATGCCTTCGAAATTGCCGCGGATGGACGCGAAGGTGAGGCCGGAGCGCCAGAAGATCGCCTGCCGTGGCGATGTCTTGGCATCCTCCCCCTTGTAGAACGTCTCGATGCGCTGGTCGCGGACGGCCTCGGCGCCATGGACGAGAATGCCGAGCAGGGCGGTCATCGCCTCGCGATCGTCCCGGAAGTAGGGGTTGTCGGCGCCCGGATGCTTCCAGCCGTCCTGAACGCCGCTCGGCTCGTCCCATTCTGCGGCAAGTTCGCTTCCGAGATGCTCGAGATTCCCCGCGATCGTCGCGCCGTAGCGGCAACGGAAGCCACCCGCCTCCTGCAACAGGGTGTTGGAACCGGTGCCGTAGAGCACGAATTCCGCGGCTCCGAGACCCTGCATGGCAACGCTCTTCTCCCTGAGCGTCTCGGCCCTCGTGGCGCTCTCATCCGGCTTGGCAAGCAACGCCTGCACCTGCTTCAGGCCGGTGCTCTTGCGATCGGGGTAGAACAGAACGCGCTCGAAACGGTTGGCCTCGATCGCCGGCCCGATACGGACGATCTCGATTTTTGACCAGGCCTCGACGGTCTTGACGAAGGCGCCCCGGGCGGCGGCCAACTGCTCCTGCGAAGGCATGGCGCAAAGCGCCTGCATCGCCTCTTCGAAGTCTCCTGCCCTGTTCCGGAAGTCCCGGTATCCCGGACGGATGAAACGGTCGACAGCCTTTTCCAACACGCCGGATATTGCATCCCTCTGCAGTGTCGGCGTGGAGGTCTCCTGCGCGGTCGCCGGAAGACTGATGACAAGGAGGATGGCTATCGAACGGACGAGCGACTTTATCACAGCGACTCCAGAAATCTGATCAGATGTCGGCGCGCTTCCGGCGCCGCCGAGGCGAATGCATTGCGTGCCCGCTCCGCTTCTCCGCCGTGCCAGAGAATGGCCTCGGTGAGGTTGCGCGCGCGGCCGTCATGGAGAAAGAAGGTGTGCCCGTTGACCTCGTCCGTCAACCCGACGCCCCAGAGCGGCGGGGTGCGCCATTCCCGGCCGGAGTCGTCTCCCACCTGCTGGCCGTCGGCAAGTCCTTCACCCATGTCGTGCAATAGGAAATCCGAATAGGGCCAGATCAGTTGGAAGGCTTGGGCCTTGTTGACGGCATCGCGACGCGTCACGTATTTCGGCGTGTGGCAGGCGATGCAGCCGATGCCGTAAAACAAGGCCTTTCCCCTCAGGACGTCCCGGCTGTCGACGTCACGGCGGGTGGGTACGGCGAGATTTTCCGAATAGAAGGTTACCAGGTCGAGCACCGGGTCGGGGGCTTCCGTGTCGCCGAGCCGCATCTGTACGCCGTTCGGCACATCCCGACATTGCGCTTGCGCGCTCGTGCAGTCACCCCAATGGCGGGGAGCGTCCGGCGTCGAAATGCCGAGATCACCGACAAAGGCGCTGGAGCTCTGGTCGCGCACGGAGGCATTCTGTGCCTTCCAGCCGAAGCGCCCGAGCTTCAGCTCCCCTGTTCTGTGGTCGGGGGCGCGAGCCGCCCGACCGGAGATGCCATCACCGTTGGTGTCCTGTGGGTCCGCGCGGGTCAGAATGTCCACATCGGCGATCGCCTCTATGAGACCCATGCCGATCATCGGGCTGGCGGCGCGCGGCGAGAGCGTCGTGTCGCTGCCGAGAGGCCCGTAGCCGAGGTCTGTGACGCTGTATTGCGGCTTGCGCAGCATGATCGTTTCACCACCCGCGAGCGTCACCCGCTCCTCGGTGTAGGCAATCGTCACCCGACCCTCGGCAGCAAGACCGGGGACGGCCATGTCCTGAAGCTGACTGCCATATGTGTCGTCTGCAAAGCTCGCGACCTTCAGTTCCGCGAGCGCCTGTCGTTCTTTGTCGGAGTGGGCAGGGCGAGCGAGCCTCAGGATCATCGATGAACTGCTGCTCTCGTGACTCTCGGGGGGCCTTCCGCGACCATTGTTCAAGTGACAGCTTTGGCAGGAGCGTGCGTTGAACAGCGGGCCGAGGCCGTCGGAGGCCTGGGTGGAGGAGGGGGAGGAAACCCAGAGTTTTTCAAACAGCGCGTTGCCGAGCTTGAAATTCTCTTCTTCCGAAAAGCCGAGATTGGCTGAGGCGTGGGAGAACGCATCGGTGTCGATGGGCTTGCGCGATGTTGTCGCTCCGCCCGGCATGGCCTCGTATTGTTCCGGCCTGGAAAAGTCATTGGTTGGCCGCGTGACATCCTCGACGCGGGCGATGTCTTCCGCGGACAGATCATTGCGCTTCGCCTCTGTAGCACCAACGAGCGGAGCGAACAGAAGAGAGGCGGCCGTGAGAAAGGCCAGCCGGTACCGGGGTGGCAGGGGTGAGATGCAGGGCGCTTGCATATGCGGGTCGGGCTGCCGGAAGGCCCGGCAGCCCGCTCTCTCGTCTTATTGGAACACAGCTTCAGGATTGTCGAGGCTGTCCGAGCCCTCCAGTTCGACGGTGCCGAGATCCTGCGAGGCAATGATGCGCTCGATGGTCTTGGTCTGGTCGATCAGGCCGTCGATCGCGGCCTGGACGGTGGCGTTGCCTTCCACATTACCCTCGCCGATCATCTGATCGTAGGCCTCGACGGTTTCGGCGCGCTTGGCCATCGCGTTCATCGCGTCCAGTGTCTTTGTGAGCTTCGCCTTCATCTCTGCATCGAGGACTGCATCCTTAGCTGCGACTAGCTCCGACAGTGACGGGCCAGTCATCCTCGTGCCGTCGACGCGGGTGTATTCGCCGGTATAGGCGGATGCGACGCCGATGGCGTCGTTCAGATGCGAGTTGTGGGTGTTGTCGGAGAAGCAATCGTGCTCCTCCTCGGGATCATGCAGCAGCACGCCGAGCTTCATGCGCTCCCCTGCGAGTTCGCCATAGGAAAGCGAGCCCATGCCGGTGAGGATCGTGGCGATCCCTGCCTTCGGGTCCTTTTCCACCTCCTTCGTCGCTTCACCCTCCGGCTGCCAGGCCGCGACCATCTCCTTCAGGTCCGAGATGAGCAATGTGGACGCCGCCTTGAGATACGCGGCCCGACGGTCGCAGTTGCCGTTGGTGCAGTTCTCGGGGTCGTAATCGGTGTAGGGTCGGTTGCCGGCGCCGGGACCGGTGCCGTTGAGGTCCTGCCCCCAGAGGAGAAACTCGATCGCGTGATAGCCAGTGGCGACATTGGCTTCGATATCTCCGGCCTCATGCAGCGTCTCCGCGAGGAATTCGGGCGTGATCTTCGACGCATCCACCTCCTTGCCGCCGATCTTGATCTGCGGGCTGGCTATGACGTTTGCCACATAGAGCGCATTCTCGTCGCTCTCGGTGCCGTAGGCCGCGTCGACATAATCGATCAGGCCCTCGTCGAGAGGCCAGGCGTTCACCTTGCCCTCCCAGGCGTCGACGATCGGATTGCCGAAACGATAGACCTCCGACTGCTGGTAGGGGACGCGAGCCTTGATCCAGGCTGCGCGCGCGGCTTTCAACGTCTCGTCGCTGGGACTGGTGATCAAGGCGTCGATTGCAGCGTCGAGGGCTTCGGCCGTCGACAGGGAATCCTCGTACTTCGCCTGCGCGAGGGCAGCGTAATGTTTCAGCACCTGCGCCGCGTCGGGTGCGGCACGGGCGGGTGCGGCGATCATGGCCGCCGACGCGACCACCAATGCCACGGTGGCACTAAAAATGGATTTCCGGGTCATAAAGTTCTCCTGAGGCGGATTGGGCGCCTGTGGGTGAATTGGGCCCGACCGTCTTGGAGCAAAATTAAACTTGTGTCAAATAGTCTAGAATAAATTCTCGACACTTTGTTAGAGCGCCGGGCGCATAGCAACGCGCTGCAGTCACCCGCGGCGGCGCATACGACAGAAGAAGAAGCCGTCCGTGTCTGTGGCGGCAGGGCTGAGGGTCAGCGTGAGGCCGTCACGGCTGCGCGGACGCGCGTTGGAGGAAGCAAAAAGCCGGTCCCAGGCAGAGAAACCCGAGGCGATCTCGAATTCCGGATGGGCTTCGCAGAAGCCTCGGACTTGATCGTCGTTTTCTTCGGGAAGCAGGGAGCATGTGACGTAGAGCAATTCTCCGCCGGGCTTCACGTAAGCCGACGCTTCTGCGAGTGCTTCTTTCTGCTGTTCGACACGCTCCTGGAGATTGCGCGGCGTAAGCCGCCATTTGGTGTCCGGACGCCGCCGCCACGTGCCGGTTCCGGTGCAAGGTGCATCTACGAGAACGCGATCGAAGCGGCCGGCCAGAGTAGCGATCGCGGAGATGGAATCGTGGACCTGGACATTGTGCGTGCCGGCGCGTTTCAGCCGTTCGATGATCGGCGCGAGCCGCTTGCGGTCGGCGTCATAGGCGTGGACCTGACCCTTGTTATGCATCGCCGCGGCCATGGCGAGCGTCTTGCCGCCGCCGCCGGCGCAGAAATCGAGAACCTGCTCGCCTTCGCGAGGATCGACGAGATCGGCGACGATCTGCGACCCCTCGTCCTGAACTTCGAACCAGCCCTTCTGGAAGGAAAGCTCGGCCGTGACGTTGGGGAGCCGCGAGGGACCTTCGCCTGCAGGAATGCGGATGCCGTTGCGGGCGATCTGGGCGACTTGGGCGCCGGCGCGATCGAGCGCTTTCAGCACCTTGTCACGCGAGGCCTTGAGGGTATTGGCGCGCAGATCGAGCGTGGGGCGCTTCGCGAGTGCCTTGGCCTCGTCGAGCCAGTCGTCGCCGAATGCCGTCTCCAGGGACGGTTGTACCCATTCCGGGATGTCCCCCTGCACATGGAGCGGAGCCTCCTCGATCCGGCGTGATGCAAAAGCGGAAAGCTGCCCTGAACCGAGCGCGGCCGGGGCGAAGCTGTCGCCGTCGAGTTCGTGCGCAAGGCTGTCGGGTGTAAAGCCCCATTGACGCAGGAGTACCGCGTAGCCGAGCGCTGCCGCACTGTCGTCGTCCATCAGCCAAGCATGGGAGAGTTTCATGCGCAGTGCGTCATAGACGACGTTGCCGATCGCCGCGCGGTCACCCGAACCGGCGAAGCGATGCGACAGTCCCCAGTCCTTCAGCGCGTCCGCGACCGGTCGACGACGGGTCTCGATATCGGCCAGAATTTCGATCGCGCCGGCAAGGCGGCCGCCCAAACGCATGTCATGTCTCCTGCAACAGAAGACTGGGTGGTAGCGGCGAAAGACGCCGAGAGCAAGCGCCCGTGCCCATTGAGGGCCGGAACGGACGCCGAGGATGCTCTTTCGTCAGCCGATGACCTCGTAGCAGACCTTGGCGTGGCCGGTCTGAACCATGCCGATGTTCTGTGCGGCTGCCTTTGAGAGGTCCAGCACGCGACCCCGGATGAAGGGTCCGCGGTCGTTGATCCGCACCACGACGCTCCGACCGTTTCTCGCGTTGGTCACCTTGAGCTTGGTACCGAACCGGAACGACTTGTGGGCCGCGGTGAGGAGAGAAGGATTCATCCGTTCACCCGAAGCAGTGCGCGAGTGAAGGGCATACCATGAAGCGCCACCGCAGGACGATTTTGCAGAAGCCTGCGCGGGGGCGAAAGCACCGAATACAGCTATAGCTGCAACGGTCGCAATAGAGCGCCGGATATTCTTCAAGTTCGATTTCCCTAGTCGTTCGTTGTAGCTTTAATTTGCGCGGGAACGCTAAGGCGTAGCAAAAAGTGGCAAAAACGTGCCTCAATGAGCTCACGAAGTGTTACATGTTGTAACATTCGTGATTCCGACTTTGGTAAACAAATTCTGAAGAGAACGAAGAAAAAAGAGAAAAAGCGTTCAAAAACAGCGGAAAATTAGAACAAGGTTCCGGAGCGAGGAGGCGTCATCGCGTTCACAAAAAAAATTTTAGAAAAATTTTGCGGAATGCCCCATTTCTTGCCCGAAATGTGGAGATTCCGGGGCGGAACGAGACGGCGGGCCTAGAGGGCGGCCACGGGTGGAAACGCCGGAGAGGCCTTCTAATTGTTATTCCAGCGGGCGCTGGACCAAAGTTCCGCCAGCGATACCCGGTAATCCGGATAGCGGAAACGAAATCCCAGCCCAGTGATTTTTGCATTCGAAACGCGCTTGTTCTCACCGTAGAAAGAACGGGCCATCGGTGTGAGTTCGGCGGTCTCGAAATCCTGCTCCGCCGGCGGTTCGATCGCCATCAGGCGAGCCGCTTCGGTAACTACGTCCTGCGGCGGGCAGGGCTCGTTGTCCGTGACGTTGAACGTGCCGGCCGTGCGCTTTTCGGCGAGGAACAATGCGGCGGAGGCGATGTCTTCGACACGGATACGGTTGAAGACTTGATCCTTCTTGACGAGTCTTCGGGCATTGCCGCGGGTGAGATTGACGAAGGGATTTCTGCCGGGCCCGTAAATGCCCGAAAGTCGCAGGATCGCCAACGGTACGCCGCTTGCGGCAGCGAGCGACCGCCAGGCTTCCTCCGCCTGCAGACGTTCGGCGGAACGCTGCGACACGGGGCGGCATGGCGTCCTTTCGTCGACCCAGGCTCCACCGTGGTCACCGTAGACGCCGACCGTCGACAGGTAGCCGATCCATTCGAGCCGAGGGAGATGCGTGCGCACCTCGTTACCGAGCAGCGGAAGTAGGGGGTCACCGTTCTCACCGGGAGCGATCGACTGGACGAGGTGGGTGACACTCCACATGGCCTCGATGAGTTCTCCGGAAAACGATGTTCCGTCGAACTGGAAGGGTTCGATTCCCGACGCCTCGAGCGTCCCTTTCCTTTCGATGCTGCGTGTGGTGCCGGCAACGCGGTGCCCCTGGCTGGCGGCAAGCGCGCCGATCGCCTTTCCGGAGTAGCCGGCGCCAAAGATCATCATCCGCATCGCATCATCTCCCGAGATCCCATTCGGCCTGCACGTCCGGATCCTGCTCAAGCGGCCGGCGACTGATCCGCAAGGTCTCGAAGGTGTCCTCGTCGGTCAGTCGTGACAACGCCCAGACAGCCATCCCGCGAACCTCCGGCGCATCGTCATCAAGCAGTCGGCGGCACGGCACCGCAAGTTCGGGATGCGCGGAATTGCCGGCGGCGATCAGGAGGTTGCGGATGAAACGGTTCCGCCCGATCCTTTTCACCGGTGATCCGCTGAAAAGGCTTCGGAAGGCTGCGTCGTCCAGTGACAGCAAGTGTGCGATTTCCGGCTCTCTGAGGTCGTCGCGCGCTTTCAGCTTCATCTCACGCGCGGTCTCGGCAAACTTGTTCCACGGGCAGGCGGCCAGACAGTCGTCGCAACCGTAGACGCGGTTGCCGAAAGCCGGCCGCAATGCTCGATCGATCAACCCTTTGTGTTCGATCGTAAGATAGGAGATGCAACGTCGGGCATCGATCCGGTACGGCGCGGGAAAGGCGGCGGTCGGACAGGCGTCGAGGCAGGCGTGGCAGGAGCCGCAGTGGTCGGTTTCTGGTGGGTCAACGTCGAGCTCGGCCGTCGTGAAGAGGCTTCCAAGGAAGAGCCAGGAGCCGTATTCGCGGCTCACCAGATTGGTGTGTTTGCCCTGCCAGCCGAGCCCCGCGGCGGCGGCCAGCGGCTTCTCCATGACCGGCGCCGTGTCGACGAAGACCTTCACGTCCGCACCCGCACGAGCGGCAAAGCGGCCGGCGATCTCCTTGAGGCGGCCTTTCATAAGGTCGTGATAGTCGCGGTTGCGGGCATAGACGGAGATCGCCGCCCTGTCCTTCTTCTCGAGAACGCTGCGCGGGTCTTCGTCAGGACCATAATTCATGCCGAACATGACGATCGAACGAACGTCGCTCCAGAGCACTTTCGGGTCGGCGCGACGTTCGCGCGTCTCCTCCATCCACCCCATGGTGCCGTGATGGCCGGCCTCGATATAGGCGGCGAGGCGCGCCGGGGCTTCCGGAATGCCGTCTGGTCGCGTAACGCGGCAGAGTTCGAAGCCCTGCGCAGTGGCCTCTTCACGGATGAAGGCGGTCAGGCGATGACGCAGGCGCGCGGCCTTGTCGTCCGTCGGTCTCTCCGGGGCTCCGTCCGCGGACATGGCCGCTCCTCGTCAGAAATCCAGATCAGCGTAGTGCGACACCGGCGTCAGCCCGCGCACGCGCTCGGCGAGCAGCGGGCGGAAGGACGGGCGGGACTTGAGCCGCTGATACCACTCCTTCACGACAGGTGCCTCCGACCAGTCGATCTCGCCGAGGTAGTCGAGAACGGAGACTGCCGCGGCCGCGGCAAGATCGGCATAGCTCAATCGGTCCCCCGCCAGCCAGGGGCGCGAGCCCGAGAGCCAGGCCAGGTATTTCATATGCTGCCGGATGTTGTTGCGTGCCGTGCGCAGTACCTTGCTGTCAGGTGCTCCGCCGCCGAGCCCGTTCGGGATCTGCAGCTTGTGAACGCGCTCCCGCACCAGAGGCCGGGTGACGTCTTGCTCCATCTTCTGCAGGAACCATTCGGTGAGACGGCGGATCTCGGCTCTCTGGAACGGGTCCTCGGCCAAAAGCCGCCGGTCGCGCTTCAGCACACCATGGGTTTCGTCCAGGAATTCGGAGATCACCGCCGGCCCGCAAAGCGCGCGCATATTGTCGTCAACATAGACCGGTAGCGTCCCCGCCGGATTGAGCGCCAGGAATTCTCTGCGTTTTTCCCAGGTCTGCTCTTCCACCAGGTCGGCTGGAAAGCCGTATTCCGAAAGGACCAGCCGGATGAACCGGGACGCGGTCGACATGGGATGATGATACAATGTTGGCATTTTTGTCCGCATTCTCTACTGCTGAGACGCCACGGCGACTGGACGCTTCTTGCCCCGCCTCGCACGGCTGGCCATAGCCACGGTCCCCAAGCTATAGGTTCTCGGCCCCCTCAATACAAGCGAATCAACCCTTCCGCCAGCGGCACCACAAGGACTTTTCATGGAAGACCAATCGATCGTCAGCGCGCTCCTTCTCGGCCTCGTCGAGGGGCTGACGGAATTCATCCCCGTTTCCTCCACCGCTCACGTGCTCCTCGCCGGGCACTTTCTCGGCTTCCGTTCGCCCGGCAACACCTTTGCGGTACTGATCCAGCTCGGCGCCATCCTGGCGATCCTCAGCGTTTATGCACAGAAGCTCGTCGGCATCGCGGTGACGCTGCCGTCCAGCGCCCGCAGCCGTCATTTCGTCTTGTCTATTTTGATTGCCTTCTTGCCGGCGGCGGTCATCGGAGCGCTGGCTCACGATTTCATCAAATCGGTTCTCTTCGAAACGCCGGCGCTGATGTGCACTGTGCTCATCCTCGGCGGTCTCGTGCTGCTCTGGATTGATCGTCAGCCACTCACACCTCGATACACCGACGCGATGCAGTATTCCCTGCCGCTCGCCTTCAAGATCGGCCTTTGCCAGTGCGTAGCGATGATCCCGGGTGTCTCCCGCTCGGGCGCGACGATCGTCGGCGCGCTGCTGCTCGGCGCAGACAAGCGGTCAGCGGCGGAGTTTTCCTTCTTTCTCGCCATGCCGACCATGGTCGGCGCCTTCACGCTCGACCTCTACAAGAACCGCAACGCGCTCAATTTCGATGACACCGCGCTCATCGCGATCGGCTTCGTCGCGGCCTTCATCTCTGCCTTGCTGGTGGTCAAAAGCCTGCTCAACTATGTTTCGAAGCGCGGCTATGCGTTTTTCGCCTGGTGGCGCATTGCCATCGGCGGCCTGGGCCTGGCAGCGCTGGCTCTCGGATTCTGAGGCCGAGACCGGGCGCCCTGCGGGGCGCCCCAAAGATTTCGACGCAGATCAGCGGGTAGTCGGGATCGACGCCGTGCTGCAGGGGTCGACGCCGTAGGCCGGTGCGCAGTTCGATTTGCCCGCTACGCCCGTCGAGGGCGCCATGAACGAGCCTGCCATGATGACCAGTGCCGCACACGCAAAAAAGAGTGCGATAGACTTACCCATAAATCTGCCTCTCGGAATGATGGTCTGCGTCCCGTCAACGCAATAGCGAAGCGCCCGAACGCGGTGGACGATCTACGCATTGCCAGCCGTTTCTTCAATAGAAGATCTTGCTGAACCGTCGGTTAACAAAGGTAATTTGCCACTGCGTCATTTGTGCAACGCAGAGGCAGCGGACACGTCGCGGAGACGGCGTCACGCCTCCTTGCCGGCCCCCGTGAACTGCCCGTGCGGGCGGTACTGCACGAGGTAAGAGGGAAGGATCGATTCCAGTGTAACCGGGGTAATTCCCATCGCTTCGAGCGTACGGCCCTCGGCCTTTGCGGCGTCGGAAACGACGGTGTCCTTCTTCAGAAGCTTCACCTGGTCACCGGTGAGCGGCGGCTTGATGAACGGCACGAGCGAGAGAATGCCAGCGATGAAGGAAGCAACGCCGAACGGCAGGCTCAGGAAGCCACGTCGCCGCTCGACCGCCGCCAGCATGACCTCCATGCATTCGCGGAAAGTGAGGGTCTCGCGCCCGCCGAGCTCGTAAATCTTGCCGCGGGCGAGCCTGCCGTCCACGGAGCGGGCGACCGCTTCTGCCACATCGCCGACGTGCACCGGCTGGAACCTGGTCTTGCCGCCACCGATCAGCGGCAGGAACGGCGCCTTGCGGGCCATGGCGGCGAACTTGTTGAAGAAGCTGTCTTCGGGGCCGAAGACGATCGACGGGCGCATGATGACGGCATCCGGCTTGATCGAGAGGATCGCAGCCTCCGCCTTGCCCTTTGTAACCGCATACTGCGATTCGGAATTCACGTCGGCGCCGATCGCCGAAATATGGGTGAGGCTTGCGCCCGCAGTCCTGGCAGCTTCCGCTACGGCGCGGGCGCCGAAGTCCTGAACGGCGTCGAAGCGGTTGCGCCCGCTCTCGAACAGGATGCCGACGCAGTTGACGACATGGTCGGCGCCCTCGACCGCTTTATCGATCGATGCCCGGTAGCGCAGGTTCGCCTGGACGAGCGAGATTTGGCCGACATTGCCGAGCGGTAGCAGGAAGCCTGCAAGATCCGGCCGGCGGACCGCGACGCGGATGCGGTATCCGCGGCGGGCGAGCGCGCGCACGACGTGCCGGCCGACAAAGCCCGATCCACCAAACACGGTCACGAGCGGCGGAAGATTGGACAGGGTCATTGGCAGGCTCCCTCGAAGAGAATTGGGCAGTTTGGCTTCAAGCTGTCTATTAGACGAATCGTTCTGCGACGTGAAGTGCCATCGCGCCGCAGAGACGCTACGCATACGGGCGTTTCAGACGCCCTCGACGACGACCATTTCGGCGTCCGCCACTTCCTGGCGGATCTTTGCGGCGATCTGGTACTCCGGCGAATTGTAGCAGTCGACGGCGGCCTGATGGGACGGGAACTCGATGACCACATTGCGGGTGCGCGCCTTGCCTTCGAGTTCGGTGAACGCGCCGCCGCGGGCGAGAAAGGTTGCACCGTACTTCTCGAAAGCCGGTTTGGCTGCCGCGACATAGTCCTTGTAGCGCTCCGGATCACGGATATCGACGCGGGCAATCCAATAACCTTTGGGCATCCTGTCCTCCTGTCTGGTCTGTTCAGGCGGTTTTGAGTGAATTCGCGGGAGGGGTCAAGTTTGTTCATTTCGGGCTAAGGTGTGAGCCCGTAGGTTCTCGAATCAGATCACATCCGCAGATGGAGACGACATTGCAGCCATGGTCTCGGTTGGGAGCGTCCGGTCGCACGGCCATTCCTGCTTTCATTATGATTTTAGCCGCAACGATGATTGTCAGTTTGGCATGGTCGACCGACGTGCAGGCGAAGATGTGTGATGCGGCCTTCTACGAAAAGCTGAGAAGTGCTCCCGAAGGCAAGGATGATCGGATCAATGTGAATTGCGACCTCCAACTGAGGCCGGACGACGTAATTACCAGGAAACTGGTGTTCGCCGGTGATGCTGCTTCGGGTGTCAGCCTCGATTGTCGCGGTGCGACACTCGGTAGTGCCAAAATGAAATACGGCGTAAGCGCGCCGACCGTTCTCGTGCGATCTCAGAAGCTGCCCGGCAGTTCCGGCTGGAGCGTCCCGCGAAACATCCGGATCACGAACTGCAAGATCATCGGAAACATACGCCTGACGGGTCTCGGCCCCAACGGGGAAGCCGATGAGGTACGAAAATCGTCGCTCAATCGGGACCACACCGCGAATGCGCAGCGGAACGCTCCCTCCGGCATTGACCTGAAGAACGTTTCGATCGAGGCGGTCGGCACGATTCCCCTGTATTTCGGCCCGGGGGTGACGAAGTCATCGCTGACGAACTCGACCATACGTGGAAAATCGGCGAAGACCGCCATCTACCTGGATGCGGAATCGGCTGAAAACGTCATTGCGGGCAATCGCTTCTCTGTCAAGGCCGACCGCGAAATGATCGCGGTCGACGGTTCAGCGCGAAATGTTATCTCGGGCAACGAGTTCAAGAACCCCGAGAAAGGCGGCATTTTCGTCTATCGCAACTGCGGCGAAGGGGGAACCATCCGCCACCAGGAACCCAGGTCCAACCAGATCATCGACAATCGCTTCGTGTACCGTTCGAGCATCGTTGCTTATCCCGCGATCTGGCTCAATCACCGCGATGTGGGGAAATGGTACTGCAAGGTCGATCCGAGATATCCCTTCGGCAGCAGCCTCGATCCGCGTGACCGGGCGATCGACAACGTTCTCGCCGGAAACCGCTTCGAGGGCGCAATATCCCCCATGGTGCTCAACACAGAGCGGAAATGACGACACTAGGAACGGTGCCGAGGTTCAGAGGACCTCGGCCATTTCGGCGAGGATGGCGCGTGCGGCCTCCTTCGGATCCGGTGCCTTCACGATGGGCCTGGCGACGACGAGATGGCTGGAACCCGCCTTGAGCGCGTCGGCGGGTGTCATGACCCGCTTCTGGTCACCCTTATCGGCACCGGCCGGCCGGATGCCCGGCGTGACCAGCGCCATGTCGGGACCGATGATCTTGCGAACAGCCGCAGCTTCTTCGGCTGAGCAGACAATGCCTCCCATCCCGACTGCACGTGCCTGCTCGGCCCTGCGAAGGACGAGCGTGTGCGGATCGTATTCGTAGCCGGCCTCGATGAGATCGCCTTCGTCCATCGACGTCAGCACGGTCACTCCGAGCAGGCAGAGGCTGGAGCCTTTGGCTGCCTCGACCGCCGCACGCATCGCCTTCGGATAGGCGTGGAGCGTCAGCATCGACATCCCCATCTTCGCAATGTTCTCGACACCTGAGGCGACGGTGTTGTCGATGTCGAGCAGCTTCATGTCCAGGAAGATTTTCTTGCCGGAAGCGGCGAGATCCCGGGCAAATTCCAGTCCGCCGGCGAAGGCCAGCTGGTAACCGATCTTGTAGAAAATGATGTCGTCCGAAAGCTTGTCGACGATCGTTTCGGCTTCACGCAGCGTCGGTACGTCGAGCCCGACGATGAGGCGTTCTCGTGCGATCAAGGGTTCACTCCCGGCCAGTTTTCCATCGCCGTCCAGTCGCACGTGACGCGGCGATCTGCAAGGGAGAAGGCGAACGTTGCCGGCTATGCCCGGCGATAAATCCAGAGCTGCGCCGGCGGGATGTTCCGGACGATGAAGTCGAAGTGCTGGATGTGATAGCTCTGCGGTTTGGCGATGATCGGAGAGACGGGACCGTAGGAAATCTGAACGACGGGGCGACCAGGCGGCAGCCGGTCGAGAAGAGATTCCAGAAGGCGGATTCGATCCTGCATAGGGAAGTTCAGAAGCGGAACGGCGGAGACCACGGAATCGAATTTCTGGCCCGCGAGCGCGCCGAGCGTGTGGTCGAGATCGAAGGCATCGCCGTGGATGAAGTTCACCCCCGGGTAGGTTTCCTTGAGGTGATTGTAGAAGTCTTCGGAATACTCGACGGAGACCAACTTTTCCGCTGGTACGCCACGGGCGAGGATCGCCTTGGTGATGACCCCCGTACCGGGACCGAGTTCCAGGACAGGCAGCCCGGAGTTCGGATTGGCGACGCTCGCCATCTTTCTGGCGGTGATCGAGGAGGTCGGGACGATCGCGCCGACCAGCTTCGGCCCCTGCATCATGCCCTTGAAGAACCGGATCTCCTCGTCGAACTTCTTTTCGAACCGTTCCTTCAGACGTCGTACCATGGCCTAACCCTCACTAGAGACCGATTATGCAAAAATCGCAGCGGTCGCACTGGGGCTATCTTGCGCCGCCTTGTCGCAAAAACAAGACTAAATGGCGCACATGGAGCAGAAATCCAACGGAATCAGGCGATCCGTTCCGTCACACGCGCATCGGCATCAGCACGTAGAGGGCGTCATCGCCGGCCGTGTCGCGAATGAGCGTCGGCGAGCCGGCATCCGCAAGCATGAAGATCGCATCGTCACCGGAAAGCTGCGCGGTAATGTCCAGCAGGTACTTGGCGTTGAAGCCGATTTCCATCGAGTCGTTTTCGTATCCGACGGCCACTTCTTCGGTCGCGCTACCGGAGTCCGGATTGTTGACGGTGAGCATTAGATGACCGTCGGAAAGCGCGAGCTTTACGGCGCGTCCCCGTTCCGAGGAGATGGTCGATACGCGGTCGACTGCCTGGGCGAAGGTTTGGCAATCGACACGCATTTCCTTGTCGTTCGCTGTCGGAATGACCCTCTGATAGTCCGGGAAGGTGCCGTCGATCAGCTTTGAGGTCATGACGATGGAGCCGATGGTGAAGCGGATTTTCGCGTCCGAAACTTCGATGGTGACGACGAGATCCGGATTGTCGACCAGCTTCTGCAGTTCGCCGACCGTCTTGCGAGGAATGATGATCCCCGGCATCCCCTCCGAACCGGACGGGGCCTCGACATCGGCGCGAGCCAGCCGGTGCCCGTCAGTCGCCACGGCCCGAAGCTTCAGCGCGCCGGCACTCTCGATCGTGTGGAGGAAGATGCCGTTCAGGTAGTATCGGGTCTCCTCCGTCGAGATCGCAAACTGCGTGCGATCGATCAACATCTTGAGATCGGAGGCCTTCAGCTTGAAGGCGTGGGTGAAGGTGCCGGCGGTAAGATCCGGGAAGTCCGATTCCGGCAGGCACTGCAGCGAAAACTTGGAGCGGCCGGAGGCGACCGTCATCGAGGCGCCGTCCGGCGTGGTTGCAAGCAGGACCTCGGCGCCGTCCGGCAGCTTGCGGACGATTTCGTAGAGAAGGTGGGCCGGTACGGTCGTCGCTCCGGCCTGCTCGACCATGGCGGGCGTCGCCTCTGTGATCTCGAGATCAAGGTCGGTCGCCTTCATGTCGAGGCTGGCGCCTTCCGCCCGCAGGAGCACGTTAGACAGGATCGGGATGGTGTTGCGACGTTCGACCACGCGATGGACATGGTTCAGCGATTTGAGAAGGTTGGACCGTTCAAGAGTGATACGCATAGACTTTACCGCTTTCGACCTGTCGCCATCCGGGGAAGCTGGAATGGCCGCAATATGACGCCGCGCTGTTCGTCGGCCGGAGAATGTGGACGCGCAAAATGGCAGCAAAAGGCGGTCGATTGCAAGAGCCATCACGCGCGGACAAAGCGAATGGGCATTGTATCTTGTTCAAAGGTCGATGCTGAACCATAAAGGCCCTGTCATCCCCGAAAGGACGCCCATCGTGACAGACATCCGGAAGGACGCCGCGGCTTCCCCGAAGACCTATCGCCTCTATGATGCCGTGATCTCCGCCCGGCCGCTCGAGCCTGCGCTCTATCTCGTCGCGACGCCGATCGGAAACCTCGGCGACATTACGCTGCGGGCGCTCGAGGCGCTCGCCGGAGCCGACGTGCTCGCCTGCGAAGACACGCGCGTGACCCGCGTTCTGCTGGATCGCTACGGTATCCACAACCGGCCGATCGCCTACCATGAGCACAATGCAGAGCTGGCGGGGCCGAAACTGCTTGCGGCTCTTATGGAAGGAAAATCCGTGGCGCTGGTCTCCGATGCCGGCACGCCGCTCGTCTCCGATCCCGGCTATCGACTGGGACGCATGGCGATCGAGGCCGGGTGCCGCGTGGTGCCGATTCCTGGTGCGTCGGCACCGCTCGCCGCTCTCGTCGGTTCCGGCCTGCCGAACGACGCCTTTTTCTTCGCGGGTTTCCTGCCGGCGAAGGACAAGGCGCGCCGGGATCGGCTGGAGGAGGTGCGGGACGTTCCCGGCACGCTGCTGTTCTTCGAGTCGCCGCATCGCATCGGCGACACGCTGGCCTCCGCCGCCGATGTACTCGGTGCTGCGCGTCCAGCTTGCGTGTGCCGCGAATTGACCAAGACCTTTGAGGAATTCCGGCGCGGCACTCTCGCAGAACTCGCGGCCTACTACGATGGCGACCGGGTCGTGAAGGGCGAAATCGTCTTGGTGATCGGCCCGCCCATTCCCCCGGAGGCGCCGGCCCAAAGCGATGTCGACGCGCTCCTGAAACGCCTCGCTGCCGACCTTCCCGCCGGCAAGGCGGCAACCGAGGCGGCAAGGCGGATGGGCCTACCTCGCAAGGATCTCTACCAGCGGATTCTCGAACTCAAGGACGAGAGATGAGAGACGACCGGTCGGAGGAGAAAAAAGCCGACGGCCGGCGGCTCAGGGCGGAACGACGCGGGCGCCTATCCGAGTACGTCGCGGCGCTTTTCCTTCTTCTCAAGGGGTACCGTATCGTCGCCTTGCGCTTTCGTACCCGCGCCGGCGAGATCGACATCATCGCGCGTAAAGGCACGCTCGCCGTTTTCGTGGAAGTGAAGGCCCGCCGCTTGGAGCGCAGTGCCGTCGACGCCGTAAGCTTCCATTCCCAGAAGCGGATACGCGCGGCGAGTGCGATCTGGCTTTCGCGGCAACCGGACGCGGCGGAATTGTCGCTCCGGTATGACATTGTTGCCGTCCGCCCCGCGCGTATTCCGCGACACCTCGAAGACGCTTTCTGATCACGCCTTGCTTGGAGCAAATCCTCCAAATTGTCATGGGAATGACATGGAACTTTTAAGGCGGCGTCACAGAAGCCGAATAATGCAGTCCTCACCCCAATACCGGCGGAGAGGATTTAATCCATGTTCAAGAAGCTTTCACTGGCAGCGCTCGCCCTGTCCATGACCGCAAGCACGTCGCTTGCTGCGACCAACATCACCTGGTGGCATGGCATGGGCGGCCGTAACGGCGAAGTCATCAACGAGGTGGCCCAGAAGTTCAACGAGGCCCAGGCCGAATGCGCGCTGACGCCGGTCTCCAAGGGTTCTTATGAAGAAGCTCTGTCCGCCGGCATCGCCGCTTTCCGTTCCGGCGAGCAGCCGAATATCCTTCAGGTCTTCGACGCAGGCGCCGCCACCATCATCAACGCCAAGGGTGCCGTCATTCCGGCCGAAGACCTGATCAAGGACGCCGGCTATGATTTCAACCGCGACGACTTCATCGAAGGCGTGCGCTACTTCTATGCCGACTCCGAGGGCAAGTTCGTCGGCATGCCGTTCAACTCTTCGGCGCCGATCATGTACGTCAACACCGACGCCCTGAAGAAGGCCGGCGTCGAAGCCCCGAAGACCTGGGAAGAGTTCGAAGCCATCGCGCCGAAGCTCAAGGAAGCCGGGTATACCCCGCTCGTCCAGTCGCAGCTCACCTGGCAGTTCACCGAGAACTTCTTCTCGCGCCATAACCTGCAGTTCGCCTCGAACAACAACGGCTACGACAGCGTCACGGATACGACGATCAACGTCACCGATCCGAACCACGTCATGATGTACGAGAAGCTGAAGGCCTGGTACGATCAGGGCCTCTTCGGCTACTACGGCGCCGGCTGGAACGACAACCAGAAGCCTTTCGAAGAAGGCAAGGTTGCGCTTTGGATCGGTTCGTCCGGCTCGTTCGGCGGCCTGCAGAAGACCGCGACCATGCCGTTCTCGGCAACCTTCCTGCCCTACTGGAAGTCGGTCATTCCGGAAGGCGTTCATACCTTCATCGGCGGTGCTTCGCTGTTCGCGATGGCCGGAAAGCCGGAAGCTGAAAACAAGTGCGTCGCTTCCTTCTTCCATTTCCTGACCTCGCCCGAGATCCAGAAATTCTATCACCAGTCGACCGGCTACGTCGCCATCACCAAGGCAGCTTACGAGCTCGCCAAGTCGGAAGGCTACTACAACGAGAAGCCGGCCGCCGAAGTGGGCATCCAGCAGCTCTCCCTGCCGGGCGCCGAGTGGGATAAGGGCTACCGCCTCGGCTTCTACCCGCAGATCCGCACCGTGATGGAACGCGAATACAATCGCATCTTCTCCGGCGAAACTACGCCGAAGGACGCGATGGAAACCATCAAGAAGGAAGCCGACGAGCTGCTCGCCCGCTTCGCCAAGACCGCCGGCTGATTTCCTCTTCCAACGCATAGAGTTCCCGGGGGCTTCAAGCTCCCGGGATTTTCCGTGAAGGCTGCCTCATGAAGCGCGTCCAGTTTTCCTCGCGATTTCTGCCCTATCTGTTCCTGCTGCCGCAGTTCGCGATCATTGCGATCTTCTTCTACTGGCCGTCGGCGCAGGCAATCCGTTCCTCGTTTTTCATCGAGGATCCGTTCGGCTTCGGTGAGAGCTTCGTCGGCCTCGAAAACTACACCGATGCCCTCATGGCGCCGGAATACCAGAAGATCGCGCGCTTCACGATCGCCTACAGCCTGATCGTGACGTTCCTCACGCTGTCGCTTGGCCTGCTGCTGGCGTTGAAGGCCGATGCCATCATTCGCGGCCAGTCTGCCTACAAGACGCTGCTGATTGTCGTCTATGCCATCGCCCCGCCGGTCGCGGGTCTGATCGGGATGATGTTCTTCGACCTGCATATCGGGCCGTTCGTCAAGTTCGTCTCCCTCTTCGGCTGGGAGATGAAGGTCGGCATCAACTACTTCGATACGGCATTCGCCATGGTGGCGGTCGCCGTCTGGAACCAGATCCCCTACAATTTCATCTTCTTCCTGTCCGGCCTGCAGGGCATTCCCGCCTCCATCCGTGAGGCGGCGGCGATTGACTGCAAGTCCGGTACCCGCCGTTTCTGGACGGTGATCCTTCCGCTCCTGACGCCGACGGCATTCTTTCTGCTCATCATCAACATGACCTACTCGCTGTTCGACACCTTCGGCGTCATCGACGTGATCGTGAAGGACAAGGCGGCCAACAATCCGATCACGCTGGTCTACAAGGTCTATCTCGACGGCTTCCGCGGCAACGACCTCGGCTCCTCCTCGGCCCAGTCGGTCATCCTGATGGTAATCGTGCTCGTCCTGACGCTGATCCAGTTCCGATTCATCGAACGCCGCGTTCATTACGGTTGAGGTCGAGCCATGTATCGCACCAAATTCTTCGACCACCTGATCCTGATCGCCGGCGTCGTCCTGATGCTGGGACCGCTTGTCATCGCCTTCACCACCTCCACGCACAGCGCGGCGGAAATTCATTCGAAGGGCCTGATGCTGACCGTTGGCGACCACTTTGGCGAGACCTACAGTAAGGTACTGTTCCACGGCGGCGGCTTCACCGGAAAGGTCACCGGCCTGACCATGGCGCTGAATTCGCTGATCCTCGGCATAGGCTTCGCCGTCGGCAAGATCGTGCTCTCCATGATGGCGGCCTATGCCATCGTCTATTTCCGCTTCCGCTTTGCCACGCTCGCCTTCTGGCTGATCTTCACCACGCTGCTCCTGCCGCTCGAGGTGCGCATCATGCCGTCCTACAAGGTGATGAGTGACCTTGGCCTGCTGAACACCCATACCGGCCTGATCCTGCCGCTGCTCGCCTCGGCGACCGGCACCTTCTTCTTCCGCCAGTTCTTCAAGTCGGTGCCGGACGAACTGCTGGAGGCCGCCCGGATCGACGGCGCGGGGCCGATCAAATTCTTCTTCGACGTTCTGGTGCCGCTGTCGCGTACCATGATCGCGGCGGTGTTCATCATCATGTTCGTCTATGGCTGGAACCAGTATCTCTGGCCGTTGCTGATGACCACGGACGAGAGCTTCTACACGCTGATGCGCGGCATCAAGCAGATCCTGCAGGTCTGGGTCGGCTCGCAGATCCCCGACTATAACGAGGCATTCGCCATGGCCGTACTCGCCATGCTGCCGCCGGTCGTCGTCGTGGTGATCTTCCAGAGCTGGTTCATCAAGGGCCTGACCGAGAGCGACAAGTAAGAAAGGCTACCCCATGGCGACAATCCACATCGACCAGGTCTCGAAGATCTATGACGGCGGGGTCCATGCCGTGAAGGGCATCGACATCGCCATCGAGGACGGCGAATTCATCGTGCTCGTCGGGCCGTCCGGCTGCGGAAAATCGACGCTGCTGCGTATGGTGGCGGGGCTCGAGGCCATATCCGAGGGCACGGTCAGCATCGGCGGGCGCGCCGTCAATAAGGTCGAGCCGGCCGACCGCGACATCGCTATGGTGTTCCAGAACTACGCGCTCTATCCGCATATGACGGTCTACGACAATCTCGCCTACGGCCTGAAGAATCGCAAGACGCCCAAGGCCGAGATCGAGACGCGCGTGGCAGAAGCCGCCCGCCTGCTGGAGATCGAACCCTATCTGACGCGCAAGCCGCGGGCGCTTTCGGGTGGCCAGCGCCAGCGCGTCGCCATGGGCCGGGCCATCGTGCGAAAGCCCGCGGTCTTCCTGTTCGATGAGCCCCTTTCCAACCTCGACGCCAAGCTGCGCGTGACCATGCGCGGCGAGATCCGCAAGCTGCAGCGGCGTCTCGGAACCACGGCGCTCTATGTGACGCACGACCAGTTGGAAGCAATGACGCTTGCCGATCGCCTCGTGGTGTTGAACGCCGGCCGGATCGAGCAGATTGGCACGCCGTTGGAGGTCTACCATCGGCCAGCTTCCACCTTTGTGGCGAGCTTCATAGGTTCGCCTGCGATGAACCTTTTCAATGGTGTACTGGACGGTGACCGCCTGCGGATCGGCGGAACGGACATTGCGATCGATCAGCCTGCGGCCGCTTCAGGACCGGTGATCGTCGGCGTGCGTGCCGAGGACTTTGTCGTCGCCGCAGAAGGTACGCGATCACTGCCGTTCACCGTCGATTACATCGAGGAGCTCGGCGCGCATCGCCTTGTTCACGGATTTGTCGACGGTCAGGCGTTGACGGTCTCGCTTGCTCTCGAGACGGAAATCGCATCGGATATGCGGGTGGCGGTACTTCCCGAGCGGCTGCATTTTTTCGCAGCCGATACCGGCAGGCGGATCGCGCCTTTCGTTGACGCGCCGGCGATAGTGCCCGCCAATACCGTGCGGCACGGCGTCCTTTCAGCTTGACCCGACGGTCTCGGTCGGGGCAGCTGCCCCGGAACTCCAAAGTCTGCGGTTGCGGAAAATTTGAACAATCGCGCTAACCGTGCTCTCACCCCTGTCTGCTACTTCCTCACGAGACCGGATTTTTGAGGGAGAGACCATGGCCTTGAAGCTTCTTCTCGTCAGCATGGCAGGTGCGCTCGCGACGCTGCCGAAGGAACGGCAGCTCGGAGAGCGTCCGCCGCTGGTAGCCGCAAATAGCGGCATGCTGGTGCTGAAGCCCGCGCCGATCAATCCAGACTGGATTATTCGGGGGGCCCCGATGGCCCGTGTCGGCGATCATTCGACGAGTACGGACGAGGCGAGCTCCACGGCCGTCTGGGATTGCACTGCAGGCGAGTTCCGCTGGTACTTCGGCTGGGACGAGACCGTCGTGATCCAGGAGGGCGAGGTTCATGTCACGACGGAAGACGGCAGCGAAAGAGTGCTGAAGGCCGGCGACATCGCCTATTTCCGCGGCGGCACCTGGGCGACCTGGCGGATCGACGATTATGTTCGCAAGATCGCCTTCCTGCGTAAGCCTTTCCCCGAGCCGCTGGCGACGCTCTACCGTATCCGCAATGCGCTGCGTTCGCCGTCGGCAAAGCGGATTCTCGGCTGAGCCGTGGTTCAGGAGAATTGATGGTCTTCGACGTTGCCTTTCTCAAGGAGCCGGCCTAAATCTCGGAGGCTTTCAACGAGGGGCCGGCCATGGCGAAGATCACCAATATCGCGGTCCAGATGGACCATGTCTCCGGCATCGCAATCGCGGGGGATTCGACCTTCGCGATGAGCCTTGAGGCGCAGGCCCGGGGCTACAAACTCTTCCACTATACGCCCGACCGGCTTTCGATGCGCGACGGCAAGATCATTGCCACCGTCGAGCCGATGGAACTGCGCGACGAAAAGGGCAATCACTTTACTCTCGGCGAGCCGGAGCGTGTCGATCTGTCGACCATGGACGTGGTGCTGCTGCGTCAGGATCCGCCCTTCGACATGGCCTATATCACCTCGACGCATCTGCTGGAGCGCATCCACCCCAAGACGCTCGTCGTCAACGATCCGGCCTGGGTACGCAATTCGCCGGAAAAGATCTTCGTCACCGAGTTTGCCGACTTGATGCCGCCGACCCTGATTACCCGCGACAACGACGAGATCGCGCGCTTCCGCGAGGAAATGGGCGATATCATCCTGAAACCGCTTTACGGCAACGGTGGCGCCGGCGTTTTCCACACCACCCGCGACGACCGCAACTTCTCCTCGCTGCTGGAAATGTTCCACCAGGTCTTCCGGGAGCCCTTCATCGCGCAGGCTTACCTGCCGGATGTCCGCAAGGGCGACAAGCGCATCATCCTCGTCGACGGGGAACCGGTGGGCGCAATCAACCGCGTGCCGGCCGAGACCGACAGCCGTTCCAACATGCATGTCGGCGGGCGTGCCGAGGCGACGGAACTGACGGCGCGGGAGAAGGTAATCTGCGCCCGTATCGGTCCGGCGCTGAGAGAGCGCGGCTTTCTGCTGGTCGGCATCGACGTGATCGGCGATTACATGACGGAAATCAACGTCACGTCGCCGACTGGCCTCCGTGAAGTGAAGCGCTTTGGCGGCGCGGACATTGCCGCCCTGCTTTGGGATGCAATCGAGAGAAAGCGCGCCTGAGACCGCCGGGCACGGCTACGGCCCGCGGCGTACGACATCTGTTCTCGGATACAACCGAGCCGAAACCTGTGCGGGAATATTGCGTGTTTCTGTTCTGCAAATGTTCTTGTCATTACCCGAAATCCGTGTCACTGTTCGATCGGCAGCGCGTGAAAGATGTATTTTCCCGCCACGCCAGGGGGCAGATCGAGGGGGCGGGCGATGGTTGCGCGTGTCAGTACGGTTGCGTTTCAGGGCATCGAAGGGGTACCAGTCGACGTTCAGGTGATGGTCGCGCCGGGCAAGATCGGCATGCAGATCGTCGGCCTGCCAGACAAGGCGGTTGCCGAGAGCCGAGAACGGGTGCAAGCGGCCTTGCATGCTTCGGGGCTCGCTTTGCCGCCGAAGCGCGTCACGGTCAATCTCGCGCCGGCCGACCTGCCGAAGGAAGGCTCGCACTTCGATCTTCCCATTGCGCTCGGCCTTATGGCGGCGCTCGGTGCCATTCCCGGTGATGCGCTTTCGGATTATGTAGTCATCGGCGAACTCAATCTCGATGGAACAATTGCCCCGATTGCCGGCGCGTTGCCGGCGGCGATCGGCGCCAATGCGCTCGGCAAGGGATTGATCTGCCCCGCCGACAGCGGGCCAGAGGCGGCGTGGGCCGGGGCGGAGATCGACATTCTGGCGCCTCGCAGCCTGATTGCGCTCGCCAATCACTTCCGGGGAACCCAGGTCCTCTCGCGGCCGGAGCCGGCAGTTCGTGCGCTTTCCGCCAATCTGCCGGATCTCGCCGACATTCGCGGCCAGGAGAGTGCGAAGCGTGCGCTCGAAGTGGCGGCGGCCGGCGGCCACAACCTTTTGATGGTCGGCCCTCCCGGTTCCGGCAAGTCCATGCTGGCCTCGCGCCTGCCGTCGATCCTGCCGGCGCTCTCTGCGCCCGAACTCCTCGAAGTCTCGATGATCCATTCGATCGCCGGGCAACTGTCCGGCGGCAAGCTCTCCGACCGCCGTCCGTTTCGCACGCCGCATCATTCCGCGACGATGGCGGCGCTCGTCGGCGGCGGGTTGCGGGCGAAGCCCGGCGAGGCCTCACTCGCCCACAAGGGCGTGCTTTTTCTCGACGAGTTGCCGGAATTCGCGCCGCAGGTGCTTGATGCCCTGAGACAGCCGCTTGAGACGGCCGAGTGCGTGATCGCCCGCGCCAACCATCGGGTCACCTATCCCGCCGAGTTCCAGCTGATCGCGGCCATGAACCCGTGCCGCTGCGGGCTCGCGGGTGAGCCCGGACACAACTGCGCAAGAGGGCCGCGCTGCCTTACCGAATACCAGGGGCGCATTTCCGGCCCGCTGATGGATCGAATCGATATCCGCATCGACGTTCCGGCCGTGGCGGCGACTGATCTCATCCGCCCGATGGCGGCCGAGCCGAGCGCGGACGTCGCGCGACGTGTCCGGCGGGCGCGGGATCGCCAGCGGGAGCGTTTCGAAACGGCCGGGATACCGGGAGTCGTCACGAATGCCCGCTGTTCCACGGCGATGATCGAGGCGCTCGCCGAGCCGGATCCCTCCGGCCTCCAGCTCCTGCGCGATGCAGCGGAGAAGTTCCGCTTTTCGGCCCGCGGTTATCATCGTGTTCTGAAAGTCGCTCGCACGCTCGCCGATCTCGATGGTGCCGATCGGCTGGGCCGGATCCATGTCGCCGAGGCGATTTCTTATCGCATACCCTCCGAGCGGTTGTCGGCGGTGGCTTAGACAATCAAGATCCGGTCGCCCAAAGGGACGGCCGGATCAGGGGCAGATGATCCTTGACCGCGGATCGCGAAGGTGCGTGCCTCAGCCTCCGAGCCCTTCGAAGAGTGCGGTCGAGAGATAACGCTCCGCGAAAGAGGGGATCACGACGACGATGGTTTTGCCTGCGTTTTCCTCGCGCTGGCCGATCTTGATTGCCGCCGCGAGCGCCGCGCCGGAGGAGATGCCGACCGGCACACCCTCGAGACGGGCGACCAGACGTGCGTTCTCGAAAGCCTCGTCGTTCGTCACCGTGACGACTTCGTCATAGATCGTGGTGTCGAGGACCTTCGGCGCGAAGCCTGCACCGATGCCCTGGATCTTGTGGGGTCCGGGATTGCCGCCCGAAAGGACCGGGCTGTCCGTCGGCTCCACGGCAACGACTTTCAGCGAGGGCTTGCGGGCTTTCAGCACCTGGCCGACGCCGGTGATGGTGCCGCCGGTACCGATGCCGGAGACGAAGATGTCGACGGCACCAGCGGTGTCGTTCCAGACCTCCTCGGCCGTCGTCTTGCGGTGGATTTCAGGATTGGCCGGATTTTCGAACTGCTGCGGAATGACGGCGTCGGACAGTGTGGAAACAAGCTCCTCTGCCTTGGCGATCGCGCCCTTCATGCCCTTCGGTCCTTCCGTTAGCACCAGTTCGGCACCAAGCAGCGCGAGCATTTTGCGACGCTCGATCGACATGGTTTCCGGCATGGTGAGGATTAGCCGGTATCCCTTGGCGGCGGCTGCAAAGGCAAGTGCAATCCCGGTATTGCCCGAGGTGGGTTCCACCAGCACCGTCTTGCCGGGGGTGATCTTGCCCTGTTGTTCGAGCGACTCGATCATGGCGAGACCGATGCGATCCTTGACCGAGGCGAGGGGATTGAAGAATTCGAGCTTGGCGAGCAGGTTCGCCTTCACGCCCTTTTCTTTCGCCAGCTTATCGAGCCGGACGATCGGCGTATCGCCGATGGTTTCGAGAATGGAGCTGTAAACGCGGCCGCGGCCGGGTTTCTTCGTGTCGGACATGGTGCTCTCCCTCAGGGTGGTTTTGGTGAGCGCACAATAGGATCAAAGTCCGCACCGGGCTAGAACCCTTTGCCTACGGCAAGGCATCCCGAGAGAAAAAACGCGCTGGCCGAGCGGAGGTCCCAAATATTTATTTCAGGCCGCCCGGGCAGCGATGTACGCGGCGGTGCTCGCCAGAACGCTGCCCGCCACGCGATTCAGGACCTTGAGCGCAGAAGGCTGCTTGAGCAGCGTTCGCGCCCGAGCAGCGAGCACGATGTAGGGGATGAGTACGGCCATCAGAACAACGAAGGTGATTCCGGCGAGTGCGGCATAGTCCCCCGGTCCGATCGCCTCTAGTGGGATCAGCGTCGGCACAAGGGCGACGTAGAAAAGCATGGTCTTCGGATTTCCGAGCGTGACGAAGAGGCCGGAGAGGAAGGAAGTGCCAAGGCCGCCGCCCTTGCGTGCCTGGACTTCCTGCGGCAGCAGGCCGGCCGTCCAGAGCTTGTAGGCGATGTAGCCGAGGTAGGCGGCGCCTGCATATTTGATGACGAGGAAGGGCGTCACGAATGTCTGCGCGAGGTAGGAGAGGCCGAGGACGACCGCCGTCAGGTAGCAGAGATCGCCGAGGATCAGCCCCAGTCCCATGAAGAAGGTCGGACGGAAGCCCGAGCCGAGCGCCCGGGCCACAATTGCAGTCATGCCGGGGCCGGGAATGGCCGCCGCGATGAACAATGCGCCGGCGTAGGCGAGCAGCGTGGAGAGGGTCATGATGGGCTCCCCGGTCGGATGAACGAACGTTCGCACCGCTAACTGATCAGCATCAAACTTGCAATGGTGACACGATCATTGTTGCCGGTCTCGTTTCCGTCTGCTTTCCACTTGTGCAGCCCTTCAACGAAGAGACCTGTCATGCCGTCCACCGCCTCGCTTCTCGCCTTTGGCCTCATCTGTCTCGGTATGGTGCTTACTCCGGGGCCGAACATGATTTACCTCGTGTCGCGGTCGATCTGTCAGGGACCCGCGGCGGGCTTGGTCTCGCTCGGGGGCGTGGCCCTCGGCTTCGTTGTCTATATGCTGTCGGCTGCCCTCGGCATCACCGTACTGGTGCTCGCAGTACCTTACGCTTATGACGCACTGCGGCTTGCAGGGGCCGCCTATCTCGCCTGGCTGGCTTGGCAGGCATTGCGACCGGGCGGGCGCTCGCCCTTCCAGGTCCGCGAGCTGCCGAAGGACTCGTCCCGGCGCCTGTTCGCGATGGGGTTCGTCACAAGCCTGCTCAACCCGAAAGTTGCGGTGCTGTACCTGTCGCTGCTGCCGCAGTTCATCGATCCGTCCGCCGGCAGCGTGTTTGGTCAATCGGTGGTTCTCGGATTCACCCAGATCACGATAAGCGTCACCGTCAACGCCATGATTGCGGTGAGCGCCGGCGCAATCGCGCTCTTTCTCGCCGGGCGACCCTTCTGGATGACCATTCAGCGCTGGCTGATGGGCACCGTTCTCGCCGGGCTTGCAGTGCGCATGGCAACGGAAGCCCAGCGCTGAAAGCTCAGAACAGTGGCCGCATGAAGCTCGGTTCGTAGCTGAGGATGAAACGGGTCTCCTCCGCGTAGGCGAAATCCGACTGGCCGTGGAGCGTGCCGCCAGCCGCTCGACCAGCGGTATCCAGAGCCGCGCATAGTGCTCGAACTCCTTCGCCTTGTACGGATCGATCACGTAGCGGAGATAGCAGGTTATCGTCGTTGCGAGACCTTTCTTTTCGGCAGGAAAAGCGCTTTCGGCGGCAGATTGAGCGTGGTCGCCACAGCGGCAAAGAGGATTGCTGCGCCGCCGAGCGCCTGCACGGGCGTCAATACATGTCCGAAGGCGGACATGTCCACGATCACCGCCACCACGGGATAGAGGAAGGATAGGGTGCCGGTCAGCACGACCGGCAGCTTCTGGATCGCCGAATAGAGGAACGCATACATGATCCCGGTGTGAACGATGCCGAGGGTTGCCACCATCGCCCAGTTTTGCGGTGCTGTGGGCAGGTTGTGCCAGTCGGCAAGTGGCGCCAGCAGGACCACGCCTGTGCTGACCTGGATCAGCGCGATCAGATAGGGGGAGGTGCCCTTGAGCCACTTGGTTACAAAGGCCGCCACGGCGTAGCAGAAGGCCGCGACGACCGCGAGCAGGATGCCCAGCAGATAGCTGCCCTGTGCGTTATCTTCCGTCGCCGGCCCCGAAAGGGTCATCGCCAGCATCCCGGCAAAGGCGAGCCCCAGCCAGATGAGCTTGTTGGTGGAAACCTTTTCGCCGAGGAAGAGCACACCGAGACCGACAAGCATGAATGGCTGAACGTTGTAGACGATCGTCGCGGCCGAGATGGAAGCGAGCGGATAGGCGGAGAAGAGGGCGAGCCAGTTGAGAACGAGTGCGACGCCACCGATCATCGCCAGAAGCAGCGTGCGTCCGCGAATAATGGCGAGGACGCCGGCGCGATATGCGAGTAATGCCAGAACCGGGGCGCCGATCAGGCATCTCAGGAAGACGACGTTTGCGGGCGATTGCCCGGACTGCAGGACAAACCAGCCGATCGTGCCGGACAGCACCATGGCGACGGTCATATCGAGGATTCCGCTTTTGATTGTGGGTGACATGGCAACCTCCTTGGGATGGTTGCAGCCTAGCGAAGTAGATGGCATAATTGCTTCATCGAAGTGAGGTGAACGCGCTTAAATTCAGAATAAAGTTAGGCGGATGTCCCATGAACGTGAGTTTTATTCAGGCTCTCGATCTCGTCGACCGGAAGATCGTCGAAGCGCTCGCCGGAGATGCGCGTCTTCCGCTCAAGGAGCTTGCTGCTCGCGCAGGGCTTTCCTCGCCGGCCTGCTCAGAGCGGTTGCGACGGCTCGAAGAGCGCGGCGTGCTGACCGGATACGGCGCGGATGTGGAACTGGAAGCGCTCGGCTACCCCCTGCAGGCGATTGTCCGTGTCCGACCGCTGCCGGGTATGCTGCATGTGGTCGAAAAGCTGATCCAGGAGACGCCGGAAATCACCGAAGCTGACAAGGTGACGGGTGACGACTGCTTCATCTGCCGCATGGCCCTGCGCAGCATGACCGATCTCGACCGTATACTCGACCGGATCGCGGAACGTGCGCAGACGAACACGGCCATGATCAAGTCCACGACCGTCAAGCGCCGGCTGCCGCCGGTCATCTAGAGGCCGGTCGAGCCGAAACCGCCTGCACCGCGCACGGTCGTGGAGGTCTCCGTGACTTCCGTGATGTGCACCTGCGTAACCGGTGCAATCACCATCTGGGCGATCCGCATGCCTCGGACGATCTCGAAAGCCTCCTCGCCGAGATTGATGAGCAGCACCTTCACCTCACCGCGATAGTCACTGTCGATGGTACCCGGCGTGTTGAGGCAAGTGACGCCGTTCTTTAAAGCGAGCCCCGACCGCGGACGTATCTGCGCCTCGAAGCCTTCGGGGATTTCCATGATGAAGCCGGTCGGTACCAGCGCCCGCTGGCCGGGCACAAGCGTCATAGGCGCGCTCTCGGTCACGGCCGCGCGCAGGTCCATGCCGGCGGCCCCCGCCGTCTCGTAGGAGGGCAGCGGGATGTCCTCGCCGTGGGCCAGACGGAGAAGCTTGAGGGTCGGACGAATGTCGTTGTGGATGTTCATGCCTCCATTACTTTGCGCGCGATCTGCCGAGGTCAATTGCAATGCCGGCCTTTAATCGCTAGATACGCGGCAATTCACAGGATTCACATTCATGGCTGAAACGCTTGCAGAGGCGGTATCCCGCCGCCGCACCTTCGCGATCATCGCGCACCCGGACGCCGGTAAGACGACGCTCACCGAAAAGCTGCTGCTGTTCGGCGGGGCGATCCAACTCGCCGGTGAAGTGAAGGCGAAGAAGGACCGCATCCAGACCCGTTCCGACTGGATGAAGATCGAGCGCGAGCGCGGCATCTCGGTCGTGACGTCGGTTATGACGTTCGAATACGACGGCAAGGTCTTCAACATCCTCGATACACCCGGTCACGAAGACTTCGCCGACGACACGTATCGCACCCTGACGGCAGTGGACGCCGCGGTCATGGTGATCGATGCCGCCAAGGGTATCGAGCCGCGGACGCTGAAACTCTTTGAAGTCTGCCGCATGCGCGACATCCCGATCATCACCTTCGTCAACAAGATGGACCGCGAAAGCCGCGATCCCTTCGAAATCCTCGACGAAGTGGAAGAGAAGCTGGCCCTCGACACCGCTCCGGTCACCTGGCCGGTCGGGCGGTCGAAAACGTTTTGCGGCTCCTATAATCTTGCGGACAATACTTTCCGCGGATCGGACACGCAGGTCGAGCCGCTGAAAGTCAACGGTCCGCAGAGCGTCGCCGAACACCTGCCGGAGAATGAACGGCAGGCTTTCATCGAGGAACTGGAACTTGCCCAGGAGGCCTGCCGGCCGTTCGACCGCAAGGCCTTTCTCGAAGGCCACCTGACGCCGGTCTTCTTCGGCTCGGCTCTACGCAATTTCGGTGTGCGCGATCTCATCAACGCGCTCGGCGCGTTCGCGCCGCCGCCGCGCGACCAGGTAGCGGACATCCGCACGGTGCACGCTGCCGAAGACCGGATGACGGCCTTCGTCTTCAAAATCCAGGCGAACATGGACCCGAACCATCGCGACCGCATCGCCTTTGCCCGCATCTGCTCTGGCAAGCTGGAGCGCGGCATGAAGGCGCGGCTGTCTCGCACGGGCAAGCAGATGGGTCTCACGGCGCCCCAGTTCTTCTTCGCCTCCCAGCGGCAGCTTGCCGACACCGCCTATGCAGGCGATGTCGTCGGCATTCCGAACCATGGCACGCTCCGCATCGGCGACACGCTGACCGAAGGGGAGCCTCTGGTCTTCCAGGGCGTGCCGAACTTCTCGCCGGAAATCCTGCGCCGTGTGCGGCTCGAGGACGCGATGAAGGCGAAGAAGCTGAAGGAGGCCCTGCAGCAGATGGCGGAAGAGGGCGTGGTGCAGCTCTTCCAGCCGGAAGACGGGTCGCCTGCAATCGTAGGCGTCGTCGGCGCACTGCAGCTCGACGTCCTGAAGGAGCGCCTTTCTGCGGAGTACGGCCTGCCGGTTTCCTTCGACATGCCGCGTTTCTCCGTCTGCCGCTGGATTTCTGCCGATCAGCCGGGCGAACTCGAAAAGTTCATGACCCAACAGCGCGGCAACATGTGCCGTGACCTCGACGGCGATCCGGTTTTCATGGCGCAGGACGCATTTTCGCTCCGCTACGAGGCGGAGCGGTACCCTGCCATCAAGATGGTCGCCATCAAGGAATATCACGTCGCCAAGGCGGCGTGAGTTCCTAACGGTCGGCGACCGCCAGGCGTAACCCGAGCGCTGCGAAAGCGCCGGCAAACGACCGGCGTAGCCACAACTGCAGCCTTGGTCGTGCGATGACGTGGCGCCGCGTGGCCGCGGAGAAGACGCCGTAGCCTATGAAGACCACGAAGGTCAGTCCCATGAAGACGCCGGCCAGTACCAGCATGTGCAGGGACGCGTTTGGGGTGTTCGCCGGAACGAATTGCGGCAGGAAGGCGAGAAAGAAAAGCGACAGCTTCGGATTGAGGATGTTGAGGAGCAGTCCGTCGAGGATGATCTTGCCTGCTCCGGAAGCCGCGCGGGTCGAGGTGACCTGTAGCACACCCTCGTCCCGCCATATGCCCCATGCCATGAGGAGCAGATAGGCGACGCCGAGATACTTGACGGCCTGGAAGGCGAGGGCGCTTGCGTGAAGGAGTGCGGCAAGGCCGGTGATGCTTGCCGCGACATGGGGGATGATGCCGAGCGTACAGCCGAAAGCGGCGATCACGCTCGCCCGCCAGCCGGCGCCAAGACCATAGGCGATCGTGTAGATGACGCCGGTGCCGGGCAAAAGGATGATGATCAGCGACGTCAGGAGGTATTCTGGGGTCATAGCGGCTCTCCTCTTTTGGGCTGGAGAGCGAAGCAGACACCGGAATGCGGCAGCGGGTCTTGAACAGAATTGCGGCTGGTTCTCAGTGCAGGGCCGCTGCATAGGCGCCGGGTGTTACCCCGTATCGCTGGACGAAGGCGCGGGTCATATGACTCTGATCGGCGAAGCCGCTTGCTGCTGCCGCCTCGGCGAGTGGCATGCTGTCGCCGATGAGGCGCCGTGCGACGTCGATCCGCCGCTGGATCTGATAGGCGTGCGGCGTGAAGCCGGTCTGCCGTACAAAGGCCCGAAGCAACTGAAACTTGCTGAGGCCGGCTTCCTGCGCCAATTCGCCGAGGGTCACCGGACGGGCGGGGTCGTCATCGAGCAGTCTTGCTGCGCGCCGGATGCCGGCACTCTTCGCTGCGACCGCCGTCGCGCGAGGCTGTAACATGGAGGCGACGAGTGCCAGAAATTCTGTCTCGCACGCGAGGTGCGCCCCGTCGTCTGCCGTGGCGGCGGCAAAGAACTGTCGAAAGCGCCCCGCGAGGCGGGCGTCCCGGATGACCGGATGCTCGAACTCGAACATCCCCCCGCCGCCCTCGGTGATCTCCAGTGTCGCGGCCGCTATCGTCTCGGGCAGGAGGTAGAGCATCTGCCAGAAACGACCGTGGTCGCCGATCGGCGCGCCGTCGTGCACCTCTCCGGGATTGACCGTGATGATGTCGCCTGGACCCGCCTCCACCACGCCGCGCCCGCTCAGGGACTTCTGCGCACCACGGCGAATGATCCCGATTCCGAAGGCGTCGTGGGTGTGGCGCAGGAAGCTGTGTCGCGTGTCGGCCATGACCGCGGTCACGCCGAAAAGCGCAGTGTTCGCAATTTCGAATCGGCCCTTACTCATGCGCGCGACGGCTCCGATGTGCTGCCTAGGTGGACTCTGCCAGCATCATGCAGAGTGCCAGCTTCGTCTTCCAGCGGCAACCGCCCTGCGACAGCCTGCGTGACAGCGGCGGCGATCTGTGCGACAGGAAGGCGAGACAGGGGCGTCCACCGGAAGGTTGGGCTGAGAAGAACCCTTTGAACCTGAACCAGATCATGCTGGCGGAGGGAGTCGTCCGGAGCCGAAGGTCGTTGGTGCCTGGTTCCGTGACCTTTCCGCACGGAAAGGCTGATGATGAGTGATCTTCGGAGCGCAGACAATACACCGCGGGCACCGGTGATCGCCAACGCCCTGTCCATTGCCGGTTCCGATCCGTCAGGCGGTGCCGGCATACAGGCGGATCTCAAGACGTTTTCGGCGCTGGGCGTGTACGGTATGGCCGTGGTAACCGCCCTGACGGCACAGAGCACGCGAGGCGTGACCGGCATACACGTCGTGCCGCCGGATTTCGTCGCGGAGCAAATCCGGGCCGTCTTCGCCGACATAAGGGTAAGTGCCGTGAAGATCGGCATGATCGCCGATGCGGCGATTGCAGGAGCCGTGGCCGACGTACTCGCGCGTCATGTCGATGTGCCTGTCGTTCTCGATCCGGTAATGATCGCCAAGGGTGGCGCGTCACTGCTGACGGATGATGCGATGACGGTCCTCAAAACACGGCTCTTGCCGCTGGCAACGATCGTCACGCCGAACCTGCCGGAGGCGGCGGCTCTTCTCGGAGAGCCAGAGGCCAGCAGTCGCGAGGAAATGGCAAATCAGGCGCTGCGGCTCGTGGCGCTTGGCGCGAACATGGCGTTGGTCAAAGGGGGGCACCTTCCTGGGGTGGACAGCCCGGATGTGCTCGCCTCTGCGGCGGGCCTCACCTGGTTCGAGGCGCCGCGCGTTGCGACCCGCAACACGCATGGCACCGGCTGCACGCTGTCGAGTGCGATCGCCGCCGAACTTGCGAAAGGAGTGCTGCCGCAAGACGCCGTCGCGGTGGCCAAGACCTATGTCGCTGGAGCGATCGATGCCGCGGATGTCTTGAACGTCGGCTCCGGGCACGGACCTGTGCACCACTTTCATGCGCTTTGGAAAAGCAAAGGCGCAGCATAATCGGCCAGACGGTCAAGGCATCTGCGAGTCGAGCGTGATTTCCTCGCCGTCGATGGCGAATGTGCCGTAGCCGCGATGGTGAATGGTTCGCGGTGCCGTTTGGGCGGGATCGTACCAGGCCTTCACCACCTCCAGCACGAAGAGATTGTAGCGTGGTACGAAACCCTGATCGACCACGCGGCATTCGAGGTTCGCGAAGCATTCGCCGATGAGCGGCGCACGCACCTCCTCGGCGGGCAGCGGCGTCAGGCCGATCGTCGCAAACTTGTCGGTGTCCCGACCGGAGCAATTCCCGACCGCTACGACCTTCTCGGCAAGCTCGACCGTCGGGATGGCGATCACACATTCGCCGGTCTGCTGGAGCGCATGAAAACTGTGGTCCGCCCCGCTGACGATGCACGCGATCATCGGCGGGGTAAATTCCATCATCATGTGCCAGGACATGGCCATGACGTTCGGGCGCTCGTTTTCCGAGGTCGTCAGGAGGACGACCGGGCCGGGCTCGATGAGCTGGTAGACCTTGGCAAGCGGAAATTCCTTCATAGCGGTCCTTCCCCTTTCAGCGAGTTTGTCCCTTGCCTTCAGTCCCGGTCCGTTCCGGGCAGGGCGCGGAGATCATGGACGAACGGCAATGACGAATGCAGCCAGAACTGTCGGCTCGGCATCAGTTGCCGGCGCTGGCGGATCGTGCCGATGCGAATGCCGATCCGGGCGTCGCTTGCATCGCTACTGGCGCGGTAGATCGGCGAGCCGCATTTCGGGCAGAAGTATTGCACACTAACCGCACCACTGTCGCCGACCTTTGTGTAGGCTTTCGGCGCATTGCTGCGAAGGGAGAAACGGTCGCGAGTTGCCGCAACCGTGACACGGTAGGCGCTTCCTGTCAGCGACTGGCAGTCGGTGCAGTGGCAGATCGAGACCTGGGTGGGGTCGATGTCAGCCTCGTACCGCACGTAACCGCAGTGACATTGTCCATCGATATGCATCGGCGCGCCTCCTTCGGGTTCTTCTATGGAACCTAGGGCGGATCGCAGCAGTGTCGAATGTGTTATCCGACGGCGCCGGGCGTGGAGCCCGGCGCCGTCCTCCGCTGAAGCCTAGTGATCGGCCTTGATGAAGGTGCCGTTCTGCAGGTCACGCATTGCCTGCATCAGTTCCTCGCGCGTGTTCATGACGATCGGTCCGTGCCAGGCGACCGGCTCCCGGATCGGCTTGCCGGTGACGAGAAGGAAGCGGATGCCGTCCTCGCCGGCCTGTACCGTGACCTCGTCTCCGGTGTCGAAGACGACGAGGGTACGATTGCCGGAAAGATCCCGGATGTTGAGTTCCTGGCCTTGGTACTCTTTCTCGACCTTTACGCCGAAAGGCTTGGAGGCTTCGCGGAATGTACCGGAGCCGGCGAAGATATAGGCGAATGCGGACCGATAGGTATCGACCGGGAAGCTCTTCCGTTTGCCCGGCGGAACCGAGATGTCGAGATAGACGGGTTCGGCCGCGATGCCGTCGACGGGACCAGTCTTGCCCCAGAAGTCTCCGGTGATGACGCGGACCGCGGTGCCGTCGTCGTCAATGATCACGGGAATGTCCGCGCTCTTGATGTCCTGATAGCGCGGCGCGGTCATTTTCAGCGACGACGGCAGGTTCGCCCAGAGCTGGAAACCGTGCATTCTGCCGGCGAAATCGCCTTTCGGCATCTCCTGGTGCATGATGCCGCTTCCCGCCGTCATCCACTGCACGTCACCGGCACCGAGCAGGCCCTGATTGCCGAGACTGTCGCCATGCTCGACCGTGCCGGCTAGGACATAGGTGATCGTCTCGATGCCGCGATGAGGGTGCCAGGGAAAGCCGCGGATGTAATCCGACGGATTGTCATTGCGGAAATCGTCCATCATCAGGAAGGGATCGGTCATCGACGGATCGCCGAAGCCGAAGACGCGATGCAATTTGACACCGGCCCCTTCCATCGTGGGCGTGGCGCGACTTTCATGTTTCACAGGTCGAATGGACATTGGATTGCTCCTTCCGAGCGGAATTTCAGTTGCCCCCAATATAGGGAAATACGGCGGGCGGCGAAGGCCGTTCGCCGGAACGCAGTGTTCACAGAACGCAATCCTCCGGCGCAAAATGTGATCGCGCCGGCCAGTCAAAATTCGGCCGCGAATGGGCTATTTAGCTTTCGTTATCCAATTAAGGCAAAAATAGTTAATCCCTTGCCGCCATTGGCGGAACGCATCCGGAGTCTATTGCAGCATGTGTCGCTGGGCAGCCTATCGCGGTCAACCGATCTATCTTGAAGAGCTCGTCACCTCGCCCGCGCATTCCCTCATCGAGCAGTCCCACTGCGCGACCCGCGCGAAAACGGCGACCAATGCGGACGGTTTCGGCATTGCCTGGTACGGAGATCGTCCGGAACCCGGTCGGTTCCGCGATGTCTTGCCGGCCTGGTCGGACTGCAATCTGAAGAGCATGGCACGGCAGATCCGTTCGCGGCTCTTTCTGGCGCATGTCCGCGCGGCGACGCATGGTTCCACGCGTCGGGACAATTGCCATCCCTTCGTCTGTGACACCTGGTCCTTTATGCACAACGGCCAGATCGACCACTTCGATCGTCTGCGTCGGTCGATGGAATCGATGCTGGACGACGAACATTTCAATGCACGCGTCGGCACGACCGACTCCGAACTCCTGTTCCTGCTCGCCCTGCAGTTCGGCATGCGCGAGCGGCCTCTCGCCGCCATGGCCGAGGCAATAGGCTTTGTCGAACAACTGAGCCTCAATCTGACCGGCAGCGTAAAGGTGCGGTTCACCGCGGCCTTTTCCGACGGGCATACGCTTCATGCGGTGCGCTACGCGACCGACGCCTACGCGCCGACCCTGTTCGCCGCGCCGATGGGGGCGGGCGGGCACTGCCTCGTTTCCGAGCCGCTCAACGACGACACCGACGCCTGGATGGAGATTCCGGCCGGCAGTGCAGTGACACTTTCGGAAAAGGGGATCGAGGTCACCCGCTTCCAGCCGTCCGTGGACGGTGCGGCTGTGACGAAGCCGGCGATGGCGAGCTGAGCGGCCGTTCGCTTCTCAGACTGGAATACCGAGATCCGCCCTGAGTTTCTTCGTAAGGCCGGCGGCGACCAGATCGTAGGAGCGCTTTAAATAGTGGCGCACTTCAGCATCCGACAGCGCCGCCGTCGAAGAGGCGGCGACCCACTTGCGCTTGGCGAAATAGGGTGCCTGACCGACGCCGTCGAGGGCGGTCAGGATTTCGAAACTCTCCTCGCTGACCTTGAACGCGATCTTGGCGCCGTCGTCATTGAGGACGGCAAATACCTTGTCGCCGACCTTGGCAACGCGTGACCCCCATTGGTCCACGAGGGTCACGCCGGCCAATCCGGTGGTGAAGGCGTCGAAGTTCGCACGTTCGAAGAAGCTCATCGAAATGCTGCCCGGTTCAGGTGCCCGGCGATCCATTTTGCCAGACGCTCGGCGACCGCATCCTTGTCGAGTTCTGGCCATTCCTCGATCCCCGACTTGGTGATCAGCTTCACCCGGTTGCGTGTGCCGCCCATGACGCCGGTTTCCGGTGAAACGTCATTGGCGACAATCAGGTCGGCACCCTTCTTTTCCAGTTTGAGGCGGCCGTTGGCCTCCACATCTTGCGTCTCGGCAGCGAAACCGACGACAACCGTCGGCCGTTGGCCGTGGTGGCCGACGGTTTTCAGGATGTCGGGGTTTTCGGCGAGTTCGAGCGGCGGCGGCGCCTCGCCTGCGAGCTTCTTGATTTTCTGGCCGGAGGACGAAGCGACCCGCCAGTCAGCGACCGCCGCGACCATGACCGCGATATCTGCTGGCAGGCGCGAAATAACCGCATCCCGCATTTCCTCCGCCCGCTCGACGTGAAGGGTGGTGACTCCGGCGGGATCTGGAATGGTTACGGGGCCGGATATGAGGGTGACCTCTGCGCCGAGCTTCGCCAGCGCCGCTGCAATCGCGTGGCCCTGCCGTCCTGACGAACGGTTGGCGATGTAGCGCACCGGGTCGATCGGCTCGTGGGTAGGGCCAGAGGTAACGATTGCCGTCCTGCCGGCAAGCGGTTTCGGGCCGGTGTCCAGAAGGGCTTCTACTGCCGCAACGATATCGAGCGGCTCGGCCATGCGACCGAGCCCCCGTTCGCCCGCCTCCGCCATTTCGCCTTCTGCAGGACCGACGAAGGTCACGCCGTCCGCCTTCAGGAGCGTAACGTTGCGGCGCGTCGCCGGATTCGACCACATCATGGGATTCATGGCCGGAGCCATCAGCACGGGACGCGAGCGTGCAAGCAGCACGGCAGAGGCAAGGTCGTCAGCAAGACCGTTCGCCGCCTTCGCCATCAGGTCGGCGGTGGCCGGGGCTACGACTATCAGGTCGCACTCCCGCGAAAGGCGGATATGGCCGACGTCCTGTTCGTCTTCCCGGGAAAAGAGATCGGTGTAGACATGGCTCGCGGAGAGCGCGCCGACGGCAAGCGGGGTGACGAATTCCTGCGCGGCTCGCGTCATGACCGGCCGCACCGTCGCGCCGCGTTCGCGCAATCGACGGATAAGGTCGAGGCTCTTGTAGGCGGCGATGCCGCCGGAAATGATAAGCAGGATGCGTTTGGCGGATAAGGTCATTTGGTCGTCCGGTCGCTCTTTTGCGCGAAGCTAGCGCAAGGCGTGGCAAATCGAAATCGATTTTCGCGCACCCGCCCGCCGTCGGTCTCGGTGCCGCGTCAGCTGATCTGAATGGCAATGTAGATGAGCGACGCGGCGATGACCCAGAGCGCCAGTCGACCAAGCCGGCCATGACGCGCCTCGGAGCGCCCGATTGCGTCCGTGGTTTCCCGGTCGAGGCGCAGGCCGTTCTCGCTCATCGCCATCAGTTCGGCATGGAATTTCTCGGTCTTTACCGCGATCTCGGGGATCGCCTCGGCAAGGCGCACGGCCGCGTGCAATCCGTCCTTCAGGTCGGTGACGATCCTCTTCGGGCCGAGATTGTCGCGAATCCAGCCGGAAACGACCGGCTCGGACGCCTTCCACATGTTGAACTGCGGATTAAGCATCCGCGCCACGCCCTCGACCACCACCATGGTCTTCTGCAGCATCACGAGCTCGGGGCGGGTCGCCATGTCGAAGAGCTCGGTCACCTCGAAGAGCAACGTCAGCAACCGTCCCATCGAAATGGTTTCGGCCGGCTGGCCGTGGATCGGCTCGCCGATGGCGCGGATTGCCTGTGCGAAGCTCGCGACATTGTGGTGGGAGGGAACGTAGCCGGCTTCGAAATGCACCTCCGCGACGCGCAGATAGTCGCGGGTGATGAAGCCGTAGAGGATCTCCGCCAGGAAGCGTCGCTCCTTCTTGCCGAGCCGACCGGCGATCCCGAGGTCGACGGCGACGATCATGCCGCTTTCGTCGACGAAGAGATTGCCGGGATGCATGTCGGCGTGGAAGAAGCCGTCGCGCAGCGTGTGGCGCAGGAAAGACTGGATCAGCGTGTCAGCCAGCGCGTTGAGATCGTAGCCGGCAGCCCTGAGTGCATCGACGTCGGACATCTTGATGCCGTCGATCCATTCCATGGTGACGACGTCACGCCCGGTGCGCTCCCAGTCGACGGCAGGGACCCGGAAACCCGGATCGTTCTTCGTATTTTCGGCGAGCTCGGAGAGCGCTGCGGCCTCCAGCCGAAGGTCCATCTCGACCTTGGTCGTCTGCTCGAGCGTCCGCGTCACTTCGACCGGCCTCAGCCGTCGCATGTGCGGAAGAAAGCGCTCCTGCAGGCGCGAGACGATGTACATCGCCTCGAGGTCGGCTGCGAAACGCCGGCGGACCCCGGGGCGAATGACCTTGATCGCAACCTTCCGGCGGCCCTTTCCGGTCTCGACTTCGCCGAGGTGAACCTGGGCAATGGAGGCGGCCGCGATGGGCTCATCGAAAGAGGCGTAGAGCTCGCCAACGGGACGTCCAAGCGACTCGCGGATGGAGAGCTTGGCGGCCTCGGTCGGGAAGAAATCCATGCGGTCCTGGAGGCCGGAAAGGTCTTCCGCGATCTCCGCGCCGACGACGTCGGGACGGGTCGCGAGAAACTGGCCGATCTTCACGTAGGACGGGCCGAGGCGGGCCACCGCCTTCGACAGGCGATCCGAGCGGCGTTCGCGCATGGCGCGCTTGCGCGCAAATAGCCCCGCGGCAGACTGGGCGAAGACGACCATCGGCGGCAGACCCTCGGAGGGCAGGGCGGATATCACGCCCTCGCGCACCAAAACCCAGCCGACCCGCGCCAGGCGGAAATATGCGCCGATCGTGCTCATCGTGCGTTTTCAGCCTCGATGGCCCTCTCGAGGAGGGGCTTCATGGACAATGCCCTCATCGGTCAGAGCTTCCAGCCGGAATGCAGTGCGGCGATGCCACCGGTGTAGTTGGTGAAGGTGACGCGCGAGAAGCCGGCCTTCGAGATCATTGCGGCGAAATCGCGCTGGTTGGGGAACTTGCGGATCGATTCCACCAAATACTGGTAGGGCTCGGCGTCACCGGTGATCATCCGCCCGAAATGCGGGATCGCCTTGAACGACCACTCGTCATAGAACCGGTCGAGCAGCGGCATGTCGACCTCCGAAAACTCGAGCACGAGCAGACGCCCGCCGCGTTTCAGCACGCGATGGGCTTCCTTCAGCGCAACGTCGATATGCGGCACGTTCCGGATGCCGAATGCGATGGTATAGGCGTCGAAGCTATTGTCCTCGAAGGGCAGTTCTTCGGCATTCGCCTCCACGAAGGTGACATTGTCGGAAAGTCCCTTCTTCGCCGCCCGTTCGGCGCCGACGGCGAGCATGGAGCCGTTAATGTCGAGCACGGTCGCATGGGCAAGGCGGCCAGAGGCCTCGATGATGCGGAAGGCGATATCCCCGGTCCCGCCCGCGACATCCAGCACCTTGTAGGCGGGATCCTTTCGCGGGTTGAGCGCTGCCACCATGGCGTTCTTCCAGACCCGGTGGAGGCCGGCGGACATGACATCGTTCATGATGTCGTAGCGCTTGGCCACCTTGTGGAAGACGTCGTTGACGAGGCCCTGCTTTTCGCCCTCCTGCACATCGCGGAAGCCATACGATGTCGCCATGCCGCCTTCGGCGGTCGTGCGGGTTTCAGCCATGTGCTCGCTCCATTGTCCTTTATGGCCGGGTGACCATAGCGAAATCGTCCAAGGCACGCTATCTGTCTCGCCGGTACCGGCTGCGACACCTTCGCGCTGGTCTATAGACCACAAGAAGCGTGGTTGAAACAGAAAGATGGGCCAGCAATGCCGGAATTGCCAGAGGTGGAGACGGTCAGAAGAGGGCTCGCGCCCGCCATGGAAGGCGCGCGGATTGGGCGCCTGGAACTGCGCCGTGCCGATCTTCGCTTTCCGTTTCCTCCGGGTTTTGCCGAGCGGGTTTCGGGAACGCGGATTGTCGGTCTCGGTCGCAGGGCGAAATATCTGCTGATCGACCTCGACAGTCGTGAGACGGTCGTTGCGCATCTCGGCATGTCCGGTTCTTTCAGAGTTGAGCAGGAGACGGCAAGCGCAGTGCCGGGCGCGTTTCATCATGCCCGCTCGAAGGATGAGAAGCACGACCATGTCGTTTTTCATATCGAAGGAGCGGAAGGAGCCTTGCGCGTCATATATAATGATCCGCGACGCTTCGGTTTCATGGATCTCCTGCCGCGCGTCGATCTCGACAATTATCCGGCGTTTCGTCAGCTCGGGCCCGAGCCGGTCGGCAATGCTCTCGACGCGGAAGGCCTGGCCCTGCGTTTTGCCGGGCGCAGCCAGCCGCTAAAGGCGGCGCTTCTCGACCAGAGCAATATCGCGGGGCTCGGCAACATCTACGTCTGTGAGGCGCTCTGGCGCGCCGGGCTTTCGCCTAAGAAGCCAGCCGGTGCAACGGTCACGCCGACCGGACGGCCGAAGACGGAGCTTTTCCGCCTCGTCGATGCCATTCGCACGGTGATTGCCGACGCAATCGCCGCCGGAGGCTCGTCGCTGCGTGAGCACATCCGCACGGATGGAACGCTCGGCTATTTCCAGCATACGTTCCGCGTCTATGACCGCGAAGGTCATGCTTGCGCGAACCCCGAATGCGACGGTACCGTGGCGCGCATCGTTCAGTCCGGCCGCTCGACATTCTTTTGCAGCCGTTGCCAGAAATGACTAAGGGAGAGATTGGAATGACTTATGAGACGCTGCTCGTGGAGGTTCGCGGTCGCGTGGCGATCGTCACGCTCAACCGGCCGCAGGCGCTGAACGCGCTTAATTCGACGGTGATGGAGGAGCTGCGCCAGGTGCTCGCGGGCTTCCAGAGGAACAGTGATATCGGCGCCGTCGTCCTCACCGGCTCGGAGAAGGCCTTTGCGGCCGGCGCCGACATCAAGGAGATGCAGTCTCTCGACTTTGTCGATGCCTATCTCGGCGATTTCATCAGCGGGTGGGATGATGTCGCAGGTTTCCGCAAGCCGATGATCGCCGCGGTCTCCGGCTTCGCCCTCGGTGGTGGTTGCGAGCTTGCAATGATGTGCGACTTTATCATCGCTTCCACGACCGCAAAGTTCGGCCAGCCCGAGATCACGCTCGGCGTCACACCCGGCATGGGCGGTTCGCAGCGCCTGACCCGGGCGGTCGGCAAGGCGAAGGCCATGGATCTCTGCCTGACCGGCCGCATGATGGATGCTGCCGAAGCCGAGCGCTCGGGGCTCGTGGCGCGCATTGTCGAGCCGGAACGGCTGCTGGACGAGGCAATCGCCGCGGCCGAAAAGATCGCGGCTTTTTCCGCGCCTGCCGTGCTGATGGCCAAGGAGAGCGTCAATCGCGCCTTCGAACTGACGTTGGCCGAGGGCCTGCGTTTCGAACGGCGTCTTTTCCATTCGTTGTTTGCAACAGAAGACCAGAAGGAGGGCATGACCGCCTTCGTGGAAAAGCGCAAGGCGGCATTCAGGAACCGTTGAGAGCAAAAGCAGCCGGCACCGGGCGGCCTTGGCGAAATTGCGCGTTGACGCCGCTCCGCTTTCCCGCTATATGCCCGCCCACAGTTAGGAAAGCTTCTGGCTTTTCCGCGATTGCTCCCGAATTGCTGAAAGCGTAGGTCGCAAGGACCCGATGCGGCGATGGCGGAGTTTGGTTAGAATTCGAAGAGAGGCATCCATGGCCAATACCACTTCGGCGAAGAAGGCGACCCGCAAGATCGCTCGCCGTACTGCAGTCAACAAGGCTCGCCGTTCGCGGGTTCGTGGTTTCATTCGTAAGGTCGAAGAGGCCATCGCTTCCGGCGACGTCGCCGTAGCGCGTGAAGCTCTCAAGGCGGCCCAGCCCGAGCTGCATCGTGCGGCGACCAAGGGTGTCGTTCATGCCAATACCGCATCGCGCAAGATCTCGCGTCTTGCCCAGCGGGTTAAGGCACTGGCTGTCTAATTTAAGACACAAAATTGCCACTTTTCGTAAAGCTCGGCTGTCCAGCCGGGCTTTTCGTGTTTTCTTTCATATCGTTGTCATTGGTCTGTCATATTGACAACCTGATGTCACTACGGTGACAAGAAAAAGCGTTTAAAAACAATAAATTAGTGGAGGTGGGGCGGAGCGCCTCCTCTTCACTTAACGGCAGGCGGCACAAGTTTCGAGTCAAGCGAATTTTTATTTTTTTTGCCGCGAGGGGCGACGGCGGACTGCCGTTTTTGAATCCCCTTGATTCAACAGCGATTCTTTTTTCCCTAATTGTGGCGGGCAAAATTCGGGTCAAGAGTCAATGGTTCGAACTTAATTTTGGGTAAAATTCGCTGTTGATCTTGGCTTTTGATCCTGCCTAAATGGCTCCCAACGAGAGGCACAGAGTTGACCTCGGGGACGGTCTGCAACTGCTGGTCAGGTGTTGAAACGTCCGGTGGCTTTCGTAGCGGAATGGTTCTAGTTCCGTTTTTTCATCCAGTGTTTGGCCTTTCATCGTAATCCGTTCGGGTTGCGACGGGGTGAGTTTGCGCACAGTTTCAGGGGCTGGCGAAATTAGTAAGGGGCAGGCGAAGGCGCGGCCGAATGTCCGTTTCGAGGGTGGGCGATCGGCGAGTTTGATGAATGAAAAAGGGGGACTGGCCTTGGGCCGTCACGGCAGGGTGCCTGATCCGCTTGGCATGGGATCCGGCCTCGTTTCGTGAGGTGTGCTGTTTCTTGTGAGAGACACCACGGACAGTCAAAGGCAGCTGGGCGGGAATTGCACTGTTCGGCGACGGTATTTTTTGGAAGGCGGCAAAATGCAAATTAATTCACTGACGGCCGGTGCAGCGGTTGACGGGGACCATGCACGGGAGACGACGAGTATTGTTCGTTCTGAAGCGGCGGAGGACTCGTCTGTGGCGACGCATGATGTGTTGTTCGAGCGCTTCAGCGCCAGGCTGAAGGCTCAGGTCGGGCCGGATGTTTATGCGAGTTGGTTTGGCCGCCTGAAGCTGCATTCAGCTTCGAAGAGCGTCCTGCGCCTGTCGGTTCCCACGACCTTTCTCAAGTCGTGGATCAACAATCGCTATCTGGACCTGATCACGAATATCATCCAGCAGGAAGATGCGAGCATCCTGAAGGTCGAGATCGTCGTGCGCAGTGCGAGTCGCAGCGTGCGCCCGCAGGTGTCGGATGAACAGCACAAGCCGGTTTCCGAAACCATTCCGTCATCCGCCGTTCGCAAGCCCACCACACCCCAGCAGATCGGACAGGTTGCCGCGCATCAGGGTGCTGCGCCCCGTTCGTCGCCGCCCGGACCGCTCTTCGGTTCGCCGTTGGACTCCCGTTTCACCTTCGACGGTTTCATCGAAGGCGCGTCGAACCGTGTTGCGCTCGCAGCGGCCAAGACCATTGCCGAGGCCGGCGCCGGTGCCGTTCGCTTCAATCCGCTCTTCATTCATTCCTCGGTCGGCCTCGGCAAGACCCATCTTCTGCAGGCCGTTGCCAATGCCGCGATCCAGAGCCCGCGGGCGCCGCGTGTCGTTTATCTGACGGCCGAGTATTTCATGTGGCGCTTCGCGACCGCCATCCGCGACAACGACGCGCTGACGTTGAAGGATTCGCTGCGCAACATCGACCTGCTCATTATCGACGATATGCAGTTCCTGCAGGGGAAGATGATCCAGCACGAGTTCTGCCATCTCCTCAACACCTTGCTCGACAGCGCCAAACAGGTTGTCGTGGCCGCCGACCGCGCGCCTTGGGAACTGGAGTCGCTCGACCCGCGTGTCCGCTCGCGCCTGCAGGGCGGCGTTGCGATAGAGATGGAGGCGCCGGACTTCGAGATGCGCTTCTCCATGCTGAAGAAGCGGCTCGAGGCCGCGCAGAAGGACGATGGTTCGCTCGACATTCCGGCCGAAATCCTCGCGCACGTGGCGCGCAGCGTCGCAAGCAGCGGCCGTGATCTAGAAGGCGCCTTCAATCAGCTTATCTTCCGTCGTTCGTTCGAGCCGAACCTGTCGGTCGATCGCGTGGACGAACTGCTCGCCCATCTGGTTGGAGCCGGAGAACAGAAGCGGGTTCGCATCGAGGACATCCAGCGGGTCGTCGCCCGCCACTACAACGTCTCACGTCAGGAACTGGTCTCGAACCGCCGCACGCGGATGATCGTCAAGCCTCGGCAGATCGCCATGTATCTGTCGAAGACGCTGACGCCCCGCTCTTTCCCGGAGATCGGCCGCCGCTTCGGCGGACGCGACCACACCACAGTGCTGCATGCGGTCCGAAAGATCGAGGAATTGATCGGCGCGGACACCAAGCTCAGCCACGAGATCGAGCTTCTCAAGCGGTTGATCAATGAGAACAACGCGTGATGCAGGGCCGGCGGAGACGCCGGCCTTTCGCTTTGCGGACAGACGACCGGAGATGTAATGCACGGCGATCCGTCGCTGGCCTTCTACGAAGCGAATGCAGACGCCTATGCAGGGCGTTCGCGATCTGTGCCGCACGCCAGGCTTGACGCCTTTCTGGGCGGACTGGCGTCCGGCGCGCGTATTCTGGAGCTCGGCTGTGGCGCCGGCGACGACAGCGCAACTATGCTTGCGCGCGGGTTCGACGTGGTGCCGACCGACGGCTCGGCGGCCATGGCGTTCCAAGCCGAGATGCGGCTTCGCCGTCCTGTGCGGGTCATGCGCTTCTCCGAGCTCGATGAGATCAGTCTCTATGACGGCATTTGGGCCAATGCCTGTCTCTTGCACGTGCCGCTGGCGGAGCTGCCGCGGATACTTGGAAAGATCCGCCGTGCCCTGCGTCCGGCCGGACTGTTCTATGCAAGCTTCAAAGCAGGGCAGGGCGAAGGCTACGACCAGTTCGGCCGCTACTACAACCGGCCGGCGCCGGAATGGCTCATCCATCAGTACAGGATGCAAGGATTTGCAGAACCGGTCGTCGAATGCGCACATGGTGGTGGCTACGACGGTGTGGCGACGGAATGGCTTCACGTAGTCGCAAGGCCGGCATGAACCGGCGTTGAGGCTGAGTCTTTCGTGCCTTATCGTTTCCCGCTCGCCGGATCCGCGTTTCGCCAGCGGCGGAAATCGGGTGGTGGGCTACCCCAAGATTTGCGATCTTTTCGGAAAAGGAGAGATTGCTATGGCTCACAGGGAAATGGCGACTACGGAATGGCTGATGCTTCTCGGGCTCTCGCTGCTTTGGGGCGGATCCTTTCTCTTCAACGGAATTCTGGTCAAGGTCTGGCCACCGCTCACCATCGTGACGGCTCGTGTCCTGCTGGCTGCGATTACGCTCTGGATCGTTGTCCGGCTTTCGGGGATTGCCGTGCCGAAAAGCCGTGACGCCTGGCTTTCCTTCTTCGGCATGGGGCTTCTCAACAACGCCGTGCCCTTCACGCTGATCGTCTGGGGGCAGACCCATATCGCAAGCGGGCTCGCGGCGATCCTTAATGCCACCACGCCACTTTTCGGGGTTCTCGTGGCACATCTGTTGACCGAAGACGAGAGGCTGACAGTGAACCGCGTGGCGGGATTGTTGATCGGCCTCGCCGGGGTTGTGATCATGATCGGGCCAGCCGTGCTCGGCGACCTCGGTGGCGATGCCTGGGGCGAACTTGCCGTCCTCGGTGCGGCGCTGAGTTACGCCTTTGCGAGCGTTTACGGCCGCCGTTTCCGCCGCATGGGGCTGCCGCCACTCCTGCCGGCCGCCGGCCAGGTGACGGCCTCGTCCTTGCTGCTTTTGCCGGCAGCGCTCTTCATCGATCGCCCCTTCGCCCTGCCGCTCCCTGGACCAGAGACCTGGATCGCGCTGTTGGGCCTTGCCGTCCTCTCGACGGCGCTCGCCTACATTCTCTTCTTCCGGATTCTTGCGACGGCGGGTGCGACGAATATCATGCTGGTAACAATCCTCATCCCGCCGAGCGCGATCCTCCTGAGTGCGCTGGTGCTCGGCGAGCGCCTCGCCCCGCGGCACTTCGTCGGAATGCTGGCGATCGGGCTCGGCCTTCTCGCGATCGACGGGAGATTGTGGCGCCGGCTGGCGACCCGCGCCTCTCGGGGCTGAGGTCCTCAGCGGCTTACAATGGCGATGATTTCGGGGCTCTGCGGGGTAAGTGGGGAACGCTTCCAATCCCCATACCAGTCGACGGTAAGGAAGCCGGCTTCATCGAGAAGGCGAGCAATGGTGGCCCGGCCCGGAAAGCGCAGAGTACTGGCACTGGTCCGTTGTTCGCCTGTCTCGTTGAGCGTGAAGACCGTGTCGAAGGTGACGTGCTCGGTTTCGACTTGCCGGACCTCGTAGTAGACTTCGACTGCACCAATGCCTGGTATCTCGACCTTTTCGCGCGTAAGTGGCTCGGTCCACCGCTCCCACTCCCGCACGAGTGGATTGCGGCTCTCGAAGGCCAGGCGGCCGCCCGGGGCGAGATGCTTGTACGCGGAGGCGAGCACCGCGCTCGCTTCCGAGTCATCGAGAAAAACCTGGAAGACATGCGCGGTCATGATGATGAGATCGAATTTCCGATCGAGCGTAAAGTCCATGGCACTTCCGGAAACCCAGTCGACGATGCGGTCAGTATCCTTGGCTTTTGCGACCGCTAACATACCCGGAGCGGGGTCCAGCCCGGTCACCGCATGTCCGCGTCGGGCAAGTGCAAGCGTCAGCGAGCCGGTACCGCAGCCGAGATCCAGAATACGGCAGGGTTTGTCTGCAAGTCGGAGATAGAATTCGCGATCGGGACCGTCGCCGTTGAAGCTGTCGTAGAGGATTGCCATGTCGTGCCGCGCAAAGGCGTCGTCGACGGACACTGGCATCCTCCCTTTCTGCTAGCAGGCGAGATCGGCGACGACGGCGTCGAGGATCAGCATCCCCTTCGGCGTGCAACGCAGTCTGGAATTGCCGAGCCGTTCGATGAAGCCGTGTTCCAGTAAAGTCTGTTCGCGCGCCGGGTCCGGGTCGCGGCCGGAAAGCTGCTGCCAGCGGGCAAGGTCCACGCCTTCTCGAAGGCGAAGTCCCATCAGCAGCAGTTCGTCGGCCTGCTCGTCGGTACCGAGGACTTCCTGTTCCACCATACCGTGACCGGCGTGCTCGACGGCGGAAAGCCAGGCTTCCGGGTTACGTTCGGTCGCTGTCGCAAGCTTCTCGCGTCCCCGGGAAAGGCGGCCATGGGCGCCGGGGCCGATCCCCGCGTAGTCGCCGTAGCGCCAGTAGGTGAGGTTATGGCGGCTTTCGGCGCCCGGCCGGGCATGGTTCGAGACCTCATAGGCTGGCAGCCCTGCGCTTTCGGTGATCTCCTGTGTCGCCTCGTAGAGATCGGCGGACAGGTCACCATCCGGCACCACGAGCTTGCCGGCCTTGTGCAGGCCAAAGAAGGGGGTGCCTTCCTCGATCGTCAACTGGTAGAGCGACAGGTGGTCGACCGCATAGGAGATCGCCTGCCGCAATTCCGGCTCCCAGGTTTCCACGGTCTGGCCGGGACGGGCGTAGATCAGGTCGAAGGACATCCGCGGGAAAATCTCGCGGGCGAGTTTGATCGCCTTCAGCGCGTCGGCCACATCGTGCAGCCGCCCGAGAAATCTCAGATCCGTGTCGTTGAGCGCCTGGACACCGAGAGAGACGCGGTTGACCCCGGCCGACCGGTAGCCGCGGAACCGGGTCGCCTCCACGCTCGAAGGATTGGCCTCCATGGTGATTTCGATGCCGTCCGGCACATGCCACAGGCGAGCGATCCCCTCGAGGATTGCCGAGACGGTCGCCGGCTCCATAAGGGAGGGTGTGCCGCCGCCGAGGAAGATGCTGGTGACGGTCTTTGGTCCGCTGAGGCGGCGCATCGTTTCTATTTCCCGCAGGAAGGCCGCGACGAAACGCGGCTGATCCACGGGCTGGTGGCGTACATGGCTGTTGAAGTCGCAGTAAGGGCACTTCGCCGCGCAGAACGGCCAGTGGACATAGACACCGAAGCCGGGCTCGCCCGTGTCGGGAAGAAGGAACGGTGTGGCGTCCGACATGCCGGCGTCAGGCCTCCAGGCAGGTTTCGACGAAGAGCTTGAAGGCGCGGGCGCGATGAGACAGCGCACTTGTCTGTCCGGGTTTCCAGCCGTGCTTCTCCTGCGCCGTCATCTCGCCGAAGGTTCGTTGGTGTCCCTCCGGCTGGAAGACAGGATCGTAGCCGAAGCCGGAAGTGCCACGCGGCGGCCAGACGACAATGCCCTCGACCTCGCCGCGGAAGGTCTCCGTGTGGCCGTCGGGCCAGGCGAGGCAGAGCACGCTGACGAAGCGCGCCGCGCGCTCTTCCGGTGCTGTCGCGCCGCGGTCTTGCAGGGCCTTTTCAACCTTCTCCATCGCCATGGCGAAGTCGCGGCTGCCGTCTTCGCGTTCCGCCCAGTTCGCCGTGTAGACGCCAGGCGCGCCGTCGAGGGCGTCGATCACCAGGCCGGAATCGTCGGAAAGGGCCGGCATACCCGAGGCCTTCGCCGAGGCGAGCGCCTTGATGGCTGCGTTTTCCTCGAAGGTGGTTCCGGTTTCTTCCGGCTCTTCGAACTTGAGGTCAGCCGCCGATCTCGCGGAGAACCCGAGCGGCCCGATGAGATCGGCAATCTCCGCGATTTTGCCCGCGTTGTGACTGGCAACGACGATGGTCTTGGTTTCGAGCTTGCGCATACTTCAGGTCCTATTCGAGATTCCAGAGACGAGGCTCGGCACATTCCAGGCTGTTGCCGGCCGGATCGCGGAAATAGATCGACCGGGCACCGTTCGGCCAGTGGAAATCGGCCTCGATCGCAACGCCGGCGGCCTCAAGACGGGCAAGGACAGAGTCCATCTTGTCGCGCGAGACCCGGAAGCAGGCGTGCCCCGGGCCGGTCGCGCCGTGCGGCGGGAACGGAAGAGCACCGGCCGGTGTCGGTTGGATGGTTGCCGCGGGATCGAAGATCAGCAGGATGCCTGTGCCGCAACGGAAGAAGACGTGCCGTCCTTCTTGCCGGATCACGACGTCGAGGCCGAGCACGTCTCCATAGAACGCCTCGGCGGCCTCGAGATCGGAGGCGTAGAGCGCCGTTTCAAGAATACCTTCGAGCTCGCTCGACACTATCTGCTCCCGCGCCTTGCGGCGGCAATCAGAGGATTGCCTGCTTCTGTAGGGTCACCAGTTCGCCGATGCCAGCGCGAGCAAGCCGCATCAGTGTCAGGAACTCGTCCTCGGTAAAGGGGGTACCTTCCGCCGTGCCCTGGATTTCCACGATCGCGCCGCTTCCCGTCATAACGAAATTGGCGTCGGTCTCCGCCGCCGAGTCTTCGAGATAGTCAAGATCGATGACCGGCTGGGTTGCGAAGACGCCACAGGAGATCGCGGCGACGTGGTCCTTGAGCACCCGGTCGACCTTGACCATGTTGCGCGCTTCCATCCACTTCAGGCAGTCGTGCAGCGCAATCCAGCCGCCGGTGATGGACGCCGTGCGCGTACCGCCGTCCGCTTGGATGACGTCGCAGTCGATGGTGATCTGGCGTTCGCCGAGGGCTTCGAGGTCAACGACGGCGCGCAGCGAGCGGCCGATCAACCGCTGGATTTCTTGGGTTCGTCCGCCCTGTTTGCCGGCCGCCGCCTCCCGCTTCATGCGCTCCCCGGTGGCCCGCGGCAGCATGCCATACTCGGCAGTCACCCAGCCCTTGCCGCTGTTGCGCAGCCACGGCGGCGTCTTGTCCTCGAGGCTCGCCGTGCAGAGCACATGGGTATCCCCGAACTTCACGAGACAGGAACCTTCCGCATGCTTCGAGAAATTGCGCTCGAATGAAATCTTGCGCATCTGGTCGGTTTTTCTGCCTGACGGCCGCATTGGCTTCTCCTTGAAACTTTCTATGGCCTTCTACGGTCGAGCGCAGCGATTTGCAAAGAAAAACCGGCCTTTCGCGTCCCGCAGGACAGGGATTTTCCCGTTTGTGATCGGACTGCAAGTGACTATATTCGCCTAGGGCATTGTTCGAACAGGGTTTGCATCGCAACGGTCATGGCGAATACTCCGGTCAAAGAGATATCTTCCGTGCTGGACGACCGATCACGCGAGATTTTCCGGCGCATCGTCGAAAGCTATCTCGATTCGGGAGAACCGCTCGGCTCGCGCAACCTTTCGCGTCTCCTGCCGATGTCTCTTTCCCCCGCCTCCGTGCGCAATGTCATGAGCGATCTCGAGGACCTCGGCCTCATATACGCGCCGCACATCAGCGCCGGCCGGATGCCGACCCAGCAGGGGCTGCGTTTCTTCGTCGACGCCTTCATGCAGGTCGGCAATTTGTCGGAGAGCGAACGCCAGAGCATCGAGCGGCAGATTCGTCCTCACGATGCCGATCAGCCGCTGGAAAACCTCCTAACCGACGCGAGCCGCATGCTTTCGGGCTTGTCCCGCGGGGCGGGACTGGTGATCGCCGCCAAGAGTGACCAGATCCTGAAGCACGTGGAATTCATCCGGCTGGAGCCGACGAAGGCGCTGGCGGTGCTGGTCGGCGAACACAATCAGATCGAAAACCGCATCATCGACCTGCCCGCAGGCGTGACGGCATCGCAACTGACGGAGGCGGCCAACTTCATCAATGCCAATCTCGCCGGCCAGACGCTACCCGAACTGCGAAGCCAACTCGTCAAGCTCAAGGAGCAGGTCGCAGGCGAGCTTGACGCGCTTTCGCAGGACCTCGTTGAGCGTGGCCTCGCCGTATGGTCCGGCGGGGTGGAGGCGGAGAAGCCGACGCGGCTCATCGTCCGCGGCCGGGCCAACTTGCTCGAGGGGGTGGCGGGCGCCGAGGACATCGACCGGCTGCGTCTCCTTTTCGACGATCTGGAGCGCAAGGAAAGCCTCATCGAAATCCTCAATCTCGCGGAGACCGGCCCCGGTGTCCGGATTTTCATCGGGTCGGAGAACAAGCTGTTCTCGCTTTCCGGTTCGTCGCTGATCGTCGCGCCATACAGGGACAGCGACGAGCGAATCGTTGGCGCTGTCGGCGTCATAGGCCCGACGCGCCTCAACTACTCCCGCATCGTTCCCATGGTCGACTACACGGCGCAGCTCATGGCACGCCTGTCACGCTCCAAGCGTTAGGCGCATCGGCGGATGGGATAGCAATCCGGACGGTGATATCGCACCGCAGCCTTGATTTTTCGACCTCAAACCCTGATATCGGACACGAATTCCAAACGAGATTCAATCGGAGAACGTCATGACCGACGAAACCAAGAAAAACGGACCTGACGCCACCGTCGCTGAAAACCAGATCGACGAGCAGCAGAATGGGGAACCCGAAGCGCCGAAGGCGGAAGTCGATCCCCTGGAGACGTTGAAGGCCGAAAATGCCGAACTGCGCGATCGTTTCCTGCGCCTCGCCGCCGAGATGGACAACCTGCGCCGCCGCACCGAACGCGACGTAAAGGATGCCAAGGCCTATGCGGTGACCGGCTTCGCCCGGGACATGCTGGCTGTCTCCGACAATCTGCGCCGCGCTCTTGATGCCATCTCGGAAGAGGCGCGCGCGTCCGCGGACGCCGGTCTGTCTGCGCTCATCGAGGGCGTTGAAATGACCGAGCGCGGCATGCTCTCGACGCTTGAACGGCACGGAGTCCGCAAGATCGAGCCGCAGGGCCAGAAGTTCGACCCGAATTTCCACCAGGCTATGTTCGAGATTCCCAATCCGGACGTCCCGAACAACACCGTCGTCCAGGTGGTGCAGGCTGGCTTTACGATCGGTGACCGCGTTCTGCGTCCGGCCATGGTCGGCGTTGCGAAGGGCGGCCAGAAGGCCGAAGCCCAGCCGGAAGCCAATGCTGCATCGGCTGGCGAGAAGGGAGCCTGATTCTTATCCGATTTCTTTCGGAAACGCGGGCGTCGGCGAAAGTCGACGCCCTTTCTTTTGGGACGATATCAGGCGGCGTTCGCCTGTTCCTCGTTGAGGAACGCGTAGATGGCCGAGGCGGATTCAGTCGCGCGGAGCTTGGCGACGAGGTCCTGGTCGCGCAGGACGCGCGCGATCCTCGACAGCGCCTTCAGATGGTCCGCACCTGCGCCTTCCGGTGCCAGCAACAGAAACACGAGGTCGACCGGCTGGTCGTCGAGCGCTTCGAAATCGACCGGCGTTTCCAGCCGTGCGAAAATTCCGGTGATATTCCTGATGCTGTTCAGCTTTCCGTGCGGGATGGCGATGCCGTTGCCGACACCGGTGGAACCCAGACGCTCCCGCTGCAGGATGACGTCGAAGATTTCCCGTTCGGGGATGTTCGTGAGTTTTGAGGCTTTCGCGGCGAGCTCCTGAAGCAGCTGCTTCTTGGAGTTTACCCTGAGGGCGGGGACGACTGCGTCTTGTTGCAGCAAATCTGCCAAGGCCATTTCAAAATCCTTCATGCCGCCGAATCAAAGGGGAAGGAAACGGCGGGGACCGCCGCTTCCGGTTTGGCTCAGCCTTTGATGTTGGCGGAGTCGATCCATCCGATATTGCCGTCATTGCGACGGTAGACGATGTTGATCTGCTCGCTGCCCGGGCTGCGGAACAAGAGCACAGGCTCGTCCGTCATGTCGAGGGCCATGACCGCACTTGCAACCGACATGGTACGCAGTTGCTTGGTGCTTTCGGCGACGATGGCGGGCGCGTAATCCTCGGGAACTTCCTCATGCTCATCGAATACGGCATCCATCACGGTGTAGGCGACTTCGGCGGGCGTGCCGGCGCCGCTGTTCGGATGGCGATCCTTGAGCTTCCGCTTATAGCGGCGCAGCCGCTTGTCGATGCGGTCGGTGGCGATGTCGAAGCAAATCAGCGGGTCGTTCGCGGAGCCGGTGGCGTGCAGGTTGACGCCGGAGTCGAGGTGGAGCAGGCAGTCGGCCACGAACGGCGCGGCTGCGGCCGCGGATTTCGTTACCGTGATCTGGCCGGAGTACCCACCGTCGAAATATTTGGTGACCGTCTCCCTAATCCGATCTTCAATCCGTTGCCGGAAGGCATCGCCGATTTCCATATGTTTGCCGGATACGCGCACACTCATGGAGTTTCCCTTCTTATTGTGATTTGCGGGTACCAGTTTACGTCAACCGCCGTCTGCATCCAAGCTCTTCACGCAGCAATGTCGCCCGCCAGGGCTGTCGCTGGGCGGAGACTGGGGATAACCAGGGGGCCGTCTCCTTTGCCAATCGGGGCGGGCTTCTAGACAAGCTTTGCGCGAGAGTCAACGGACCGCTAACCGATTCTTAACAAGCGGCACGCGGCATGTTCACCTTGCGGTCGCCTTTGCGAGTGCACGCTTTTCGCGCCGCCGCTGTACCGACGAAGGTATATTCATCGCCTCGCGGTACTTGGCGACGGTGCGTCGCGCAAGGTCGATGCCGCTGTCCTTCAGTGCGCTGACGATGTCGTCGTCCGAGAGGACCGCGTCCGGGTTCTCCTGCGTGATCAGCGTGCGGATTCTATGCCGTACCGCTTCCGCCGAATGGCTGTCGCCGCCCTCCGCCGACGCAATGGAAACGGTGAAGAAGTATTTCAGTTCGAAAAGGCCTCGCGGGGTCAGCATGTACTTGTTGGAGGTGACGCGGCTGACCGTGGATTCATGCATCTTGATGGCGTCCGCGACCGTGCGCAGGTTCAGCGGACGGAGATGATCGACGCCGTGGCGCAGAAAGGCGTCCTGCTGCCGGACGATCTCGCTGGCGACCTTGAGGATGGTTCGGGCGCGCTGGTCGAGGCTGCGGGTAAGCCAGTTGGCATTCTGCAGGCACTCGGCGAGGAAGGCTTGATCTCCGGCGTTCGCGTCGCGGCTTTTTGTCACCCTGGTGTAATAGCTCTGGTTGACGAGAACTCGCGGCAGGACGTCGGGGTTGAGCTCCACAGTCCAGCCGCCGTCAGGCGCCGGACGAACGATGATGTCGGGGACGACTGCCTCGCTCAAATTCGTCTCGAACCCGCTCGCCGGCTTCGGATTCAGGCCGCGGATCTCCGAAAGCATATCGATCAGGTCTTCTTCGTCGACTCCGCAAAGCTTTTTAAGGGTCGCGAAGTCGCGCTTGGCGAGAAGCTCGAGATTGTCGACCAGCATCGCCATTGCAGGGTCGAGGCGGTCGCGTTGTTTCAGCTGAATTGCGAGGCATTCGCTCAACGAACGGGCAAAGATCCCGGGGGGGTCGAGGGTCTGCAAGACGCCGACGACCTGCTCTACGCGCTCGGGCGTCCCCCCGAAGCGCTCCGCCACCTCCTGAAGATCGGTGCGCAGATAGCCTGCTTCATCGACCTGGTCCATGAGGGCGAGCGCAATCATGCGGTCGGACGCCTCCGGAAATGCGAAGGGAATTTGCTGGCTCAGATGATCGCGTAAGGTTATCTGGCCGGCAACGAAATCGTCGAGGTCGTAACCCTCCCCGGAATCGGAGCTGGCGCCTGGCATTGACTTCCACTGCCCCAGCAACTCGGGAGCGTCGGCGCGGGCCGAGACACCTTCGTCGGCAAACGCAGTGTCGAAATTGGAGTCGAGGCTTTCGTTGAGTGGGACGCCCTTGGCGTTCTCATACCAGTCGCTTTCGGGAGTACCGGCTTCCTCACCAGCCGTCGTTTCCTGCGCGGCAAGTGCTTCCTCGCCTCGCAGGGGTTCCGATCCGCCGTCGCCGCCCTCCGGAGCGAAATCGAGAAGCGGATTCTTTTCGACCTCCTGCGCGATGAACTGGACGAGTTCGAAGTGGGTCATCTGGAGCAGTTGGATGGACTGCATCAGCTGAGGAGTCATGACCAGGGACTGGCTCTGGCGCAAATATAGATTGGCCGACAAAGCCATGATGGACGCGAAACTCCCCGAAATTCACCCGCTCAGACCGCCGCCTGTCGCGAGGAAACTCCAACTGGCCCAAAAATTGCTTTTTTATCCGGTCTGGTCAAGCCGGACGGTGGAGATTCGTGCTGGGCGACTGCGTGGCTCAGAGGCTGAACTTGTCGCCGAGATAAAGCCGCCGAACGTCGGGGTTGTTGACGATGTCGTTGGCGCGGCCGTGGGTCAGGACCTCGCCGGCGTGGATGATATAGGCCCGGTCGATGAGGCCGAGCGTCTCGCGCACGTTATGGTCGGTGATCAGTACCCCGATGCCGCGTGCCGTCAGGTGCCGGACAAGATTCTGAATGTCCGATACCGAGATCGGGTCGACGCCTGCGAATGGCTCGTCGAGCAGCATGAATGTCGGGTCGGTCGCAAGCGCGCGGGCGATTTCAAGGCGACGTCGTTCGCCGCCGGACAGGCCCACTGCTGCAGATTTGCGCAGCTTCTCGATGTGGAATTCATAGAGAAGTTCATCGAGCTTGGCTTCCCGCTTGTCGCGGCTCGGTTCGTGGACCTCGAGCACTGCCCGGATGTTGTCCTCGACGCTCAGCCCCCTGAAGATCGATGCTTCCTGCGGCAGATAACCAACACCCAGGCGCGCGCGCCTGTACATCGGCATGGCGGTCACCTCGTTGCCGTCGATGGCGATCGTACCGGCGTCGACGGGCACCAGTCCCGTGATCATGTAGAAGCAGGTCGTTTTGCCGGCACCGTTGGGGCCGAGCAGCCCGACGGCTTCCCCACGGCGCACGACCAGCGACACCCCGTTGACGACGCGACGGGTATTGTAGCTCTTCGTCAGGCCGTGGGCGATCAGCGTTCCCTGATAGCGCGTCTTATCCAGACGTGCCTCGTCGGGGCTCGGCTGTCGCGTCCGTAGCGCGCCGGACAGTGCTGAGGCGAAAGGAATCTTCACGTGTCGACCGGTCCGGTTATTTCTTCTGGGATTTCGGGTCGAGCTGGATCTGTACCCGGCCGCCGCAACTGTCGAGTTTTGCTTCGCCGGTATTCATCTGGACCGTCAGCTTGCAGCCGACGAAGACGTTCTGGCCTTCCGACAGAACCACCCGGTCGCCCTCGAGCACGAACACCTGACGGTCCATGTCGAAATAGCCGCTTTCCGCGGTGGCCTGCTGCGTGCCGGAGGAGAGGAAGACCTTATTGGTGACGTCGATCTTCTGAATGTCGGCATTGCCGCTGGTCACCGAGGTACTGTCGCCCCGATAATGAACCGTCATGTTGCCCGACTGCAGGACGGTGGTGCCCTGTACGACCTTCACGTTGCCATTGAAGAGCGCGACCTTCTCCTGCTCGCGGATCTGCAGCTCGTCGCTCTCGATCTGGATCGGCTTGTCGTTGGAAAGCTTCAGGCCGTCGAGATTGCTTTTCGTTGCCTGTGCCAGCGCCGGTACCGACCCTGCAACGGACATGCCGAAGGCGATCAGCAGCCCAGCCACCAAAACCGAATTTTGACGTTTGTCTTTCATGACTGGACCGGCTCTCAGTTGTCCGCTTTACGGATGGCGGACGGTTCGATGTGGACGCGAACTTGTCCCGCGAAGGTGATTACTCGCCCCTTATCTGTCATCTTGAGCGACTGCGCAACAATCGACGCTTCCTTCGCGGTGATGGCAACAGGGTCCTTTGTTTCCATGCTGCCGCCCTTGATGTCCAGATGCGCGGACTTAAAGGCAGCCTCGATGCCCGTGCTGAGCTTGATCGTGAAGGGGGCCGTCATGTCCAGCCGGTCGGTGGAGCGGTCGAATACACCGCTTTCGGCGATGACGCGGGCGATGGTTTTGTCGTCGATCGGGACCGCTGCCGCGATCGTCTCGAGCGAGATGATATTCGGGTTCTTGATATCCTGAAGGGCGCGTTCGGCGCGCATTGAATAACTGATGCCGTCGGAGTTGCGTCCCGATATGGCGGGCTTTTCCATCACGACCTTGCCGTTCTCGATCCGCGCAGATTCTATCTTCACGTTTTCGGGAAGATAGGCCCGGATTACCGACACCGCGATGAAGGCGAGCGAGATGACGAGCGCGGCGACGGGGAGCAGAATCTTGAGGCGACGCACGCGTGCGGAATGCGCCACCGCCCTCTGGTAGGCGCGCGCGCCCGGCTGAAGGCCGGCAATTGCGGCACTCTCGTCTACCCTGCTCAACATGAATCAGGCCTGTCCCAGAATAAATATCGAGCGGGAATGGCCCCGCCCGCAGCCTGCCGCAACCGACACGACACATCGCATTAATAAGATCGCATGCCAATATGGAAATTGTTGTCGCGAATGCAAGTCCACCTCGCCCGGGCGGACCAGTGCCGTGCTCGCTAGCCACGCTGCACAGTTCCGGCTAAGTTGTTCCTTGACGGTGCTTTTTTAGTTTGGCACCTTGGCCCCTCTGTTGCTGGAAACCACAATCTCAGGGGGCGAGCGTGATCAAGTCGGAATTGGTGCAGATCGTCGCGGCGCGAAATCCGCATCTTTATCACCGTGATGTCGAGAACATCGTCAATGCCGTCCTGGACGAGATCACCGATGCGCTGGCCGCCGGTAACCGTGTCGAGCTTCGTGGCTTCGGTGCTTTTTCCGTCAAGAACCGCCCGTCGCGGTCGGGACGCAATCCCCGGACCGGCGAGTCGGTTTTCGTTGAGGAGAAGTGGGTGCCGTTCTTCAAGACTGGCAAGGAATTGCGCGAACGCCTGAATCCCGGAATGGGTGACCAAGACGGCGATTGAACGGCGTCATCTGGCCGAGCGCGCGACACCGCATCGAGGGGTGTTCCGCGAATACGTCTGCCGAGGAGAGTGAGCGATGGTGAAGAAGATCGTCAATCTGGTTGTGCTTGTCCCGCTCGGTATCGTGCTCGTCGTGTTGTCCGTCGCCAATCGCCAGGGCGTGACGCTCGCGCTCAATCCCTTCCGCCCGGAAGATGCGGTGCTGTCCCTGACCGCGCCGTTGTTCGTTTTCCTGTTCCTGGCGGTCATGCTCGGAATAGTGATCGGCGGTGCCGTCGTGTGGTTCTCCCAGCGCAAGTATCGCAAGCGCGCCCGCACGGAATCGCGCTCCGCCCAGCAATGGCAGATGGAGGCCGAAAAACACAAGGCGCGGGCCGAGCAGATCGCAGGCCGCGACCTGCCGCAGTTGCAGTCCAAATAGGCTTACTGTCGAAAACCCTGAACGGACCGAAAGCGCTTTCGCATAGGCCGCCGTGATGCTATGGGCTCGCGATCACTGGACGATCGAAAAGACAGGACCAAGGCGTGAAGAACAAAGAACGCCGGCCGGCCCGCAGCAAGCCGGCGGGACCGGGCGGCAAGGGACCGACAGGTGGGAAATCCCCCGCAGTGGCAGCTGCGAAAGCCGGCCACGGCAAGACTCATGAGGTCGTCCGCCGACCGCCTACGAAAGGCGCGTCCGAGAATTTGCCGGCACAGGCTGACGAGCCGGCCCGCAAACTGCAGATTCGCCCGGGTGAGCGTCCGGCCGAGCACGTTCCCCTTATTCTCGAGAGTCTCGGCGCCGGAGATTTTCATCTGATCGACAGCGGCGACGGCTTGAAGCTGGAACAATACGGACCCTATCGTATCATACGCCCCGAGGCGCAGGCTCTATGGCCGAAAGCGCTGCCGTCTCACGTTTGGGACAAGGCGGACGCAGTTTTCACCGGGGACACCGACGAGGACGGCATGGGGCGGTGGCGTTTCACCCGCGAGGCGCTTGGTGAGACGTGGCCGCTTTCGCTTCTCGGTGTCGATTTTCTCGGCCGCTTCACTGCTTTCCGGCACGTCGGGGTATTCCCCGAGCAGATCGCGCACTGGACCTGGATGAAGGAGCGGATCGAAGGTCATGGGCGGCCGCTGAAGGTGTTGAACCTCTTCGGCTATACCGGCGTCGCCTCGCTCGTCGCCGCTGCTGCCGGGGCCGAGGTCACCCATGTGGACGCCTCGAAGAAGGCGATCGGCTGGGCACGCGAGAACCAGGCTTTGAGCCGGCTCGAAAGGGCGCCGATCCGCTGGATCTGCGACGACGCGATGAAGTTCATCCAGCGAGAAGAACGCCGCGGTAGCCGCTACGACATCATCCTGACCGATCCGCCGAAGTTCGGTCGTGGGCCGAACGGCGAGGTCTGGCAGCTCTTCGATCATCTGCCGGCCATGCTCGACATTTGTCGCGAAATCCTTGCCCCGAAGGCGCTCGGCCTGGTGCTGACGGCCTATTCGATCCGGGCGAGCTTCTATTCCATCCACGAACTGATGCGTGAGACGATGCGCGGCAAGGGCGGGATCGTGGAATCCGGCGAACTGGTGATCCGGGAGGCCGGACTCGATGGGAAGACGCCCGGCCGGGCGCTTTCAACCTCACTTTTCAGCCGATGGGTGCCGAAATGAACGACGACTTTCGCGAACAGGGTCCGCGCCGCGTCGGCCAGGTCAAGGAAGTGACGAGCCTTTCGAACCCGATCGTCAAGGATATCAAGGCGCTGTCCCTCAAGAAGGCGCGTGACGAGACGAAGAGCTTCATGGCCGAGGGACTGAAGCTCGTCATCGATGCGCTTGATCTCGGCTGGACCATCAAGGTCCTCGTCTATTCCAAGGCCGGACGAGGCAAGCCGTTGGTCGAGAAGGTTGCCGCACGCACCGTCGCGGCAGGCGGGCTGGTGCTCGAGGTAAGCGACAAGGTGATGTCGGCGATCACGCGCCGTGACAATCCGCAGATGGTTGCGGGCGTCTTCGAGCAGCGGTTCAGGGCGCTGAAGGACGTGCAGCTCGGCAAGGACGAAACCTGGGTTGCGCTCGACCGCGTGCGCGATCCCGGCAATCTCGGAACCATCATCCGCACGGCCGACGCGTCCGGCGCTTCCGGCGTCATCCTGATAGGCGACTGCACCGATCCTTTTTCGCTCGAGACCGTACGCGCCACCATGGGCTCCCTGTTTGCGATGCCGCTGGTCAAGACCTCGGTCGAAGAGTTCGTTCGCTGGAAGGCGAAGTGCGGGGGGCAGGTCGTCGCGACCCACCTTGCCGGTGCGGTCGACTACCGCACGATCGATTATAAGCGTAAGCCGGTTGTCGTTCTGATGGGCAACGAGCAATCCGGGCTTCCGGACGAACTTGCCCGCGAGGCCGATGCGCTGGCGCGCATTCCCCAGGCCGGTCGCGCCGATTCGCTCAATCTTGCCGTCGCGACGGGAGTGATGTTGTTCGAAGCACGCCGCCATCTTCTGGCGCTCGGCGAGGTGAAATGACGAAGCACCCGGCGATCTTCGCGCGTCCGCTCCCGGCGATCTGTTTCATCGTGCTCGCCCTCGTCCTCGATCAGGCGATCAAATATCTCGTCGAGATATCCCTGCCGCTGCAGCAGCCGGTGCCGGTCATGCCGATGCTGGCCCTTTACCGAACCCATAATCTCGGCGTGGCCTTCTCGATGCTTTCCGACGCCCACGGTTGGTTCATCGTCGGGCTGAGGATTGCGATCGTGGCATTTGTCTTCTGGCTCTGGAGGCGGACGAGCCCCGTCCACCACTTCGCTCATCTGGGCTTCGTAATGATCATTGCCGGAGCGATCGGCAACATTATCGACCGTTTCGTCTACGGGCATGTGATTGACTATGTCTTATTTTACACCCAGACATGGTCGTTTGCGGTCTTCAATCTGGCCGATAGTCTGATCACTGTCGGTGCGGCCTTCATCATCCTCGACGAGTTCATGGTCACCAGGGTGCGGAAGCAATAGACTTCATCGATCAGGCGCGACGCAGATTCTGCCGAATTGCGACAGTCGGCCAAAGATGCTAGCGTGACGCCTGTCGCAGATCGTGTCACCTTCCTGTCGCATAGGCGTGGTTTATGACCCTGAAACGAAGTGGTTCCGGACAACTCGCCATGAACACTGAACTTCTCGACATCACGATTGCGGCAGACGGCTCGAACGCCGTCAGTGCCGCAACTGCCACCCCGAATGATCTGCTCGGCAGGATCGGTACCCTCGAAACGCGCCTTACGCGCAGCGATGCCGAGGTCGATGCGGCACAATCCATCCGCTACAAGGTCTTCGTCGAGGAGATGCATGCACAGGTCGCTCCCGAAGGAGCGCGGCGCAAGCGTGACGTCGATAGCTGGGACGCGCTTTGCGATCATCTGGTCGTGGTCGATCGCTCGATCGAGGGCGACCAGGAAGAACAGATTGTCGGCACCTACCGACTGCTGCGGCAGGAAGTTGCCGAAGCCCATGGCGGCTTCTATTCGGCGTCCGAGTTTTCGATCGACCGGTTGATCGCCAATCACCCCGGGAAGCGTTTCATCGAGCTCGGCCGCTCTTGTGTGCTGCCGGAATACCGCAACAAACGCACCATGGAACTGCTGTGGCAGGGCGCATGGGCCTACGCCTTGCGCCATCGCGGGGACGCCATGATCGGCTGCGCCTCCTTCCCCGGCGTGTACCCGGAAGAGCATGCGCTTGCGCTTTCCTTCCTCCACAATCATGCCGTTGCGGGTGGGGAGTGGTCGGTCACAGCCCTTCCGGAACTCTATCGCGAGATGGACCTGATGCCGGCCGAGGCGATCAATGCCCGCAAGGCAATCTCTTCGATGCCGCCGCTGATCAAGGGCTACCTGCGACTCGGCGCGATGTTCGGCGCCGGTGCCGTCGTCGACCACGCTTTCAACACCACCGACGTGTTGATCGTTCTGCCGATCTCCCGCATCTCGGACCGCTATCTCAACTATTACGGAACCGATGCGGGTCGGTTCGCAAGCTGACGCACCGAAGTGCGGCGCCCGGTTCCCTCGGCGACCTGGCGTTTGACGCATCGCATGCCGGGTCGGGCTTGCTGAAAGCGTGCGGCTCGAAAGGCAGATCCGCGATTTGCCGTTGGTCCATCGAGGCAATGACGGGATGGCTTAGCGGGTCCTGCGGATAAGGGTTCTCGTCGGAGCGCCGCGAAGCGCCCCTTCTCCAGAAAAACGTGAACATTGGGTCGTCTCGGGAATTCGCTGCCTTTTGGCACGACGTCGCCGTGGAGGGCAATCGATGCTGGAATTCTGGTCTATCTGTACGAAGACTTTGCCTCTCTTCTCGAGAAGCTTCAATTGAGATTTGGCAGGCTCTGATATAGAAAAACTATATGAAGAACTTGAATCTCGTCCATCTCAACGGTCTGAGGGCGTTGGAGGCGGTTGGTCGCCTCGGGTCGCTGCAAGGGGCGGCCGATGAGCTTGGCGTCTCGGTCGGCGCCGTGAGCCAGCAGGTCATCAAGGCCGAGGGGCAACTCGGTCGCCCGCTCTTCGAACGCAGGCCGAAGGGCCTCGTCCCGACGAAAGCGGCAAACGACATCCTGCCGCGGCTCACCGAAGCCTTCAGCCTGCTTTCCGGCGCGGTTGCTGCGGCCCGGAGACGCGACGACAAGCTGTTGACGATTTCGGTCGCTCCGGTGTTTGCGGCACGCTGGCTTGTGCATCGCCTAGGCGGGTTCTCCGCGCGTCATCCGGAAATCAATCTGCGAATGGATGCGACGACCAGGCTCGCCGACCCTTCGACGTCCGACATCGACCTGTGTATCCGGGTCGGCAAGGGGCGCTGGCCGGGGGTGCGCTCCGAGCTCATTCTCCCGCAACGCGTCTTCCCGGTGTGCTCGCCTACCCTTGCCAGCGATCTCGAGGAACCCGCCGACATCTTGAATTTGCCGGCGGTCATAGACGGCCACGCGTTGTTCGGCTGGGACGTCTGGCTGGAGGCCGCCGGTCTCGGCGGCCGGATGCTCGCCACCCGGCACGTCTTCAATGAGGCATCGCTCTGTCTGGACGCGACGATCGCTGGACAGGGAGTGATGCTTGCCTGGCAGACGCTCGCCTCCCACGCCGTGCAGACGGGTCAGCTTGTGATCCCTTTTGGGCCATGGGTGCCGACCGGCGATGGCCACTATTTCGTGACCGCCCAGACCACCCGGCGCAACCCGGCTGTCGAAGCCTTCAAGGTCTGGCTCCGGGATGAATTAACCGCCGACATGCAAGCGCTCGAATCTGCTTTCGAGCGGTCGATCCGGTCGCGCGCGCGAGGGAGGTCCGGTCAGACGCCGGCGTTGTAGGCCGCGATCGCGGCCATGTTGACGATGTCCGTGTCCTTGGCGCCCATCGAGGCGATCTGCACCGATTTCCCGAGACCGACCAGGATCGGTCCCATGACCGTGGAGCCGCCAAGCTCCTGCAGCATCTTCGTGGAGATCGATGCGGAGTGGATGGCCGGCATCACGAGCACGTTCGCGGTGCCGGAGAGGCGGCAGAACGGATACTGTTCCATACGGTGGGCATTGAGCGCCACATCCGCTCCCATCTCGCCATCGTACTCGAAGTCGACGCGGCGCGTGTCGAGAATTTTCACCGCCTCGCGCAACCGTTCGGAACGTTCTCGCGTCGGATGCCCGAAGGTGGAATAGGCAAGCAGTGCGACCCGGGGCTCGTAGCCGAAGCTGCGGGCGAAGCCGGCTGCCTCCTCGGCGATGTCGGCAAGTTCTTCGGCCGTCGGCATGTCGTGAACGGCGGTATCGGCGACCAGCACCGTCCGTCCGCGGGTCAGTGCGAGCGACACGCCGATCACGCGGTGGCCCGGCTGGGGGTCGATGCAGCGGCGGACATCCTCGAGTGCGGTCGAATAGTTGCGGGTGGTGCCGGTCACCATGGCATCGGCGTCGCCGAGCGCCACCATGCAGGCGGAGAAGTGATTGCGGTCGGTGTTGATGAGGCGCTGGCAGTCGCGCAGCAGGTAGCCTTTGCGCTGCAGCCGCGAGTAGAGATATTCCGTGTAAGCCTCGACCCGGGTCGAAAGCCGTGCATTGACGACTTCGATGCCCGGACGATCGAGGTCGATGCCAGCCCGGGCAGCCGTGGCCTTGAGCGGATCGTCACGACCGACGAGGATCGCCGTGCCGAGACCCTGGTTGGCGAAGGCGATTGCGGCACGCATCACCTGTTCTTCCTCGCCTTCGGCAAAGACGACACGCTTCGGATGGTTGCGTACCCGCTCGTAGAGGTGCTGCGTCGTCGCGGCGATCGGGTCGCGACGCGCCGAGAGCTCGCGCGCATAGGCGTCGAGATCGGTGATCGGCTTGCGAGCGACGCCGGTCTCCATAGCAGCCCTGGCGACGGCGACTGGTATCGCTGAGATCAGTCGCGGATCGAAAGGTACCGGGATGATGTACTCGGCGCCGAAGCGCGGACGGGTCCCCTGATAGGCGGCCGCCACGTCGTCGGGGACATCCTCTCGGGCCAGCGCGGCAAGCGACCGCACGGCCGCAATCTTCATCGCATCGTTGATGGAGGAAGCACGCACGTCGAGCGCGCCGCGGAAGATGTAAGGGAAGCCGAGTACGTTATTGACCTGGTTCGGGTAGTCCGACCGGCCGGTCGCCATGATCGCGTCGCTTCGGATAGCGGCGACCTCTTCCGGAGTGATTTCCGGATCCGGATTGGCCATCGCGAAGATGATCGGGTTCGCGGCCATCGAGCGGATCATGTCGGCCGTGAACGCGCCCTTCTGGGAGAGCCCCAACACGACGTCGGCGCCTTCCATGGCTTCGGCGAGCGTCCGGCGGTCGGTCTTTACGGCGTGGGCCGATTTCCACTGGTTCATGCCTTCCGTCCGGCCCTGGTAGATCACCCCCTTGGTGTCGCAAAGCGTGATGTTCTCCGGATTGAAGCCCATGGCCTTGATGAGCTCGATGCAGGCGATCGCTGCCGCGCCCGCGCCGTTGCAGACGAGCCGGGTGCTCTTGAAATCGCGTCCGGTGAGCTCGAGCGCATTGATCAGCCCGGCGGCGGCGATGATCGCCGTGCCATGCTGGTCGTCGTGGAAGACGGGAATGTCCATGAGCTCGCGCAGGCGTTGCTCGATGATGAAGCAATCCGGCGCCTTGATGTCCTCGAGGTTGATGCCGCCGAAGGACGGCCCCAGATAGCGTACGCAGCTGATGAACTCGTCGACGTTCTCGGTGTCGACTTCGAGGTCGATCGAGTCGACGTCGGCAAATCGCTTGAAGAGCACGGACTTGCCCTCCATGACCGGCTTGGCCGCGAGCGCACCGAGATTGCCGAGGCCGAGGATCGCCGTGCCGTTGGTGATGACGGCCACCATGTTGCCGCGAGTCGTGTAATCGTAGGCCGTGGCCGGATCGGCGGCGATCGCCTTGACCGGAACCGCGACGCCCGGCGAATAGGCGAGCGAGAGATCGCGCTGCGTCGCCATCGGCTTCGTCGGCGCGATTTCGAGCTTGCCCGGTCGGCCCTGGGCGTGAAAATCGAGCGCTTCCTGTTCGGTGACGGATGTCCTGATGCGGTCGGGCTTCTCTGATGCGGGCATGTTCCCCTCGAACCTAGCTGTGGGTGGCCGTTGTCCCGGCCGACCTTTGTTATTGTCTTTGCAGAGCGGAGGTCGTTACTGTTGCACGTCTCTTTTTCGAAGAAAACCGTTTGCCCGTGACAATCAACAGAGCCCCCTCGACCGAGGTCCTGAATGCTGCCGAGCTTGTCTCGGAGGAGAGCCGTGCGTCGGCAACGCCGATGATGGAGCAGTATATCGAGATCAAGGCGAACAATCCCGATTCGCTGCTTTTCTACCGCATGGGCGACTTCTACGAGCTCTTCTTCGAAGACGCGGTGGACGCCTCGCGGGCGCTCGGAATCACGTTGACGAAGCGCGGCCAGCACATGGGCCAGGAAATCCCCATGTGCGGCGTGCCGGTACATGCCGCGGACGATTACCTGCAGAAACTGATTTCTCTCGGCTTCCGCGTCGCCGTCTGCGAACAGGTCGAGGATCCGGCCGAAGCCAAGAAGCGGGGATCGAAGTCGGTCGTCCGTCGCGACGTCGTCCGGCTCGTCACGCCGGGCACGCTGACCGAAGAAAAGCTGCTCTCGCCGTCCGAATCGAACTACCTGATGGCGCTTTCCCGCATCCGTGGCGGCGCGTCGCCGCAACTGGCCTTGGCCTGGATCGACATATCGACCGGCGTTTTCCGGCTCGCGGAAACGGAGGAGGCGCGTCTGCTCGCCGACATCCTCCGGATCGAGCCGCGCGAACTGATCGTGCCCGACGGCATCTTTTTCGATCCCGAACTGAAGCCCGTTTTCGACGTGCTCGGCCGGGTGGCCGTGCCGCAGCCGGCAGTGCTCTTCGACAGTGCGACCGCGGAGAACCGGCTCGCGCGCTTCTTCGGCGTCGGCACGCTCGACGGCTTCGGTTCCTTCACACGCGCCGAGCTGGCCGCCGCCGCCGCCGCCGTCGCCTATGTCGAGAAGACGCAGATTGCGGAGCGGCCGCCGCTTGGATTGCCTGAGCGCCAGAGCGCCGCCTCGACCCTCTTCATCGATCCGGCGACTCGCGCCAACCTGGAACTCGTGAAAACGCTTTCCGGTGACCGCAACGGTTCGCTGCTGAAGGCGATCGACCGGACCGTCACTGGCGGCGGTGCCCGTTTGCTCGCCGAGCGGCTGATGTCGCCGCTCACCGATCCGCAGCAGATCGCCGAGCGACAGGATGCGATCGCCTTTCTGCTTGCCGAGACAACGCTCGCCGACCGCCTGCGCGATGCCTTGAAGCGCGTACCGGACATGCCGCGCGCCCTGTCGCGGCTGGCGCTTGAGCGCGGTGGCCCGCGCGATCTCGGCGCCATCCGCCATGGGCTTGAGGTCGCCCGCGGTGTTGCAGGTCTCCTTTCGAGGCAGGACCTGCCGGCGGAGCTCGAAGGAGCCTACGACGATCTCGTTCTGCTGCCGGCGGCTCTCGAAGACTTGCTTGCGGCAATGCTTTCCGACGACCTGCCGTTGCTGAAACGCGACGGCGGCTTCCTGCGCGAGGGGGCGATTGCCGAGCTCGACGAGGTCCGGGCGTTGCGTGACCAGTCGCGGAGGGTGATCGCCGGGCTGCAACTGCAATATGCCGAGGAAACCGGAATCAGATCGCTGAAGATCAAGCACAACAATGTGCTCGGCTACTTCATCGAGGTTTCCGCCGGCAATGCCGGCGCCATGACCGACAGCGATGCGGCACGGTCGCGCTTCATTCACCGGCAGACGATGGCGAGTGCCATGCGGTTCACCACGACCGAGCTCGCCGACCTTGAAAGCCGGATCGCCAATGCTGCCGGTCAGGCACTGGAAATCGAGCTGCAGGCCTTCGATCGTATGACGGCGGAGGTCGTTGCCGCCGCCGAACCGATCAAGGCTGCGGCGCGGGCACTTGCGGTGCTCGACGTTGCGGCGGGGCTTGCAGCGCTGGCCGAAGAGCAGGGCTATTGCCGCCCGATCGTCGACGACAGCCGCATGTTCGCGATCACCGCGGGCCGCCATCCGGTCGTCGAGCAGGCATTGAGGCGGCAGGCGCTCAGTCCGTTCATCGCCAACAATTGCGATCTATCGCCGAGCGGCAGTGGCGGTAACGGTGCGATCTGGCTGCTCACCGGCCCCAACATGGGCGGTAAGTCGACGTTCCTGCGCCAGAACGCTCTGATCGCCATCATGGCGCAGATGGGGTCGTTCGTGCCGGCGGGTTCCGCCCATATCGGCGTCGTCGACCGTCTGTTCTCCCGCGTCGGCGCCTCGGACGACCTTGCGCGCGGACGCTCGACCTTCATGGTCGAGATGGTCGAGACTGCGGCGATCCTCAACCAGGCCGGCGACCGCTCGCTTGTGATCCTCGATGAGATCGGTCGCGGCACGGCGACCTTCGACGGGCTTTCGATCGCCTGGGCGGCGGTCGAGCATCTGCATGAGGTCAATCGTTGCCGGGCGCTGTTCGCCACCCATTTCCATGAGTTGACGGCACTTTCCGAGAAGCTCGACAGGCTCTCCAACGTCACCATGCGCGTCAAGGAATGGGATGGCGACGTGATCTTTCTGCATGAGGTGGGGCCCGGAGCTGCCGATCGCTCTTACGGCATCCAGGTCGCCCGGCTTGCGGGACTGCCGGCCTCGGTGGTGACGCGCGCCCGCGATGTCCTGACACGTCTCGAGGATGCCGATCGCAAGAACCCGGCGAGCCAGCTCATCGACGATCTGCCGCTGTTCCAAGTGGCGGTGCGGCGGGAAACGGCGCTGAAATCAGGGCCTTCGAAGGTGGAGGAGGCTCTGCGTGCGCTCGACCTCGACGATATGACGCCGCGTGCGGCGCTCGATGCGCTCTACGAACTCAAGAAACAACTTGGCAAGTCTTGATCGTTAAAATGCCTGTGAAGGGTGCCGGAAAAGCGCTATAGCGCTGTTGCGCCCAGCTCACCATCTATTGCCGGAAAGCCTTGCGGCGGACCTGCCGGGGAAAGCCTGACGACTGACATGACCACGTCCGATCTCGATCTCAGCGAAATCCTCGATGTCGCCGCCCTCACGGAAGAATGCGGGAATGCGGTTCGTGCCAATAGCGGGAAACTGCTGGAGATGCGCTCGGCGCTCCTGCCGATCTTGCGGGCGGCAAGCACGCAAGGGCGGGAGAGGGTGAAGGCGCAGCTCTTTGGCGATGGCAGCGGCATCCGTTGCGCACAGCGGCTCTCCTGGCTGCAGGATCGGATCATCACCATCATCTTCGACTGTGCCGCAACTCAGATCTATCGCGATGCGGCAAAGATAGCGGTCTCGGCCGTCGGCGGTTACGGACGTGGCACGCTTGCGCCGGGATCGGATATCGACCTGCTTTTCGTGTTGCCGGCGAAATTCACGCCCGACATGCACAAGGCGGTCGAGTTCGTGCTCTATCTCCTCTGGGACATGGGCTTCAAGGTCGGACATGCGACCCGCACGATCGAGGAATGCATCCGTCTGTCGAAAACGGACATGACGATCCGCACCGCGATCCTCGAGACGCGCTTCGTCTGCGGTCGGGAAGAGCTGGTGCGGGAACTGCACCAGCGTTTCGATCACGACGTGACCCGCGACACGGCTCCGGAATTCATCGCTGCCAAGCTTGCCGAACGCGACGACCGGCATCGGAAGTCAGGCGACAGCCGCTACCTCGTCGAGCCGAACGTCAAGGAGGGCAAGGGAGGCTTGCGCGATCTGCAGACGCTCTTCTGGATCGCCAAGTACAAGTATCACGTCCGTGACGCCGGCGAACTCGTCAAGCTCGGCGTTCTTTCGAGGCAAGAACTACGGCTTTTCCAGAAGGCCGACGACTTCCTCTGGGCGGTGCGCTGCCACATGCACTTCCTGACCGGCAAGCCTGAGGAACGGCTCTCGTTCGACCTGCAGCCGGAGATCGCCCGCAGCCTCGGTTACCGGCCGCGGCCCGGCCTTTCCGCCGTCGAGCGATTCATGAAGCACTACTTCCTGATCGCCAAGGATGTCGGCGACCTGACCCGCATCTTCTGCGCGACGCTCGAGGAGCAGCAGGCGAAAGCTGCACCCGTGTTGACCGCGATGCTCGGTCGCTTCGCCAACCGCCCTCGCAAGATTCCCGGTACCATCGAATTCATCGAGGACAGGGGCCGCATCGCGCTTGCCGACAAGGACGTCTTCAAGCGCGACCCTGTTTCGATCATGCGCTTCTTCCATGTGGCCGATATCAACGGGCTCGAGTTCCATCCGGATGCGCTGAAGATCGTGACCCGGTCGCTGTCGCTGATCGACAACGACTTCCGGGAAAACGAGGAGGCGAACCGGCTGTTCCTCTCGATGCTCACCTCACGGCGCCAGCCAGGGCAGATCCTGCGACGGATGAACGAGTCGGGCGTGCTCGGACGCTTCATTCCGGAGTTCGGCAAGATCGTCTCGATGATGCAGTTCAACATGTATCATCACTATACCGTCGATGAGCACCTGATCCGGTCTGTCGAAGTGCTGTCGGAAATCGACGAAGGGAAGGCCGAGGACATCCATCCGCTCGCCGCAACTCTCATGCCTGGGGTCGAGGATCGCGATTCGCTCTACGTCGCGGTCCTCCTTCACGACATCGCCAAAGGGCGGCAGGAGGATCATTCCGTCGCCGGTGCCCGGGTCGCGCGCAAACTCTGCCCGCGCCTCGGTCTCAGCCCGAAGCAGACGGAGCTCGTGGCTTGGCTCATCGACGAGCATCTCACAATGTCGATGGTCGCGCAGACCCGTGATATGCACGACCGCAAGACGATCAGCGATTTCGCCGAGAAGGTGCAGTCGCTCGACCGGCTCAAGATGCTTCTGATCCTCACGATCTGCGATATTCGTGCAGTCGGCCCCGGTGTGTGGAACGGCTGGAAGGGCCAGTTGCTGCGAACCCTCTACTACGAAACCGAATTGCTCCTGTCCGGCGGGTTCTCGGAGGTATCGCGCAAGGATCGCGCCAAATATGCCGCCGAACAACTCAGCAAGGCGCTCGGCGACTGGAGCGACAAGGATCGCGTGATGTACACCAAGCTGCACTACGAGCCGTATCTGCTCACCGTGCCGCTGGAAGATCAGGTGCGGCACGCCCATTTCATCCGGGAGGCGGACAGCGCTGGCAAGGGGCTTGCGACCATGGTCCGGACCCATTCCTTCCATGCGATCACCGAGATTACGGTGCTCGCCCCCGACCACCCGCGCCTGCTTTCGGTTATCGCAGGCGCATGTGCTGCGGCAGGCGCGAATATCGCCGATGCCCAGATCTATACGACCTCGGACGGCCGCGCTTTGGACACCATTCTGGTCAACCGTGAGTTCCCGATCGACGAGGACGAAATGCGAAGGGGTGCGACGATCAGCAAGATGATCGAGGATGTTCTATCGGGCCGCAAGCGCCTGCCGGAGGTCATTGCCACCCGCAGCAAGGGCAAGAAGGGGAACAAAACCTTCCCCGTGCAGCCGCATGTGACGATCTCGAATACGCTGTCGAACAAGTTTACAGTCGTCGAGGTCGAATGCCTCGACCGTATCGGTCTGCTCGCCGAGGTGACGGCGGTACTCTCCGACCTGTCGCTCGACATCCAGTCGGCACGTATCACCACCTTTGGGGAGAAGGTGATCGATACCTTCTACGTCACCGACCTCATCGGCCAGAAGGTCACCAACGAGAACCGCCAGGCGAGCATTGTTGCGCGCCTGAAGGCGGTGATGGCCGGCCAGGCTGACGAATTCCGTGACAACATGCCGTCCGGCATCATTGCGCCGCAACCGCAGAAGGGCTCGGTCGCACAGAAGAAGGTCAGGGCCTGAGCATGGGGCTCGTCAGGAAGTTTGCCACCGTCGGTGGCGCGACGCTGGGCAGCCGCATCTTCGGCTTCGCACGCGAGACACTGATGGCGGCGGCACTCGGTACGGGGCCGATGGCCGACGTCTTCTATGCCGCGTTCCGCTTTCCGAACCTCTTCCGCCGGCTTTTCGCCGAAGGTGCCTTCAATGCCGCCTTCGTGCCGCTCTTTGCCAAGGAGATCGAGGCGAATGGTGTCGAGGGCGCCAAGCGCTTCTCCGAGGAGGTCTTCGGCGTTCTATTCACCGTCCTGATGATACTCACGATCGGGATGGAATTGGCGATGCCGCTTCTCGTCTCGTGGATCATCGCGCCGGGGTTTGCCGACGATCCGGAGAAATTGTCGATCACCGTCAGGCTCGCGGCGGTGATGTTTCCCTATCTCATGTCGATGTCGCTGACGGCGATGATGAGCGGGATGCTGAATTCGCTGCATCACTTCTTCGCGGCGGCGGTTGCCCCGATTTTCCTCAACGTCGTGATGATCGGTGCGCTGTTCTATGCCCTCTATACGGGCGCGGAGCCGGCTCTGACTGCATGGTATCTCTCCTGGTCGGTGCTCGCCGCCGGCGTCTTGCAGTTGGCGGTCGTCTACGGCGGCGTGCGTCACGCGGGCATTTCCATCGGATTGCGGTTTCCGCGCTTTACGCCCAACGTCAAACGGCTTCTGGTGCTCGCCGTTCCGGCGGCCGTGACAGGCGGTATCACCCAGATCAACCAGATCATCGGCCAGGCGATCGCCTCGGCGAAGGAAGGCGCCATCGCTGCTCTCCAGTATGCAGACCGCATCTACCAGCTTCCGCTGGGCGTTGTCGGCGTGGCGGTCGGCGTCGTCTTGCTTCCCGAGCTCGCCAGGGCACTGAAGGCCGGCCACACGAAAGAGGCGACCTATATCCAGAACCGGTCGATCGAATTCGTGCTGTTCCTCACCCTGCCTGCGGCGGCCGCGCTCTGGGTTCTCTCCGACGAGATCATCCGGGTGCTCTACGAACGCGGTGCCTTCACCGAACAGAACACCGCGGTCGTCGCTTCGATCCTCGCGATCTACGGCCTCGGGCTTCCGGGTTTCGTGCTGATCAAAGCCCTGCAGCCGGGCTTCTACGCGCGGGAGGATACGCGCACGCCCATGCGGTTCACCGGCGTTTCGGTCGTCATCAATTCGGCGCTGGCCATCTCTCTCTTCCCCTTCATCGCCGAGCGCGGGATTGCCACGGCCGAAGCCGCGGCAGGCTGGGTCAATACCTGCCTCCTGTTTACGACGCTTCTGCGCCGCGGCGATTTCGTCTGGGAATGGGCGCTCGCGAAGAGGGCGGCGCGGCTCGTCGTCGCCTCCGCGGCCATGGCCGGCGTGCTCGTCTATCTCTCCGACCGCTGGAGCGGCTGGCTGCAGCCCGAAACACAACTTCTCACACAGGTGTTGGCACTTGGTGCCCTGATCGCTGTCGCGATGGTCGTCTATTTCGGGCTCGCCTTCGCCATAGGCGGGGCCGATCTCGGCATGATACGGCGCAATCTCCAGCGCGGCGGTCGGAATACCTCCCCGGCGCCCGAAAGCCTGCCTTCGGAGGGTGAGCAATGACCGCTTCCGCTCCCCGACGCCGTCTCGCCACGGTCACGCTGGTCGTGGACGAATACGATCGCGCGAAGGCCTTCTATTGCGGTGTTCTGGGCTTCGAATGCGTCGCCGATACCGAACTGGATGAAGGAAAGCGCTGGCTTGTCGTCGCACCGAAAGGAGGAACCGGTGCTGCCCTGCTGCTCGCCAGGGCAGACGGCGAAAGGCAAACGCAGGCGATCGGAAATCAGGTGGGCGGTCGGGTTGCGTTCTTCCTGGAGACCGACGACTTCGCACGTGATCACGCGATATTTCTCGCAAATGGGGTCCGGTTCCTCGAAGAGCCTCGTCGTGAAGTCTACGGGACGGTCGCCGTCTTTGCGGACCTCTACGGAAATCGCTGGGACCTGATCGAACCCGCCCCTTGATTGTCGCTCGGGCCGCGTGCATAAGCGCGAGCGAGTTTCAATAGCGAGGCCGGGCCCTCCACAAGCCTGTGAGGACGATTATGGGTGAATTCAAGCAGCTGGTTTTTTCCGGTGTTCAGCCGACCGGCAACCTCCATCTCGGCAACTATCTGGGTGCGATCCGCAAGTTCGTCGCGCTTCAGGAAAGCCATGACTGTATCTACTGCGTCGTCGATCTTCATGCGATTACCGCCCAGCTCGTCCATGACGACCTGCCGGGTCAGATTCGCTCGATCACGGCGGCCTTCATCGCGGCCGGCATCGACCCCAAGCAACACATCGTCTTCAACCAGTCGCAGGTTCCCCAGCATGCCGAACTTGCCTGGATCTTCAACTGTGTCGCGCGCATCGGCTGGATGAACCGCATGACGCAGTTCAAGGACAAGGCAGGGAAGGACCGCGAAAACGCCTCCCTCGGGCTGCTCGCCTATCCGAGCCTGATGGCGGCCGATATCCTCGTCTATCGCGCGACGCATGTTCCCGTTGGCGACGACCAGAAGCAGCACCTTGAGCTGACGCGCGACATCGCCATGAAGTTCAACATGGACTTCATGCAGAAAATTCGTGCGGCCGGCCTCGGGACCGACATCCTGGTCGGCGACGAGCCGGTCCATGCCTATTTCCCGATGGTGGAGCCGATGATCGAGGGGCCGGCACCGCGCGTCATGAGCCTCAAGGATGGAACCAAGAAGATGTCGAAGTCGGATCCTTCCGACCTTTCGCGCATCAACCTGCTGGATGACGCCGAAACCATTTCCAAGAAGATCCGTAAGGCCAAGACGGATCCCGACGCGCTGCCGAGCGAGGTCGAGGGGTTGAAGGGCCGGCCGGAAGCCGACAATCTCGTCGGCATCTTCGCGGCACTTTCCGACCGCTCGAAGGCGGACGTCCTGAAGGATTTCGGTGGCCAGCAGTTCTCGGTCTTCAAGCCCGCCCTCGTCGATCTTGCCGTCGAGGTGCTCGCACCCGTCAACGGGGAAATGCGTCGCCTCATGGGCGATCCAGGCTATATCGACAGCGTCCTTCGCGACGGCGGTGCCCGCGCAGGCGCCCGGGCCGAAAAGACCATGAAGGAAGTCCGCGACATCATCGGCTTCGTGCAGTAAGGTCGCGAACGAGCCGGACAGGTTGGCCGGAACCTGTCCGCGGGCGGATCAACGCAGTCCGGCGGCGGGGGATGCACATGGTTTCGACGCGCCTGTCACGCCTTGAGGGACACCGGCGAAAATTTCTGGCGGTCATCGACAATACGCCGGAATGCTACCGGGCACTCCATTATGCCGGACGGCGCGCGAAGAATTCGAACGGCGGTCTCGTCCTGCTCTACATCATTCCCGAGGGCGACTTTCAGCAATGGCTGGGCGTCGAGGAAATCATGCGGGCAGAGGCGCGCGAGGAAGCCGAAGCGACAATGGCCAAGGCCGCGCAGACGGTCCGGGAGACCATCGGGACGGAGCCGGAGATCGTCATCCGCGAGGGAAGTCCCGCCGCGCAGATCAATGCGGTGATCGAGGAGGACCGGGACATCGCGATTCTCGTCCTGGCCGCCGGTTCGACCAAGGAAGGGCCTGGACCTCTTGTCTCGATGATCGCCGGTCGCGGCGCTGCCTTCCCGATTCCGGTGACCGTGCTTCCCGATTCCCTGACGAACGAGGAAATCGACGCCCTCTGCTGAACCAGGGATAAATCGCGGCACTACCATTCGTGCTTGAAGCGGAAGCCGATTGGCCCTATTTCATTTTGAAGAATTCTAAAACTCGATGACGGCCCGAGGCCGTTAGGAGGAAACAATGTTCATCCAGACCGAAGCTACGCCGAACCCGGCGACCCTGAAGTTCCTTCCGGGCAAGGTCGTCATGGAAACGGGAACGGCCGAATTCCGCGATGCCGAGAGTGCGGTCGCGTCGCCGCTCGCCGTCCGTCTCTTCGATGTCCCGGGCGTGACCGGCGTCTTTTTCGGCTACGATTTCATCACCGTCACCAAGGACGGCCCCGAATGGCAGCATCTGAAACCGGCGATCCTCGGCACAATCATGGAACACTTCATGAGCGGTGCGAAGGTCATGGCGGCGTCCGCCGCGACGGGCGCCGAAACGGACGGTGAGGAGTTCTTCGATGCCGGCGACGAGACGATCGTGGCGACCATCAAGGAGCTTCTCGAAACGCGGGTTCGTCCGGCTGTCGCCCAGGATGGCGGCGACATTACTTTCCGCGGCTTCAAGAACGGCAAGGTTTACCTGAACATGAAGGGCGCATGCTCGGGATGCCCGTCATCGACCGCGACGCTGAAGCATGGCGTGCAGAACCTCCTCAGGCACTTCATCCCCGAAGTCCAGGAAGTCGAAGCGGTCTGACGCCGCACGGCATTTTGGGGGATGATGCATGATCGTTCTGGCAATCGACACGGCGGGCGTGGATTGCTCGGCCGCCGTCTACGATAGCGACAAGGGTGCGGTGCTCGGCCAGGCGACGGAGACCATCGGTCGCGGGCACGCTGAAAAGCTCATGGAAAAGATCGATGCGGCGCTTGCAGAAGCCGGCCTGCCGCTCGAGGCTGTCGAGCGCGTCGCCGTGACTGTCGGTCCTGGATCCTTCACCGGTATCCGCGTGGGTGTCGCCGCCGCCCGCGGACTGGCGCTCGCGCTCGGAATTCCGGCCGTGGGCGTGTCGACGCTCGCGGTGCTTGCGGCGGCAGAGACGGGCGCGCCCCCCGTTGTAGCGGCGATCGATGCCAAGCGCGACGAAATCTATATCCAAGCCTTCGACCAGACGGGGCCCATTGGTGAGGCGACAATCGGGAACATCAAAGACGCACAAAATCTCATCGGAAGACTTGGCGCACGGGTGACCGGTTCGGCTGCTCCGCTGCTTGCCGGCAACCCCGTCGAGACGCAGCCGGACCACTTCCCGATCGCGATCGTTGCAAAGTTGGGAGCGGCGGGAGACCCGATGGGAAGACCGAAACCACTTTATCTCCGTGGGCCGGATGCCAAGCCGCAGGCCGGATTTGCAATTGCACGAGTGTGACGACCTGATGCGCGAAGCCTATTTTACCCGTAAGCCCGAATTCGAAATCGTCGAGATGACACGCGAGCATTGTGCTGCAGTTTCCGTCCTCCACGGCCAGCGCTTCGCGCGGCCTTGGGGAGATGGCGAATTCCTGAGCCTGCTGTTGCAGCCGCACACGTTCGGCTTCGTGACGTGGCAGACGAATACGTTGATTTTCAAGCCGCCGCTTGCGGGTTTCGTGCTGGCGCGCGAGACTGCGGGAGAAGCAGAAATCCTGACGATCGCCGTCAACGAGAAGCTCGGGCGCCACGGTCTCGGCTGGCGGCTGATGCAGGCGGCAATTCGGGAAGCACGTGCCCGCGGCGGCGAGACGATGTTCCTTGAAGTGGACGACGGCAATGCCGCTGCACTCGGGCTCTACAACAAACTCGGCTTTCAGAAGGCTGGCGAGCGGCCGGCCTATTACGCCGACCAGCAAGGTCGCCGGTCCTCCGCGCTTGTCATGCGGCGTGATCTCCGATAGTTGCCTTGGATTACCGTTGAACGCCGGACTCGCGTGCTGCCATGAGCGAACCCGTAAAATCGCTTCAAGATCTTTGTGTCGAGCGCGGCATGCGCATGACCGAGCAGCGGCGTGTCATCGCCCGGATTCTCGAAGAGTCGGACGACCATCCGGATGTCGAGGAGCTTTACCGGCGTTCGTCCGCGGTGGACTCTCGCATATCGATCTCGACGGTCTATCGTACCGTCAAACTGTTCGAGGATGCGGGCATCATCGCGCGCCATGATTTCCGCGATGGTCGATCCCGTTACGAGACGGTTCCGGAAGAGCATCACGACCACCTGATCGATCTGAAGACCGGCAAGGTGATCGAGTTCCATTCTCCCGAGATCGAGGCGCTCCAGGAACGTATCGCCCGCGAATACGGTTTCCGTCTCGTGGATCATCGCCTCGAACTGTACGGCGTGCCCCTCAAGAAAGACGACAACTGACGCGATGGTTCGGCTTCCGGAGAAGCAGCATTGATCACCTCGCTACGGATCGGTTTCCTCCTCTTCGTGATCATGGTCTCGACTCTTCTGCTTGCTCCGCTCCAGGTGGCAGGTCTCGCTTTTGACTGGAGAATCCGCCGGCGACTGCCGCGTCTGTGGCATCGCATCGCCTGCCGGATGCTTGGCATCCGCATCCATGTCCACGGCCGGCTCGACAGTCGCAGACCCTTGCTGCTGGCGGCGAACCACGCCTCGTGGAAGGACATACTGGTGCTCGGCGCCCTTGCCGATGTCGTCTTCATCGCCAAGAACGAGGTGAAGACCTGGCCTGTCTTCGGTCTGCTCGCGCGGTTGCAGAAAAGCATTTTTGTCGTGCGGGAAGAAAAGCGCCGCACCGGCGACCAGGTCAACGAGATCGCGGAACGCATGGCCGATGGCGAGATCGTCGTGCTGTTTCCCGAGGGTACGACCTCCGACGGAAACCGGCTTCTCGAGGTGAAGAGTTCGCTGTTCGGCGCTGCCGCGGCAGCCCTTCCGCTCGCCCCGCAGGGCGTGGTTTACGTGCAGCCGGTTGCGATCGCCTATACACGTGTCTACGGCCTGCCCATGGGGCGTTTCCATCGTCCGCTTGCGGGATGGCCAGGAGACGTTCCGCTGCTGCCGCATCTGATCGGCGTGCTCAAGGCGGGGGCGCTCGACGTCGATGTAAGCTTCGGCGAAACGGTCGAGTATCGCGAAGGCGACAAGCGCAAGCAGTTGAGTGCAGCTATCGAGGGTCGTATCCGAACGATGCTGCTCGATCACCTGCGCGGACGGCATCCCGGCTGAATGTATTTTAGGGTTTCAACAGGCACAGAAAGCCACTAAATAGCGGCCATGAACCAGGACAGCATAGTATCAACGGAAACTAAACTCGGCGAGCCGGGCACGTCCCGGAAGGTCTTCATCAAGACCTATGGCTGCCAGATGAACGTCTACGACTCCGGCCGTATGTCCGAAGCGCTGGCGGGCGAAGGCTACGTGGCGACCGAGGACATGCAGGAGGCCGATCTTGTCCTCCTCAACACCTGTCATATCCGCGAGAAAGCCGCTGAAAAGGTGTATTCGGCGCTGGGCCGTCTGCGCGACATGAAGAGCGAGAGGCAGGCCGAGGGTCGCGAATTCATGATCGGTGTCACCGGCTGCGTCGCCCAGGCCGAAGGCGAGGAGATCATTCGACGCGCGCCGTCCGTCGACGTCGTGATCGGGCCGCAGACCTATCATCGCCTTCCCGAGGCGCTGAGACGTGCACGTTCCGGCCGGTCGGTCGTCGATACCGAATATGCGGTAGAGGACAAGTTCGAGCATTTGCCGGACCAGTCGAAGGCAATCTCGGCCAGGCGCAACGTCACGGCCTTCCTGACGGTCCAGGAGGGATGCGACAAATTCTGCACCTTCTGTGTCGTACCCTATACGCGCGGGTCCGAGATATCTCGCCCGATGCAGCAGATTGTGCGCGAGGCTGAAAAGCTCGTCTCGGCCGGCGTTCGGGAACTCACCTTGCTCGGGCAGAACGTCAATGCCTGGCATGCCGAGGGAGAGAACGGCGAGCGACTGGGGCTCGGCGACCTTCTTTATCGCCTTTCCGAAATTCCCGCGCTCAAGCGCCTGCGGTATACGACCAGCCATCCACGCGACATGGATGACCGACTGATCGAGGCGCATCGCGACCTCGACATGCTGATGCCTTATCTGCACCTGCCGGTACAGTCCGGGTCGGACCGGATCCTGAAGGCGATGAATCGACGTCACAAGGCCGCCGATTACATCGCCCTCGTCGAGCGTATCCGCGCGGCACGCCCGGACATTGCCCTTTCGGGCGACTTCATCGTCGGCTTCCCTGGTGAGACGGAGGAGGATTTCCAGGCCACCCTCCGGCTCGTGGAAGCCGTGGGATATGCTCAGGCATTTTCCTTCAAGTATTCCTCGCGACCGGGCACCCCGGGCGCCGACATGCCGGACCATGTGCCGGACGATGTAAAGGCCGAACGGCTTGCGCGGCTGCAGGAACTGCTGCTCAGCCAGCAACATGCATTTGCCCGGTCCTGCGTCGGTAAAACGATCGACCTTCTCCTCGAAAAGCCGGGGCGGCTTCCCGGGCAACTCATCGGCAGGTCGCCGTGGCTGCAGTCCGTGAATATTGATGCAAAAGACGTGGAGATCGGTGACACTATAAAGGTACGAATCACCGGAACCGGCCCAAACAGCTTGTTTGCCGAGGTGGTATAGAGTTAAAGTGAGGGCTTGATACTCATCCTCAAGGGAGTCTGACCCGCTTGAACGAACAGGAAATGGTTTCCTCACCCTCGCGCCACTCACCGGCTGCTGCGACCGACGCCAATCATTTCATCTTGACGTTCGAGAACAACCGCTTCGCCAGCGAACTCTTCGGGCAATTCGACCAGAACCTCAAGCTTCTCGAGGAACGATTGCACATCGACGCCAGAGCCCGCGGCAACTCCGTCGCGATTTCCGGTGACGTGCAGGCGACCAATCAGGCACGCCGTGCGCTGGATTTCCTCTATGCGCGGCTCCAGAGTGGCGGAAGTGTCGAGAGTTCCGATGTCGAAGGGGCGATCCGGATGGCGGTCGCGACCGACGACCAGTTGACGCTGCCTACGCTCGAACGCAAGGCGAAACTCACGATGTCGCAGATCGCGACGCGCAAGAAAACGATCGCCGCGCGCACCCCGACGCAGGATGCCTACATGCGGGCGCTCGAACGCTCCGAGCTCGTTTTCGGCGTCGGCCCCGCGGGTACCGGCAAGACCTATCTCGCGGTCGCCCACGCGGCGCAGCTGCTGGAACGCGGCTTGGTGGACCGCATCATTCTTTCGCGCCCCGCGGTCGAAGCGGGCGAGCGGTTGGGCTTTCTGCCGGGTGACATGAAGGAGAAGGTGGATCCCTATCTGCGGCCGCTTTACGATGCGCTTTACGATATGATCCCCGGCGACAAGGTCGAGCGGGCAATCACGGCCGGCGTCATCGAGATCGCGCCGCTCGCCTTCATGCGCGGACGGACGCTGTCGAACGCAGCCGTCATTCTGGACGAGGCTCAGAATACGACCTCGATGCAGATGAAGATGTTCCTGACGCGCCTCGGCGAGAACGCCCGGATGATCATCACGGGCGACCCGAGCCAGGTCGACTTGCCGCGCGGTGTGAAATCGGGTCTCGTCGAAGCCCTGCAGATCCTTCGGAGCGTCGAGGGGATTTCCATCGTCCGCTTCAAGGACGTCGACGTTGTCCGGCATCCGCTTGTGGGCCGGATCGTGCAAGCCTATGACACCCAATACGCGGTGCAGGACGAAAGTGAGCAAACCGACCGCTAGTGTGGGGCTTCTGGCGTTCGCGGCAACATCGGCAATATCGTGCCGCAGCGGACTTCGGGATCACGACACGAGCGCGGCTTAAAGAGAATGCAGGAACTCGACATACAAATTTCCATCGAGGACGATGGCTGGCCGCCGGAGCCTGCGTTGCAGGCTTTATGCAAGAGAGTTCTCGGTGCAGCGGCTGACTATCTCGCCGGCAACGAGGGACAGCCATTCCCCGACATGATCCCGGAAGTGTCGCTGGTCTTCACCGACGATGCGGCGATCCGCGAGATCAACGCGGAGTGGCGAAATCAGGACAAGCCGACCAATGTCCTCTCTTTTCCCGCATTTCCCCTTGTTCCCGGGGGGATGCCAGGGCCTATGCTTGGGGATATCGTGATCGCCAGGCAGACGGTGGCGCGCGAGGCGGATGAACTCTCGAAGACTTTCGAGGAGCACCTGACCCATCTTCTGGTGCATGGCTTCCTGCATCTGTTCGGCTACGATCACATGGATGCGGGCGAGGCCGAGATTATGGAAGGGCTCGAGACTCGCATTTTGGCCTCACTTGGCCTATCTGATCCCTATGCGGGGCAAGACCCGATCTGACAGTATGGAATGATGAGCGATTTTACAGCAAGAACGACCGTCGACACAGCGGACGGAGACGGCGCCTCTGATGAGGGTGGGAGTCCTATAAAGCCCGAGAGTACGGGCAGGGCGCCGACGTCCTTCTGGGCGCGCGCGGCCCGCATTCTCCGGCCACTGCACGCGACGAACCTACGGGAAGATCTCACCGACGCGCTTCTGGCGGATTCCGGTACGAACGAGGCTTTCTCCCCCGAAGAGCGGGCGATGCTCCACAATATCCTGCGTTTCCGCGAGGTGCGCGTGGAAGACGTGATGATCCCCCGCGTTGACATCGAGGCAGTCGATCAGAGGACGACCCTCGGCGAGCTGATGGCGATCTTCGAGGAATCGGGACGCTCGCGCATGCCGGTCTACCACGAGACTCTCGATGACCCGCGCGGAATGGTGCACATCCGCGATCTCCTGTCCTATGTGACCAAGCAGGCAAAGAACGGTGCGGATCGTGCTATGCTCGATCTTGGCTCCGTCGATCTTTCCAAGACCGTGGTCGACGCCGGAATCGTGCGGCCCGTCCTCTTCGTGCCGCCGTCCATGCTCGCCTCCGACCTTCTGAACCGCATGCGGGCCGCGCGCACGCAGATGGCACTCGTCATCGACGAGTACGGCGGTACCGATGGCCTCGTCTCGCACGAGGACATCCTCGAAATGGTGGTCGGCGACATCGAGGACGAGCACGATGACGAGGATGATGCCAAGGTTGTTCGTCTCTCCGAGGATGTCTTCGTCGCCGATGCGCGGGTTGAACTCGAAGAGATCGCGGGCATCATCGGCTCTGATTTCGACGTCCGGGAACAGAGCGAGGATGTCGATACCTTGGGCGGCCTGATTTTCTACGCTCTCGGGCGCATTCCCGCGCGCGGCGAGGTCGTCGAGATACTTGCGGGCTTCACGTTCCACATCCTTGATGCCGATCCGCGACGCATCAAACGCGTGCGCGTCACGCGCAAGCGCCGGCCACAGCAGTCTGCTGCTGCCGGTGCCGACATCGCGTCGGAGGTCCACACGTCATCGTCTATCCGCCCGGCGTCTCCAACCCGGCCGGTCGAGTCCGACCCGGCCGGCTGAACGCTTCCTTCCCGCCCTCCGCGCGACAAATCTGCCGAATTTTGGAAGACTGCGGCGGGTTGATTCGCGACAGGGAAAGGAAAACGCATGGAGCGGCTGGCGGGCAGGATCATGCTGTTCTGGGGAATGAAGAGGGCAGCGCTGGCGGTGTTGGCCGGTGTGATCGGAGCGCTCGCCCTGCCGCCGTACGGCTTCCTTGCGGCTCTCTTCGTTGCATTTACGCTGCTCGTGTGGCTTCTTGACGGGACAGCCAGTCATCCGCAGAACGGCACGTCCTTCAGCTTGCGGTCGGCCTTCCTTGTCGGCTGGCTCTTCGGCTTCGGCTATTTCGTCGCCGGTCTCTGGTGGGTCGGCCACGCGCTGCTCTTGGAGGCCGACGAATTTGCCTGGGCGCTGCCGCTCGCGGTCGTCGGATTGCCCGCGGTGCTTGCCGTCTTCTACGGTTTGGCGACCTTTGTCGCGCGGCTTTTCTGGTCCGACGGTTTCGGGCGGATTCTGGCGCTTGCAGCAGGCTTCGGACTGGCCGAATGGCTGCGCAGTTTCGTCGCAACCGGCTTTCCGTGGAACGCGATCGGCTATGGTGCAATGCCGATCCCGTTGATGATGCAATCCGTACACGTCCTTGGCCTCTTCGGCGTGACGACGCTCGCCGTTCTCGTCTTTTCGGCGCCTGCCTTGCTCGGCACGCGCCAAGGGGCGGTGCCGGGCCTTGCGATCGCCACGGGCCTGTTCCTGCTCCATCTCGGCTACGGAGCCTATCGTCTGTCGATGCCGGAGGTGGGCGATGGCAAGCAACTGACGGTCCGGCTCGTCCAGCCCGCGATCGACCAAGCGAGGAAGCTTGCAAACGACGATCGCGATGCGATCTTCAAGATGCATCTGGAGCTCTCTGCTTTGCCTGTCACCGACGGCCGAAAGCGGCCCGATGTCATCGTCTGGCCGGAAACCTCCATTCCCTTCATCCTGACAGAAAACCCCGACGCCCTCACGAGCATCGCCGATGTGCTGCAGGAAGGACAGGTCCTCGTCACGGGCACGGTCCGGTCGGAGACGCAAGGAGCCGGTCGTCCGCCGCGCTATTATAATTCGATCTACGTGATCGACGACAAAGGGCAGATTGTCGCCGCCTCCGACAAGGTTCACCTCACGCCTTTCGGCGAGTACGTGCCGTTCGAGGATGTTCTCAGGCGTATCGGTTTCGACAATCTGATCAGTCTGCCAGGCGGGTTCTCCGCGGCCGCCGATCGCACGATACTTGCGCTGCCTGGGGGCGTGAAGCTCTATCCGCTGATCTGCTACGAAGTCATTTTTCCCGCGGAGATGACGGGTGACTGGGCGGAGGCGGGCGCCGTTCTCAATGTCACGAATGATGCCTGGTTCGGTCGCACACCCGGTCCGTACCAGCACTTTCAGCAGGCGCGGGTGCGGGCCGTCGAGAACGGCTTGCCCCTGATCCGCAGCGCCAACAACGGAATTTCCGCCGTTATCGATGATCGGGGGCGGACTTTTTCGGGCCTTTCACTCGACGTGCAGGGCGTTGAGGATGCAACTGTAAATATTGATTCAGGCGCCAAATTAGGAAACAACTTCCGAGAGCGCAACTTTTGGATGATATGGGCAGCTGTCGTCATAGGTGCGGTCTTTTCACGCATGGGTTTTATTTTCGGGAAGAATTGACCAAAAACCCCTAAAAATGCATAGTGAAGAAACCATCAATCTGTACGTATGCTTCGAGTTCCGTCTGTTGGCATCACAACGCCTCGTTATGGTCTCTGCAAGCAAACCGGGTTGTCGGTCCTTTGCCAACTTTTGTCAGGATCACATCATGATCGAGAATAAGAAGAAGCCGAACCCGATAGACATTCACGTCGGAAGCCGGATTCGTCTTCGTAGAACCATGCTTGGGATGAGCCAGGAAAAACTGGGCGAGAGCCTCGGCATCACTTTCCAGCAGATCCAGAAGTATGAGAAGGGTACCAACCGCGTAGGTGCCAGCCGTCTGCAGAACATTTCGAGCATTCTCAACGTGCCGGTTTCCTTCTTTTTCGAAGATGCACCGGGCGAGCATGGAAATGTTGCTGCCGGCATGGCGGAAGCGTCGAGCTCCAACTACGTCGTGGATTTCCTGTCCTCGTCGGAGGGCCTGCAGCTCAATCGTGCTTTCGTGAAGATTGCCGACCCGAAGGTCCGCCGCAAGATCGTCGATCTCGTCAAGGCGCTGGCGGCCGAAGCAGACGGCGAATGATCTTTCTCGTCTTGGGGGGCGATGGAAGGCGGCCTTTCGGGGCCGCCTTTTTTCGTCTGACGACGGCTTGGAGTGCACACATAAAGATATATTTATGTCGTTGTGTGCTTGTTTTTCAGTCGCGAACTGAATAACAAGAATGCGGCTTGTTCTTTGAGGGGAATCCCGCATGCGCGCTAATTATCTTTTTACAAGTGAATCCGTGTCAGAAGGTCACCCGGACAAGGTCTGCGACCGAATTTCCGATGAAATTGTTGATCTGGTGTACCGGGAGGCGGCGAAGACCGGTGTAGACCCCTGGGGAGTGCGCATCGCCTGCGAGACCCTTGCGACGACCAATCGTGTCGTGATCGCCGGGGAGGTCCGGCTGCCGCCGAGCCTCATGAAGAAGGACAAGAACGGCAACGAAGTCATTAATCCCTCCAAGTTCAAGTCGGCGGCCCGCAAGGCGATCCGCGACATAGGCTACGAGCAGGATGGCTTCCACTGGAAGACGGCGAAGATCGACGTTCTGCTGCACTTCCAGTCCGCCCATATCGCGCAGGGCGTCGACAAGGCGGCCGACCATGCAAACAGCGAAGGCGCGGGCGACCAGGGCATCATGTTCGGCTATGCCTGCCGCGAGACTCCGGACCTCATGCCGGCGCCGATCTATTATTCCCATCGCATCCTGCAGCTGCTCGCCGCCGCCCGAAAGAAGGGCGAAGGCGAAGCCGCCAAGCTCGGCCCTGACGCCAAGAGCCAGGTCACCGTCCGCTACGTCGACGGTAAGCCCTCCGAGATTGTCTCCATCGTGCTGTCGACGCAGCACCTCGACGAGAGCTGGGACTCCGCCAAGGTTCGCTCTGTCGTGGAACCGTATATCCGTGAAGCGGTCGGCGACCTCGAGATCGCCGACGACTGCAGCTGGTATGTAAACCCCACCGGCAAGTTCGTGATCGGTGGCCCGGACGGGGATGCGGGCCTCACCGGCCGCAAGATCATCGTCGATACCTATGGTGGCGCGGCCCCTCATGGCGGCGGCGCTTTCTCCGGAAAGGACACGACGAAGGTTGACCGCTCGGCTGCCTATGCAGCGCGCTATCTCGCCAAGAACGTCGTGGCCGCCGGGCTCGCCGATCGCTGCACGATCCAGCTTGCCTATGCGATCGGTATCGCCCAGCCGCTTTCGATCTATGTCGACCTGCATGGTACCGGCAACGTGAGCGAGGAGCAGGTCGAGGCGGCGATCCGCAAGGTCATGGACCTTTCTCCCTCGGGTATCCGCCGGCACCTCGACCTCAACAAGCCGATCTATGCGAAAACGGCCGCCTATGGTCACTTCGGGCGCAAGCCGGGCCGCGACGGTTCCTTCTCCTGGGAGCGTCTCGATCTGGTGAAGCCGCTCAAGGATGCCGTGAAAGCCTGATACCGCCGATGACCTCCTCCGAACGCCGCAGCCGGGCGACCGAAGCTTTCTTCGGTCGCCGAAAGGGAAAACCCCTTCGGGAGCAACAGCTCGAACGCATGGGCAATTTGCTCCCCGCGCTGCGCGTCGATCTTTCCGCTCCGTCGCCCGAGAGGCTCGAAGAGCTTTTTCCCGTGCCGGTCGAGAGACTGCGGCTGGAGATCGGCTTCGGCGGCGGGGAGCACCTTGTGCACCGCGCGACCGAAACGCCGTCTACCGGCTTCATCGGCGTCGAACCCTTCGTCAATTCGATGGCGAAACTGCTGGCGGAGGTCGAGGCCAGGGAGCTCCGTAACATTCGCCTCTACGACGACGACGCAACCGCGCTTCTCGACTGGCTACCGGATGCCAGCCTGGACCAGATCGATCTCCTCTATCCCGATCCATGGCCCAAGAAAAAGCACTGGAAGCGGCGGTTTGTCTCGCAAGCCAATCTGGCGCGCTTTCACCGTGTGCTGAAGCCCGGCGGGCTTTTCTGCTTCGCCTCGGACATCGATACCTATGTCAACTGGACGCTTGTGCACTGCCGCGACCACGGCGGCTTCGAGTGGACGGCGAGAAATGCAGCAGACTGGAAGACGCCGTTTACCGGGTGGCCGGGCACGCGTTACGAAGCAAAGGCCCGGCGTGAGGGCCGAGGCTCGGCCTATCTCACATTCCGCAAGATTTGACCGTCAGTGCAGGCTGACGGTCTGGAGCTCGTCCTCGGCAGCCTTGTAGAAGGTGCTGGACCGGTTGTCGGTGAGTAGAATCGGAGTGCCGTCGGCACCGAACAACGCCCAGAGATCGAGTCTCGGATCGACCTCGGGAGCCTCGGGAAAGCAGCGCGAAATCTCTTCGAAGCGCATTTTCCGGATGTAGCCGACTTCGCCTGTGCCAAGATGCGCCAGTTCGGATTGCGTCAGTCGGGCGTTTGCTTCTTTCAGTAACATTCCGATCCTCCACCGATTAGGGAGCAACGGCTCATCAGGCCGTTGCCCCTATTGTGCCGTCGAAATGTTAATTTTCTTCACCACTTGCGCCGGTTCCGGCCGGACGAGATCGATTGACAAAAGTCCATTTTTCAGTGTTGCTCCAAGGACATCCATGCCTTCCGCCAGCAGGAAAACCCGTTGAAACTGGCGGGCGGCGATGCCCCGGAACAGAAAGTCTCCGTCTGCACGCTCGGCTTGCCTGCCCCGCACTGTCAGCCTCTTGGCCTGCAGTGAGACGTCGAGTTCACTTTCGGAAAAGCCTGCGACGGCAAGGGTGATTCGCAGCCGATCGAGGTCGCTGCCGGTCTTGCGCAACCGCGCGATATCATAGGGAGGATACCCGTCATTTGCCCGGGCGATTTGGGCGAGGACCGAGGCGTCCGACTCGAAGCCCAACAGCAAAGGGGTCGCGAGCGGTTTCAGGCGGCTCATCCATCGTCCTCGTCTCGGCGTCGATTCTGCGGCAGGCACAGGTCGGTACTGCCAATCTCCATATGGAGTGAGGCGTTGTCGTCCGCAAGTGTCTCCGCGCTTGACAAGGCTCGCCCGCGCCCGCATCACGCGCTGCGATAACGGAGTCGAGGTGACCGAGGAATGACTGCGCGCAGAAAAATCATAATTGATACGGACCCGGGACAGGATGACGCCGCTGCCCTCATGCTGGCGTTCGGCAGTCCCGAGGAGATCGAGGTGCTCGGGATATGTGTGGTCGCCGGCAACGTGCCACTCAGGCTAACGAGCCGCAACGCCCGCATCGTGTGCGAATTGGCGGGACGCTCCGACATTCCCGTCTACGAAGGGGCAGAGAAGCCGCTTGAACGGCCGCTGGTGACCGCCGAGCACGTCCACGGCAAGACCGGGCTCGACGGAGCCGTGCTCGACGAGCCGACAATGGCCGTTCGCCCGCAGCACGCGGTCGATTTCATTATCGAAACACTGCGTCGCGAGGAAGAGGGGACCGTCACGCTCTGTACCTTGGGACCGCTGACCAATATCGGTCTGGCGTTGCGCAAGGCGCCTGATATCGCGCCCCGCGTCCGCGAGCTCGTGATGATGGGGGGTGGTTTCTCCGAAGGAGGCAACATCACGCCGGCCGCCGAGTTCAATATCTTTGTCGACCCTCAGGCAGCCGACATCGTCTTCCGCTCGGGTATCCCGATCGTGATGATGCCGCTCGACGTGACCCACCAGCTCATGACGACGAAGGCGCGGGTCACGCGGATTGCCGCGATCGGCACCCACCCGGCCAAGGTGATGGTCGACTGGCTCGAATTCTTCGAGCGCTTCGATGTCGAGAAGTACGGTTCGGATGGCGGCCCGCTGCACGACCCGACGGTGATCGCCTACCTGCTGAAGCCGGAACTTTTCACCGGGCGCAACTGCAACGTCGAGATCGAGACAACCTCGGAACTCACGATGGGCATGACCGTGGTCGACTGGTGGCGTGTCTCGGGGCGTACACCAAACGCCCGGGTCATGCGCCACGTGGATTCAGACGGTTTCTTCGATCTTTTGACGGAACGTCTCGCACGGCTCTGAAAATGAAAAGGCCGCGGACCGATCCCGCGGCCTTGTCGTTTCATGTGACGCCAGCGTCAACGTTCAGAATTCCTCCCAGTTTTCCTGGACGGCAACAGCCACTGTACCGCCACGGACCGCCGACCTTGCGACGCGAACCGGCTCGCGTGCCGGGGCTGGCGGGTATGTGACTGGCGCGGCTGCCTCCCGCGCAGTTCCGGAGGTGCGGAAGCGCGTTACCAAGGCGCGCAAGTTCTGCGCCTCGGTCTTCAAGGTCATGCTTGCTGCCGTCGTTTCCTCGACCATGGCTGCGTTCTGCTGGGTGACCTGATCCATCTGGTGGACGGCGGTATTGATCTCTTTGAGGCCGGAGGCCTGTTCTGTCGCCGATGCGGAGATCTCGGCAATGATCGTATTGATCTGCATGACCTGCTCGGCGATCTTGTGGAGGGTGTCGCCCGCCTCGCCGACAAGGGCGACGCCGTCCTTGACCTGGGCGCCCGAGGCCGTGATCAGCGCCTTGATCTCCTTTGCTGCGTTGGCGGAACGCTGGGCGAGTTCCCGCACCTCCTGCGCCACGACCGCAAAGCCCTTGCCGGCTTCTCCGGCGCGCGCAGCCTCTACACCGGCGTTGAGTGCCAGCAAATTGGTCTGGAAGGCGATCTCGTCGATGACCCCGATGATCCGGGAGATTTCGCCCGAGGACTGCTCGATACCATGCATCGAGGTAACCGCCCGCTGGACGACTTCGCCGGAGCGCTCGGCGTCCTGGCAGGCGAGCTGCACGGTCCGTGCCGCGATTGCGGCATTGTCCGCGCTGGAATTCACCTGCTCGGTGAGCTGGTTGAGCGCGGCAGCCGTTTCTTCGAGACTTGCCGCCTGCTGCTCGGTACGCCGCGACAGGTTATCCGCGCTGTCGCTGATCTCGGAGCTGCCGTTGTTGATGGCTCCGACGCTCACGTTGACAGCGTTGATCGCGTTTTCGAGGCTGGCGACGGCGGCGTTGAAGTCGGCCTTCAGCGCGGCGTACTCGCCGGGGAAATCGGCCTGGATGCGATAGTCGAGATTGCCATTCGAAAGCTCTGACAGACCGGTGCCGAGCATGGTGACCACCTTCTGCTGGAGGGCGGCGCTTTCCTCACGTTCCGCTTCGGAGCGGTTGCGCTCGTCTTCTGCTGCCCGCCGCTGCCGTGCTGCCTCGCCCTCGAGCATCTTTCCTTCGGAAAGCCGATGCCGGAAGCCTTCGAGCGCCTTGGCGACGAGCCCGAGCTCGTCGGTACGGTTCTGTCCGTCGACCATCTTCTCGTAGTTGCCGGCGCCGAGACGATCGACATCAGCGACGATGGCGTGCAGTGGTTTCTGGACATAGGTGCGTGCCGCGAGATAGAGTGCAGTCATCACCGCACCGAGAACTACAAGGCCGCCGACGATCATCATGACGGTCTGTGCTTCGACGGGTGCGCTTATTGCACTTTGGGGAATGTCGACAATGACCGCCCAGGTGGTGTTCACGCCAGGAACGGCAAAAGGATAGATCAGTCGGTCGAAAGATTCGGCCCCGTCGGCAGCGACGTTGAGCAGCGTCTCGGGTTTCCCGGAAGATAGTGCCGCCTTGAGCTTGTTGCCGCCTTCGCCTTCATAGGGCTTCATCAACAGATCGGCCGAGGGAGCCACGAGCCATTGGCCCGTATGCCCGACGAGCATGACCCGTCCGGTCTGGAAAGGCTTGAGGGCCTGCAGTTTTTCGGAGAGAGAACTGAGGGAGATGTCGACGCCGGTCACACCGATCATCTTGCCGCCGGAGACCACCGGATAGGCAATCGAACTCATGGTCGTTGGGAGCTCGGTCCCTTCCGCCAGATACGGGGCGGTGATGGCACCTTTGCCGCTTTTGGCGGCGAGTGCGTACCACTCCTGCGTATAATCGTTGTTGAAAGTGGAAAACTGAATGCCACCGTCCTGCGTCTTCGACCAGTACGGCGCGAAGACACCGTTGTCATTGCCGCCGAGTTCGAGATTCTTGACCGTATCTTCCTTGCGTCCGTCGAAGGCTTGCGCGACTTCGCAGAACCAGCTTCCGAAAGCGAACGCATTTTGTTCGACATTGGCCTTCAGGAGATTGATGGCCCCCTTGCGATCGAAGGACTGCGCCTCATGCCCGCGCGCGAGCACGCCCGCCATCGAGCGGGCGGCGCTGGCGAGTTCACCGATATCGCCAGCAACTTCGTTCGCGATCGCGTTCGCCTGGCTCGTTGCCTGATCCATCGTCAGCGACTGGACGCGATCACGGGTCTGCGAAATGAGAACCAGATTGGAGAGGGCAAGCACCAGCGCGATGGCGATGCCGGTGACGAGCTGCAGCTTGAAAGCAATGGATTTGGAGATCAGTTTCAACATGACGGCCTCGAACCCGCACGCCGGCGGGCCGGCGCGTTGAATTGGTCACAGGGAGGGGGATGCTCCCTCATGGAGCGGTGTTTCACTCCATGCAGCCGCGGCGCCGGAGAAAGCAGTGCGAGAATAAGAATGGAAAGTTTAACGCATGTTGAATTTGCAGCGCGTTTCCTGATCTTCACGCGCCAACGCGCGCGGGTGCGATCGCCGGCGCGGTGAAAGAGAGGTGCGACGGGACGTGTCAGAGCCTGGCGGCAACCTCGTCCGACAGCGGGATCGAAGGCTGTGCGCCTGGCTTCAGGCAGGCAAGCGAACCCGCGACTGCCGCCCGACGGAGCGCGTCCTTGAAGGCGAGACCCTGATCCAGTCCGGCGGCGAAATAACCGCAAAAAGTGTCGCCGGCGCCGACCGTATCAACCGGCACGATCTTCAGTCCGTTGACCCGGACCAGTTCGCCCTGATGTACCGCAATGACGCCGTCCGCCCCGAGCGTGACGACAAGGGTCTGCCCGGTTTCTTCGTGCAGGCGCAGCAGCGCCTTTTCGCGTTCGTCCGCTCCCATGCCGTCCCGTGCAGCGAGACGTTCGAACTCTGTCTCATTGGCAACGACGATGTTTGCCATTCGGCCGAGGCGCGCCGCCTCCGCCGTCAAGGGTGCGATATTGATGATCGTTGTGATCCCGCGGTCTCGGGCCCGCGAGAGGGCTTCCTCCACGGCCATGGCCGGTATCTCGAGCTGCAGCATGAGAATGTCATCCTGCGCCATGGCATCGACCGCGGCCTGTGCGTCCGATTTGCCGATCGTCCCGTTTGCGCCGGGAACGACGGCAATCATATTCTCTCCGTCATCACCGACCAGAATGAGCGCGGTCCCCGTCGGCGCCGACGTCTTGTGAACCCCCGAAAGCTCGGTTCCTGCCTGTTCGAGGAGTTCGAGCGCAGGTGCGGCAAAGGCATCAGTGCCGACTGCTCCTACCATCCGTACCCTTGCGCCGGCGCGTGTCGCGGCGAGCGCCTGGTTCGCGCCCTTGCCGCCTGCCGCCGTCGAGAAATCCTTGCCGCCGACCGTTTCTCCGGGCTTCGGAAGCCGTGTCGTCGTGGCAATGAGGTCCATGTTGATGGAACCGAATACGGTGATCATCGAGGTGTTTCCATCCGTTACGTGTATTGGCCGCGAGTTTGGCGCCTGGCCTAGTCCTCGTCAACGACCCGAAGCTTGAGAAGGCCCGTCTTGCTCTCGACGGAGCGCGCCGTTCCGCCTTCGTCACCGTTGCCGGACTGGAATTCGAGCGCTTCTATCTTCGCGCCCCGCTTGGTCAGCTTGTCGGCCGAGGTGAGGATCATATCGACATCCTTCTGGGCCGCGAGAAAATGGCTCTGCAGTTTGCGTGTCCGGTCGTCCAGCCGGGCGAGATCCTCCATCAGGTGGATGACTTCCCCCTGGATGAGGTGCGCCTGTTCGCGCATCCGCTGATCCTTCAGCACGGCCTGGATTACCTGGATCGACAGCATCAGCAGTGACGGCGAGACGATCACCACGCGCATGCGGTGTGCCCTCTGGACGATGCCCTCGAAGTTCTCGTGGACCTCCGCGAAGATCGATTCCGAAGGAACGAAAAGGAAGGCCATGTCCTGGGTCTCGCCGGGAATCAGGTACTTCTCCGCGATGTCCCGCAGATGCACCTCCATGTCGCGGCGAAACTGCTGACCGGCAGTCTTCTTGGCATCCGCTGTCTCGGCGTCACGTATCGCGTTCCACGCTTCCAGCGGAAATTTCGCGTCGACGACCAGCGGCGGAGAGTCGTTCGGCATCCGGATGGTGCAGTCCGGCCGCGAGCCGTTGGAAAGTGTGGATTGAAATGCATAGGCGCCAATCGGCAGCCCGTCGGCGACGATCGTCTCCATCCGAGACTGCCCGAAGGCGCCGCGTGTCTGCTTGTTCGAGAGAATGGCCTGCAGTCCGACGACATCCTTCGCGAGGGACTGGATGTTGTTCTGGGCGGCGTCGATGACCGCGAGGCGTTCCTGCAACCGGCGCAGGTTCTCATGTGTGGTCTTCGTCTGCTCGCTGATCGTCGCCCCGATCCTGTGCGACATGCCGTCGAGGCGCTGGTTGATCGCCTGATTGAACTCCGACTGTTTGGTGCCGAAGACATCGGCCATGGCCGCAAGGCGCCCCTGCATTTCCGCTTGGGCGCGCAGCAGCTCGGCCATCCGCGCTTCGGCTGCAGCCTCCCTTTGGGATGCTTCCATTTCTTTGCGGAGCCGCATTCGGCTGCTTCGCATCACGGCCGCCACCCAGAGGATCAGTCCGGCGAGGATGAGTGCTGCAAGACCGAGGACGAGCAGGGTGGGCGAGACGGCGAAGTCGCCGACCATGAAGACCGGCGCGCCGGATGCGGAAGGACTAGTGTTCATGGCGACCAATCTAGCAGATTCGGCCATCGATGACAGATCAAAACAAGAACGAAGATCGGGCCGTCGACAATCTGGCCAGGCGATCATGCAAGCTACAGGCGAAGCCGATTTTATGGTGCACCATCAGGTATGTGGTTGATCACATTTCGCCCTGGTCATTCACTCTCCGTTTAGGGTTTTGAGCAAAACCTTCGGCCAATTCTTTCACCGTCCGGCGGGCGGCGTGATCACGCCTGAGACTATTGCGAGGCAACATGCAAGAGAGTGGTGACAACAGCCTGAGGCAGCGCCTCGATTTCATCGAGCTCGACGAGAAGGCCTGTCAGACGCTTCATTCGTTGCGTCCGACTCTCTCCGAGATCCTGGGCGGTGCACTCGACAAGTTCTATGCCAAGGTTGCGGCCACGCCGCATCTTGCCCAGTTCTTCCGTGATGGTTCGCACATGGCGGCCGCGAAGAAGGCGCAGGTCGGTCACTGGGACCGTGTTTCGAGTGGAACCTTCACGCAGGAATACGTCAAGGGCGTCACCGCAATCGGCAAGGCCCATGCCCGGATCGGCCTGGAGCCGCGATGGTATATCGGCGGCTATTCGATGCTCATCGGCGAACTGGCCGCGGGTGTACTGAAGAAGCATTGGCCGTTCCCCTTCGGCAAGCATCACGCGACTGCTCTTGCCGACAAGCTGAGCGCCTTGATCAAAGTCTCTATGCTGGACATGGACTATTCGATTTCCGTGTATCTCGATGCGCTCGAAGAGAAGCGCCGGCAGCTTCAGGAGGAGCGCGAGCGCTCCGAGGCCAATCAGCAGATCGCCATGCAGCACTTGCGTCGCGGCCTCGAAGCGCTGGCGCGAGGTGATTTCAAGGCCCGTATGTCCGACGACCTGCCGGACGATTTCAAGCAGATGGCGACGGACTACAACGAGGCCGTGGCACGCCTCAACGAATCCTTCCAGCTCATCCGCCGTTCCTCGGAGGAAATCCTCGCCGGAACGGAAACGATTGCCCGCACATCAGACGAACTGGCGCTGCGCACCTCCAAGCAGGCGGCCGGTGTTCAGGAAAGCTCGACTGCCCTGCAGCAGCTTTCCGTGAGCGTCAGCCAGACGGCCTCCAACGCGGAACGGGCCGCGTCCGTTGTGAAGGAGACGCAGCAACAGGCGCGAACCTCAGGCGAGGTGGTGAACCAGGCCGTGTCGGCAATGGCGGAAATCGAAAGGTCGTCGACAGAGATATCCAAGATCATCGGCGTCATCGACGAAATTGCTTTCCAGACAAACCTTCTGGCGCTCAACGCGGGTGTCGAGGCAGCGCGTGCCGGCGAGGCCGGCAAGGGCTTCGCCGTTGTTGCGCAGGAAGTCCGCCAGCTGGCACAGCGCAGCGCCGACGCGGCCAAGGAAATCAAGCGGCTGATCTCCCAGAGTTCACAGCAGGTGAACGAAGGCGTCGAACTCGTCTCCAATACCGGTACGGCTCTGGCTGACATCATCGGACGGATCGATGCGATCAATACCTTTGTCGGCGAGATCGCGACTGCCGCCAAGGACCAGGCGTCGGGACTGAGTGGAATCAACCAGGCAACCCGCAGCATGGACGGCCTGACCCAGGAAAACTCGACGATGGTGGAGCAGACCTCCGCCGAGACGCGACGGCTGCGCAACGAGGTCGCCGGACTCGTCGATCTGCTGGGCCGTATCAACACGGACAGCAGCGAAGTCTCGGTGTCACTCCCAACGCCACGTCGGCAGGCGCCCGGCCTCGCCGCCTGATTTTCGCTCTGGCGTAGATCCAAGGAACGCGAGGGTTTTTCCCTCGCGTTTTTCGATTCCATCGGCGCGACAGATGCGATATGGGAGGCCCATGACGATAAAGCCCCTCATTATTCTCCCCGATCCTCTGCTCCGTCAGGTTTCCAAGCCCGTCGAACGGGTGGATTCCGACATCCTCAAGCTTGCCGATGACATGCTCGAGACCATGTATGACGCGCCGGGCATCGGGCTTGCCGCCGTCCAGGTCGGCGTGGCGCGACGGTTGCTGGTCATCGATGTCTCCCGCGAGGATGAAGAGAAGCAGCCGCTCGTCTTCATTAATCCCGAGATCCTGACGTCCTCCGACGAGCGCTCGACCTATGAGGAAGGGTGCCTGTCTATACCGGACTACTACGCGGAGGTGGAGCGGCCGGCCAAGGTGACCGTGCGGTCCATCGACCGCGAGGGCAAGGAGCAGACGACCGAAGCCGAGGGCCTGCTCGCGACGTGCCTGCAGCACGAGATCGATCACCTGAACGGCGTCCTGTTCATCGACCATATCTCGCGGCTGAAGCGCGAAATGGTCATCAAGAAGTTCACCAAGGCGGCCAGGGGCAAGGCGATCTAGCGCCGACGCCCGGAGCAGTGGCAGGGCTGGAATCAAGCCGGTTCGGGAGCTGGAGGCGACGACACCATGGCACTTCGCATCATCTTCATGGGAACGCCGGAGTTTTCCGTTCCGACGCTTGCCGCCCTTGCCGGGGCCGGCCATCAGATCGTCGCCGTCTATACCCAGCCCCCGCGTCCCGGCGGCCGGCGGGGTCTGGATCTGCAGAAGTCACCGGTGCATCAGGCGGCCGAAAAGCTCGACATTCCGGTGTTCACGCCGGTCAACTTCAAGGATCCCGCGGAACGTGCGGCCTTTCGAGCCATCGGTGCTGACGTTGCGGTCGTGGTCGCCTACGGCCTTCTGCTGCCGGAAGAAATTCTCGGCGGTACGCGGCTCGGGGCCTATAACGGCCACGCGTCGCTTCTGCCGCGCTGGCGCGGTGCGGCTCCCATTCAGCGCGCGATCATGGCCGGCGACCGCGAGAGCGGCATGATGGTCATGAAGATGGACAAGGGCCTCGATACCGGCCCCGTTGCCCTGACGCGCAAGGTGGAGATCGCACACGACATGACGGCGGGCGAGCTGCACGACCGGTTGAGCCAGATCGGCGCGGAAGCCATGGTCGAGGCGATGGCGAGGCTAGAAGCGGGAGATCTACCGCTCACGCCGCAGGCTTCCGAAGGCGTCCTCTATGCCGCGAAGATCGACAAGGGCGAGACACGTATCAGCTTTACCCGAGATGCCCACGATGTGCACAACCACATCCGTGGACTGGCGCCGTTCCCCGGCGCCTGGTTCGAGGTGGAGATCAACGGCAAGGCCGAACGGGTGAAGGTGCTAGGCTCAACGCTTGCCGAAGGACAGGGCAGGCCGGGCGAAGTGCTGGATGAGCACCTGACAGTCGCCTGCGGCAAGGGGGCAGTGCGGCTCACGCGGCTGCAGCGGGCCGGCGGCAAGCCTCTGGCCACGACCGAATTCCTCCGCGGCACTCCGATCCCGCGCGGCGTGGTCCTCGCCTGATGCCGCGCTTTCGCATGACCGTCGAATACGACGGCACCCATTACGTCGGCTGGCAGCGGCAGGAAAACGGCCATTCCGTCCAGCAGGCATTGGAAAACGCCATCCTCTCCCTGACCGGAGAGGCAGTGTCGATCCGGGGTGCGGGACGAACCGACTCCGGTGTCCACGCGCTCGGCCAAGTCATCCATGCGGACCTCTCACGCTCCTGGGCGCCGTACAAGCTGCGCAACGCCCTCAACGCCCATCTCGGTCTGGCGGGTGAACGCGTCGCTGTCCTTAATGTGCTGGAAGCGGACGAGAGCTTCGACGCTCGTTTTTCCGCCGTGAAGCGGCATTATCTTTACCGTATCATCAGCCGCCCGGCGCCGCTGGCGGTGGAACTGAAGCGCGCCTGGTGGGTGCCGAAGCCGCTTGACCACGAGCGCATGCATGAGGCCGCGCAGCAGCTTGTCGGCCATCATGACTTCACCACCTTCCGGTCCGCGCATTGTCAGGCGACGAGCCCGGTGCGCACCCTGGACCGCCTTGATGTGACGCGTGCCGGCGACCTGATCGAGATCCGGGCCTCGGCCCAGAGCTTCCTTCACAACCAGATCCGCTCCTTCGCCGGGACGCTCAAGCTCGCCGGCGAGGGCAAGATGTCGCCGGCCGACGTCCGGGCGGCGCTGGAGGCGCGGGACCGTGCTGCCTGTGGTCCCGTAGCACCGCCCGAAGGGCTCTACTTCGTGAAGGTGGACTATCCCGACGGGCTATAGGGGCTGCCGTCAGCCCGGGAATACGCCGAGAAAGCGCTCCAGCAACTCGGACAGCAACATGGTTGGCACCAGAAGGACCATGGTCATCGTCGCGACCGTCAACGTATGGTCTCCCAGGATCATGCGCAGGATACGGAAAAGCGCAAAGACGAGCGTTAGCAGCAGTCCGAGCCAGAGAATGGTGAGCAGCCCCTTGAGCGCGGGAAGCAGCACCATCAGGAGGATAAGGACTGCATACGCATAGGAGACGGGAAGAGCGAGCCAGTTGGTGACCGTGACGATCGCGGCGAACCGCGGGCCGATCCCGAGCGCCCAGGCGAGCATCCCGGCGAGGATGACCGGCACCAGCCAGTTCGCCACCTCCACCAGTGCGAGCCGGAAGAAGAAGACAGGTCCGGTTTCCGTTCCGAGGGGCATCACGGCGAGGTAGGCGGCTCGCCACCACAGCCAGGAAACAAGGATCGCAGGTCCGGCCCATGCCATCGCCCAGAAGGAGCGCAGCGCGCCGCGATCGGTAAGATCGAGAAAGCGGAAGCCTTTCGTGTCGCGCTGGAAGAGCAGCCAGAGGCCGGTCAGGTATAGCTTGACTTCCTTAAGCGTCGGCATTCGCAAACCACTGCTCGATGAACGTCTGGTAAATCCGGGTAAGCGTCTCGAGGTCTTCGACGGCTACTCGCTCGTCCACCATGTGCATGGTTTGGCCCACCAGGCCGAATTCAACGACGGGGCAGTAATCCTTGATATAGCGGGCATCCGAGGTGCCGCCCGTTGTGGAAAGCTGCGGCGTCTGTCCCGTCACCTGCTCGACTGCATCCGAAAGCGAAGAAATCAGCGCCTCATTGCGAGTGAGGAACACGTGGCTCGGACGCTCGGACCAGACGAGATCGTAGCTGAGAGGTTGGCGTGCGGGCCGAAGCGCCGTGTCTGCAGCGGCGGCATCGAGGCGCTGGATGATCTCCGCCTGAAGCGCTTCGGCTGACCAAGTATCGTTGAAACGTATGTTGAAGCGCGCGGTGGCCTTTGCCGGAATGACGTTTGTGGCCGGATTGCCGACGTCGATCGTCGTCACCTCGAGGTTCGACGGCTGGAAATTGTCCGTGCCGTGGTCGAAGGGCGGGTTCATCAGCGCTTCGGCGAGACGGATGATGCCGCGAACGGGATTGTCGGCGAGGTGCGGATAGGCGGCATGCCCCTGCACGCCATGGACGGTGATCGTGCCGGACAGGGATCCGCGGCGGCCGATCTTGATCATGTCGCCGAGCTGGTCGGGGTTGGTCGGCTCGCCGACGAGGCAGGCATCCCAGCGTTCACCCTTTTCGGCGGCCCATTTGAGAAGCTTGATCGTGCCGTTGATGGCAGGACCTTCCTCGTCGCCGGTGATCAGCAGCGAGATCGAGCCCTTGGGTGCCCCCTTCTGTTCGATGCTGCGGGCGAGTGCCGCTATGAAGCAGGCGATCCCGCCCTTCATGTCGACGGCACCACGGCCGTAGAGCATGCCGTTGGCGATCTCGGCCGAAAACGGCGGATGGCTCCAGGCCGTTTCATCCCCGACCGGGACCACGTCGGTATGGCCGGCGAACATCAGATGCGGGCCGCTCGTGCCTAGCCGGGCGTAGAGGTTTTCGATGTCGGGCGTGTTTTCCTCGGACGCTGTCACGCGCGAAACGGCGAAGCCCATCGGCTCCAGCATCGCTTGAAGCGCGCTCAGCGCACCGCCTTCGGCTGGCGTGACGGACGGACAACGGATGAGAGCCTGCAGATTTTCAACGGGATTTGTGGCGGTCATGGTTCTGAACGTGGAGGATGGAAGCCGGTCTGGGCGGCGCCGTGCCGCAGGAGGAGTTCGCAAGGTGTAGCCGATCAAACCCCACCTGTCACCATGGCGGGAGATGTGTCATTTCTGGGGCCCGTCGGTCGCCGGACCATAGGCGTTCGGTCCCTTTTCGGAAGGCCAGACACACATCCAGAGCAGTACGATGACCGAGATCACCGGCACGAAGAGGGCGATGGCCAGAAGACCGGTGAAACCCATGTCGTGCAGGCGCTTGACGCCCAGCATGAGCCCGGAGACCACCGAGGTCACAAAGACGCCGAAGAAGAGGAAGCTCCAGAACGGCAGAACACTTTCGTCGTCCTGATGCAGGACCAGCTTCGTGGTCGTATAGCCGTTGGCCATCATCCAGAACAGCCAGGAGAGGATGAAAACCTGCCGCCCGGCGCGACCGGACGGGCTGAAGAACAGCCATCCGATACCGGGCGTGCGAACGACGCGCTGCACTTCAGTCTCTGAGAAGCTCGTTGATGCCCGTCTTCGAGCGCGTCTTGGCGTCCACCCGTTTGACGATGACGGCGCAATAGAGGCTCGGAGCCGGCTGACCGTTTGCCATGACATTGGCCGAAGGCAGGGCACCGGCAACGACCACGGAATAGGGAGGAACTTCACCATACGTGATTTCGCCGGTCGCGCGGTCGACGATCTTGGTCGACTTGCCGATGAAGACGCCCATGCCGAGCACCGAACCCTCACGGACGATGCAGCCCTCGACGACCTCGGAGCGCGCACCGATAAAGCAGTTGTCCTCGATGATGGTCGGACCGGCCTGCATCGGTTCGAGCACGCCGCCGATGCCGACGCCGCCCGAGAGATGGACGTTCTTCCCGATCTGCGCGCAGGAGCCGACCGTCGCCCAGGCGTCGACCATCGTGTTCTCACCGACATAGGCACCGAGATTGACGAAGGACGGCATCAGGACGGCACCGGGGGCGATGTAAGCAGAGCGGCGGACGACGGCATTCGGAACGGCGCGGAAACCCGCACGCTCGAATTCGTTGGCGCTCCAGCCCTCGAATTTCGAAGGCACCTTGTCCCACCACGTCGAGGCGCCCGGGCCGCCTGCGACGATCTCCATGGGATTGAGGCGGAAGGACAGAAGAACCGCCTTCTTGAGCCACTGATGAACCGTCCAGGTGCCGTCTTCGCCGCGCGAGGCGACCCGCAGCTTGCCGCTGTCGAGCAGATTGAGAGCGGTTTCGACCGCGTCGCGAACTTCGCCGCGTGTCGACGTGCTTACCGTGTCACGGTTTTCGAAGGCGGCTTCGACGATGCTCTCGAGCTGGCTGACATCCATGGCGGTCATCTGAATTCCTTAAACTTCGTTGTCTATCGTATAACCCCGGAAATTTCCGGATTCGCGATCGGAAACTGGCGTTCTGCTGTAGCGCATTCGCCGGGGGTTGAAAACAGCCGCCCGCGACCTCCGCGGTCGTTTCCGGCAGAGAAAGGCAGTGAACATGGCGAAGCTAGAAAACGGTCCGAGACAGCGGAGTGGTGGAATCTGGGATCCGCTGAAAGATAGCACGACCGACCGCAAGGTCGCCGCCGGCATCCCGCGGACGCCGCAGTCGGAATCCCCGTCCTATCGCCTCGCCTACATCGATGACGATTTCCTTTGCCGCGACGAACTCCGGCCCGTTCGCCTGCAGCTCGAGCTGCTGAAAGTCGAGATGAATCTCGCCGAGCGTGGCATCAGGTCGACGATCGTCATGTTTGGTGGCGCCCGTATTCCGGCCCCCGGGGCAAGTGCGTGGGCCGCGCGCAACGAAACACAGCGTGCCAATCTGGAGGCGGCTTCCGTCTTCTACGAGGAAGCCCGCAAGTTCGCCCGCCTCTGCGGCGAATACTCGGCAAAACACGACCATCAGGAATATGTCGTGATGACGGGAGGGGGCCCCGGCGTCATGGAGGCGGGCAATCGAGGAGCGGCAGAGGCGGGCGCCCCTTCGATCGGCCTCAATATCGTCCTGCCGCACGAGCAGGCGCCAAACGCTTTCGTGACACCGGAACTCAGCTTCAACTTCCACTATTTCGCGATCCGGAAGATGCACTTCCTGATGCGCGCCAAGGCGATCGCCATCTTCCCCGGCGGCTTCGGGACCATGGACGAGTTCTTCGAGGCGGTGACCCTGATCCAGACCAAACGCATGGCGCCGATCCCCCTCATCTTGTTCGGTGAGGCCTTCTGGCGAAGGATCATCGATTTCGATGCGCTTGCAGAATTCGGCACGATCGCCCCGGAGGACGTTGAATTGCTGAATTTCGTCGAAACGGCGGAGCAGGCCTGGAAGGTCATCGCCGATCACTACGAGCACTGACGCGAGACAAAGCGACCCGCGGCATCGCCGCGGGCCGTTGTTCTTTCCGGCGACTGGTATCCGCCGGGTCAGAAGGAGCCGCGTTTCGGCATGTCGTCGGCGGAGAGTACGCCGTCGCCATTGCTGTCCATGCGGGTGAAGAACTTGTCGCTCGCCGCGGACGCTTCTTCACGGCTGATCTGTCCGTTCTCGTCAGTATCGGCCATGCGCATGCCGCCGAAGCGCCCGCCGTGCCCCATTCCCTGGCGCTGCCCGCCTTCGGCCATGGTGCGTTCGCCATGATGCTTCTTCCAGCCCATCATGCCCATCTGGCGACCGGTCCCGTCTTGCGGTCCCGTGCCCATACCCGCGCCCTTGCCGGCAGGTGCGTTCGCCCGCATGGCTTCGCGATGGGCGCGAAGCTCACCGGGGGTCAGCGTGCCATCCTTGTTGGCGTCGATTTCTCCGAACAGTCTCTCCTGGCCGCTCGTGGCTTCGTCCTTGGAGATCTTGCCGTCCTTGTTCTCGTCGAACTGTTGCAGCATGTGGACGAAGCGGGCTTCTGGGCCGCGTCCCCCCGCCATCTCCTGGCGGGCGAAGGCCGCCGCCGATGTGCCAACGACAAGCGCGGCAGCGAGGGCGGTGAGCGTGATCGTTTTCCTGTTCATGAGCATTCCTTTCAGCGTCTTCTGATGAAGGAAAGCTACGGTTTCCTGCGGCGCCATCCCACTTAAACTTCGGTAAGGCTGCATGAATTTTTGGTAATATACGAAAAAGATCAGTTGCTTGTGTGGAGTAATGTCTGGAGGAAGCCGGCAAGGTCGTCGGTCACGTAATCAATGCAGTCCGGCTCATCGGCGTTTTCGGCCAGTTCCCAAGCCTCCAGCACGGCAGTGCCGAGATTGCGTGGAACGAGCAGAACTGTCTTCATTCCGAGCGCGCGGGGGACCGCAAGATTGCGCGGCAGGTCTTCGAACATTGCCGCGCGTTTGGTGTCGACACGATTTAAGGTCGCGAACTTGTCGTAGGTATTGCCGGCTGGCTTCGGGACGTAATCGGCAGCGACGATATCGAAGATGTCATCGAAATTCTCGAGAATTCCAAGCGCCCGAGCTGCGGCTTCGGCATGCTTCACGGTTCCGTTGGTGAATATGAACTTGCGGCCGGGAAGGGCCTGGATCGCACTGCCGAGCGCAGGGTCCGGCAGGATCGCGGAATAGTCGATCGCATGGGCTCTTTCGAGGAAGTCGTTTGGGTCGACCCCATGATGGAGCATCAGGCCCGCAAGCGTCGTGCCGTGATCGCGATAGTACTGCTTCTGCAGCACTCTTGCGGCGTCCGGTTCGAGTTGCAGCAGTTCCGCGACATAGGCCGTCATGTTGCGGTCGATCTGCGCGAACAGGTTGACGTGGTGCGGATAGAGGGTGTTGTCGAGGTCGAAGACCCAGTCGCGCACATGCGCGAAATCGGCCTTCTCCGGATGTGTGGGGGGTGTAGTCATGGTTTAGCTGTGACACGGATCGCCACAAAAATAAACGCCGGCGTACCGCTTTTCCTTCCGTAGATATGGTGGCCGTTCATGCCCCGTGCTAACGCGTGCGCCATGGAATTCTGGGCCGCCGTCACAATCAGCAGCGCATTCCTTCAGAATGTGCGTTCCGCATTGCAGAAACACCTCAAGGGGCGAATGGGCACGACCGGGGCGACCTTCGTGCGCTTCGGCTTCGGCGTGCCTTTCGCGCTTGTCTACCTCGGCGTCCTGAACCTCGGTCTTGGACGGCCTTTGCCGGTCCCGAATGGTAGCTTCTGGTTCTGGGCGGTCGTCGGAGCCTTCGCGCAGATTGCCGCGACCTTCCTGCTTGTGCATCTTTTCTCCTTTCGGAACTTCGCCGTCGGGACCGCATATTCGCGCACGGAGCCTGCGCAGGCGGCATTGCTCGCACTCGTTTTCTTTGGCGAACGGATCTCGGGGTCGGTGATGATTGCGATCGCCGTCTCCGTGGTCGGTGTCGTGTTGATCTCCGTTGCGCGCACGGAGCTTGCCGCAGGAACGCTCCTGCGTGCGGTTGTCAGCCGGACTGCCTTGGTGGGCCTTCTCTCCGGTCTCTTCTTCGGCGTTTCCGGTATCGCTTATCGTGCCGCCTCGTTGTCGCTCGCTCCCAGCCTGCCGGCTCCGGATTCTCTGATGCAGGCGGGCTATACGCTGGTGATCGTCATCCTGATGCAGGCATTCTCCATGTTCGTCTGGATGGCCTTACGCGACCGCGAAGAGTTGCGTCGAGTCAGGGATGCCGCACCGGTAGCCCTTCTGGTCGGCTTCGTCGGCGCGACCGCCTCCTTCGGTTGGTTTACGGCGATGACGCTCCAGCAGGTGGCGGTGGTCAAGGCGCTGGCGCAGATCGAGATGCTGTTCACCTTCGCCTCCTCGGTGTTCATCTTCCGGGAGCGGATCACGGTTCTCGAATTCGCCGGGTGCCTGTTCGTCGTCCTCGGCGTGCTGATCCTCGTCCTCGGCTGAAGTACCTCCGCCGGTTTCGGGTTGCCGGCCGTTTCCGCCCTTCCTACATTGGGTAGGCAACCCGGAATTGCTTAATGATCGCTACGGAACCGCTTTTTGCCGAATGGTTCGAGACGCCGCTTGGCGACATGGTCGCGGCCGCGGACGACACCCATCTGCGCTTTCTCGAATTTCGGGAGGCGTCGACACGAGAAAAGACGCTCGCCTCGCTGGAGGCGCGGTCACGTCGACCGGTGGTTTGCGGGCGCAATCGGCTGATCGACCAGATCGGCACGGAACTCGAGGATTACTTTTCCGGGAAGTCGGCGTCGTTTCGCACGCCGCTCGCACCCGAAGGCTCGGATTTCGAAAAGAACGTATGGGCCGAACTTCTCAAGGTGCCGCTCGGCGAAACCTGCTCCTACGGAGACATCGCCCGCGTGGTCGGTGGCATTGAGACGGTACGCGCCGTCGGAAAGGCGAACGGAGCCAACCCGATTGCAATCGTCATTCCCTGCCACCGCTGCATAGGCGCCGACGGTTCACTGACAGGCTACGGTGGTGGACTATGGCGCAAGAAGTGGCTCCTGCGCCATGAGGGAGAGATGCGGCCGATCGGCCTCTTCGCCCTGGGCGGTCCTCGATAGGCCGCGGATCAGGGAACGATCAGCGTTCCTGCACCACCTTCAGTGAAGATTTCGAGCAGCACGGAGTGGGCCGTCTTGCCGTTCAGGATGACGACACCTTGCACGCCGGCATTGATCGCATCAATGCAGGTCTCGACCTTCGGGATCATACCGCCGGAAATCGTGCCATCCTTGATGAGTGCGCGCGCTTCGGCGACCGACAATTCCTTGATGAGTTCGCCGTTCCGGTTGAGCACGCCCGGCACATCGGTTAGGAAAAGCAGGCGGGTGGCACGGAGCGCACCGGCAATGGCTCCCGCGAACGTGTCGGCGTTGATATTGTAGGTGTGTCCGTCGCGACCAGGTGCCACCGGTGCGATGACCGGGATCATCTCCGATTTGGCAAGCAGGTCGAGCAGCGTCCGATCGACCTCGACGACTTCTCCGACGAAGCCGAGGTCGAGCACGCGTTCAATGTTGGAGTCCGGATCGGTTACCGTCTTCTTCGCCTTTTCCGCGAAGACCATGTTGCCGTCTTTCCCGCAGAGGCCGATGGCCCATTCGCCGGTCTGGTTTATGAGGGCCACGATCTCCTTGTTGATCGAGCCTGCCAGCACCATTTCGACGATCTCGACGGTCTTCTGGTCGGTGACGCGCAGTCCGCCTTCGAATCGTGATTCGATGCCCATCTTGGTCAGCATCGCGCCGATCTGCGGCCCGCCGCCATGAACCACGATCGGGTTGACGCCCGACTGCTTCAAGAGAGCGATGTCCTCGGCAAAGGCCCTGCCTAGCTCGGGATTACCCATCGCGTGACCACCGTATTTCACGACGATCGTCTTGTTTTCGTAGCGCTGCATGAAGGGCAGCGCCTGGGCGAGGAGGCGTGCCTGGATTTCGCTGTCGGAGGCGGTCATGGGACATCCTTTTTGTTGGATCGCGGCCTTTTAGCGCAAGTTCGGGTCCGAGGGAATAATCGCGCGAAAAACTTGGAGTTGGCAGTCGTTGCCGACATCGGCTCACGCGCCGCCGCAGCGCAAGGTGGCAAACCGATTGACAGTCGTGGCGAAGAATTGGATCCTTCAACCTGCCAGGTAGCGCTCTCGGCCGTGCGTGCTCCGCCTTCGGTCGCATTGGGCGCGGCGCGCGGCTCGTGCCGCAGGCTATGCGAACCCGAGAACCGATGATCGATGACGACCCCTGATCAGAGTAAAGGAGACCGGTCCCGCGACGAGGTTCTCGCCGGGGAGTACGTTCTCGGAGTGCTCGGTGCGAACGAACGCGCGAGGGTCGAGGAGCGCCTGCGCCACGACCGGCCTTTCGCGGCGATGGTTCGCCGCTGGGAGCGTAATCTGTCCAGCATCGATGAGAGTTATGGTGCGGAGAGAAGGCATTCTCCGGTCGCTCTTCCGCTTTTCGACGGACCTGCGGGACTTTCCGCGGACCTTTCGCTTTCAGGGTTCGCCGCCAGTCTCTGGAGCTCCCTGAACTTGTGGCGTTCGCTGGCCTTGGCAGCGTTCGCGATGCTCGCCGCCGTCATTACGGCAGGTGCGGGCTTATGGTCGTTTCGGGTGCCCGAAGACGCCCTGCTTGCGGAGCTGACGTCGCCGAACGAAGCTCTCGGCTTGTCGGCACGCTACGATCGCACGACCGGCAAAATCAGGCTCTCGCCCGCAACGAACAGAGACGGCGCACCGAAATCGCTGGAACTCTGGCTGCTGGAGGGCGGGGATCAGGCGATTTCGCTCGGTGTGTTCCCGGCGGAGGGTGCCGGTGACGTCCTCGTGCCGGCTAATCTGCGTGAGAAGGTCGTCGAAAGGGCCGTGCTCGCCGTCAGTGTGGAACCGTATGGCGGTTCACTCACCGGCAAGATGACTGGGCCCGTGGTTGCGAAGGGCGTAATTCACGGCCGGCCCTGATGGGAGGAGCCGCCGTTTGGCGTCTCAGCCCCGACGGCCGATAGTATTGAGGATGGCCGAACGCAAGTCGTCCAGACCGCTTCCCTTTTCCGAAGACGTTGCCAGCACTTCCGGGTAGGCTGCTGGCCGCTTGCGGATTTTCTCCACGGTTTCGGTGATCAGCCGCGGGACGCCCGCCTGCTTGATCTTGTCGATCTTGGTAAGGACGATTTGATAGGAGACTGCCGCCTTGTCGAGCAGGTCCAGCACCTCGTCGTCGTTCTTCTTGATGCCGTGCCGGGCGTCGATCAGGACATAGACGCGCTTCAGCGTCGAACGACCGCGGAGATAGTCGAAGACGAGCTTGGTCCAGGCGTCGACCTGTTCCTTCGGCGCCTGGGCATAGCCGTAGCCTGGCATGTCGACCAGCGCCATCGGAGGCAGATCACCCGCCTCACCACTATAGCCGTCCGGAACGAAGTAGTTGAGTTCCTGGGTCCGGCCGGGCGTGTTCGACGTTCGCGCCAGTCCCTTCTGCCCGACCAGCGCGTTGATGAGCGACGACTTGCCGACGTTCGAACGCCCGGCGAAGGCGATCTCCAGCGGACCTTCCGGCGGCAGGAACTTCATGGCCGGGACGCCGCGAATGAAGATCCACGGATTGCCGAAGAGCGGCTTTTCGTTTGTCGCGGTGTTCTCGACCATGGCTTCCGTCTTCATCCTTCCGTCGTAGCGAACTGGCTTCCGGGTTTTGATATGGGATGTCAAGAAGAAAGGCTGTCCGGGATCAGCGCCGGTCCGCCTGCTGCCTGCGGAATTCTGCGCCGAGATAGGTGATCAGCGCGGCGAGGATGACCAATCCGCCCCAGATCGCGCGCTCGCTCGGGATCTCGCCGTGAATGACCGCCACCCAGACCGGGGCAAGCATCGTTTCGCCGGTTCCGAGCAATGCGGCGAGCGCCGAGGGGATCAGCCGCGCGCCGGTGACGAAGAGAGCCATGCCGAGCCCGAGGTTGAATGTGCCGAACACGAAGAGCAATGCGAGCTGGTCGAACGGAACAAGCAAGGTGCTCGCCTGCGTCGCCGAGATCACACAGGCAACAAGCGCGCCGAGCGAGGCGGCCGGCGTCATCCGGACTTTGGTGTAGCGGCGGGTGACGACGGTTGTCGTGGCAAAGACGATGGCGATCGTCAGAGCCAGCGCGTCGCCGATCGGGGAAACGGATCCGGAGAAGGAGCCGGAGACCATGATGGCGACGCCGGCGATCACAGCCGCGATCGCACTCCAGGTCAGGGTCGTGATCCGCTCGCCAAAGAAGACCCGGCTCATCAGTGCAGCGAAGAGCGGGACGCCAGCCTGCAGGAGAACGACGTTGGCGACGGTGGTGTAACTGATTGCGATGATGAAGCAGGTGGTCGCGGTCGCAAAGGTGCACGCGACCACAAGCCCCGGCCAGCCCATGTTGCGATAGAGGGCGATGGTGCCGCGCGGTCCGTCGCGTAGCAACATGAAGACAATCAGGAAGACTGCTGCAAAGAAGTTGCGCCAGAAGACGATCGTCCAACTGTCGGTGACGTCGAGAAAGCGGGCAATGGCGCCGCCGAAGCTCCAGAAGAATGCCGATCCGAAGACCAGGAGCGCGCCGACACGCTCCTTGCGAATATCATTGACGGCAGTATCCGGGGAAAGCGTGTTGAGGCTCATGTCGATCTCGGATGCATCTACGAAAAACTCCGGAGGAAGCCTCCGGAGTTTTTTGATGTCTTACTTGCTCGGCTGCGGTTTTCGCCGGAACAACGATCTCAGATTGTCGACGAGTTCGATCTTCACGCCGTGGCGCTTCATGATGATCGACTGCTGAAGGATCGACAGCGTATTGTTCCAGGCCCAGTAGATCACCAGCCCGGCGGGGAAGCTCCCGAGCATGAAGGTGAAGACGAGCGGCATCCAGTTGAACAGCATCGCCTGGGTCGGATCGGGCGGCGTCGGGTTCATGCGCATCTGCAGGAACATCGTGACGCCCATGATGATCGGCCAGATGCCGAGATGCAGGAACGTCGGTGCGTCGAACGGCAGGAGCCCGAAGAGGTTGATGAAGGTCGTCGGATCAGGGGCCGAAAGGTCTTGGATCCAGCCGAAGAAAGGTGCATGCCGCATCTCGATCGTGACGTAGATGACCTTGTAGAGAGCGAAGAAGACCGGAATCTGCAGGAGTACCGGCCAGCAACCGGCCACCGGATTGATCTTTTCCGTCTTGTAGAGCTCCATCATCGCCTGCTGCAGGCCCATGCGGTCGTCGCCGAACTTGGCCTTGAGCTCTTCCATCTTCGGCTGAACGCGCTTCATGTTGGCCATGGAGGCATACTGCTTGCTGGCGAGCGGGAAGAAGAGAAGCTTCACCACGATCGTCGTCAGCAGGATCGCCACACCGAAATTCCCGACCATCCGGAAGAAGAAGTCCATCAGCTGGAACATCGGCTTCGTGAAGAACCAGAACCAGCCCCAGTCGATCAATAGGTCGAATCGGGGGACCTGATAGCTCTGTACATCGGCGGATTCGCCGCCGCGCAGGCTGGAGAAGAGCGTTCCGAACCAGGAATCGTCGAGTGCATAGCCGTTGACGACGCGCACTTCCTTGGCGCCGGCGAAGACCAGCGTCTTGAGGCTGGTTTCCTGCCCGGGGGCGACGGTCACGGCGTCATTCTTGAAGTCGGCCTGATAACGCGGCTGGCCGTCAGAAAAGTGCGAGAAGCGGGAGTCGTATGCGATCGACTGCGGCGGTACGAGAGCCGCTGCCCAGTACTTGTCAGTGATGCCGATCCAGCCGCCGGTTGCCTTGTCGTTCGTGACGCCTTCTTTTTCGATGTCGCCGTACTTCTCCTCGATGAGGCTGCCGTTCGTGCCGATCACGCCGAGGAAACCCTCATGCAGCACGTAGACAGAAGGGGTCGTCGGCTTGTTGTAACGGGTGATGCGGCCGTAGGGCGCTACCGAGGCAGCTGTCGCGCCACCGTTCTTGATCGCGTCTTCGACGGTCAGCATGTAGTGCTTGTCGACGGAGATCTTGCGGGTGAAGGTCAGACCCGCCTCGTTGGTGAACGAGAGCGTGACCGGCGTCGTCTGCGTCAGCTTGTCGCCTTCGGTCAGTGTCCAGACGGTCGACGGTCCCGGAGCCGCGCCGGCGCCTTCGCCTGCAACATAGCCGAGTTCGGCGAAGTAGCCGTCTTTCGTGTCGGATGGGCTGAACAGAGTGATGATCGGGCTCTGCGGATCGACGGTTTCGCGGTATCCCTTGAGCTTGAGGTCGTCAAACCGGGCGCCGGTGAGATTGATCGAGCCGGAAAGTGCAGGTGTGTCGATCGCGACGCGAGCTGTCTTGGCGATGGCTTCCTCGCGGGTAGCAGTCGCGCCAGCCTGGCCGGACGCGGGCAGGGCGCCGGAGACCTGAGCTCCTGCCGATGGCTTCGTTGCCGGGCTTTCACCGCCCGGCGCCGTCTTCGCCTGTTCGGCAATGCGTGCCTGCTCCTGACGCTGCGCCTCGATCTTCGGATTCATATAGAAGAATTGCCAGGCGAGCACGATCAGCACGGACAGGGCAATCGCGATGAAGTAATTGCGTTTGTTTTCCATCACACTTTCCTGGAACGGGTCTGAGAAGACCGCATGTGTTTCGGCCTGGCTGCGATCCGTTCGGCCAGTTCTTCCGTGAGTTCAGCAAAGGACGCAGACAGCACGTCCCGCCGGGCGACAACCACATAGTCATGTCCCGGCTGCATTGCAAACCCCGCCTTCAGGCGCACAGCCTCCTTGAGGCGGCGTCGCATGCGGTTGCGCTCGACGGCATTGCCATGTTTCTTGGTGACTGTGAAGCCGACTCTCGGCTCGCCCTCGGGCTCGTTGCGATCGAGCACTTCGAGGAGAAAGAGGCCGCCGCGGCGTTTTTCGCCTTCGCGGACAGCAAGAAACTGCGGCCGGCTCTTCAGCCGCCCGACAGTTTTGATTGGTTCATCAGACGTCATTCGCCCGTTTCCTGGGATCGGGCACGTCCGGCCTTAAGCCGAAAGACGCTTGCGACCGCGAGCGCGGCGTGCGGCGAGAACCTTGCGGCCGCCGTTGGTGGCCATACGCGCACGGAAACCGTGGCGACGCTTGCGAACAAGCTTGGAAGGTTGGTAGGTACGCTTCATTTATTTAATACCGCGGTGTGCGGCCCTTCTTGGGTTTGCATTTCTGCAAGAGCGTTGGAGTTTCGCACGGCTGGACAGCCGCGTGAGCGGGCATGTGTCTCCGGACGTGCGGGCGGCTTATACGGGCGATGGCCCGGAGAGTCAATCGGCTACGCATATAGGCGAGCCTGGTGTCGAGCGGCTGGTACGAACGTTACGACCGGGATCGACTCCGTCGCTTCGGCGGGCAAGTCCGGTAACCAGATGCAATCTGCCAACCAATACGGATGACTTTTCTGAAAGTCGCAATCCGCACCTCTTTCTCTTGCACCCGGAACAAGTACTTCGTCTTCGCACTTGCAGCATAGCGGCGAAAGGCTTCCTTAATTTCGCGTGGATAAAATCCCCATAATTTGACGGGTATGGCGCCCAATAATCTCAAAGAGGAGTTATACTCGTGAAAATCGGCGGCAAGATTTATTCCCTGGTGGGCGTGCTGGGTTTTGCAGCGGTCGTCATCGGCGTAATGGGCATTTACGTCACCGCCCAATACGCTGGCAGAGCCGAGGCGTTGCGCACGGTGTCGGAACGGGTCTACCTCGGTGAACACATGAACCGAATTGTGACGGCGGTGGTCATGGAAGCGCGTGGTATCTACGCTGCACCAACGACCGAAAAGGCCGCTTCCTTTGCCAAAGGACTCCTCAAGAATCTCGATGAGATCGACAGCGTGATTACTGCGTGGAAGCCGCTCGTGCCGGCCGACCAGCAGGCCGCCTTCGATTCCATGGTCGCCAAGGCGGCGGAATTCCGGGTGTTCCGAACCGAGACGGCGCGTCTAGGCACCGATGTTGATCCCAAGGACGCCAACGAGCAGGGCAATAACGAGGCCAATCGTGCCAACCGGAAGGCGTTCCAGGCAGATATCGATGCCGTGGTCGAGCAGGACAAGGCCGAGCTTCACGCGATCACGGCGTCTCTCAAGTCGTTCCAGACCCTGATGCTTATGCTGATCACGGGCGTCACCTTCGTGGCGGTCGCCGGTGGCGCCGGTTTTGGCATGTACATCGCCGTCAATCAGCTCAGCCGGCCGATCCGCAATGTCACCAGCGCAATGAAGAATATCTCCGACGGGGATTATGGCGTCGACATCCCGTATGCGGGCCGTGCCGATGAAATCGGCGAAATGGCTGCCGCCGTCGAGATCTTCAAGCAGAATGGCCTCGCCGTCCAGCGCCTCAATGCGCAGGAAGCTGCCATGCGGGCGAAGAGCGATGACCTGCAGTCCAGCATGTCGGTTGTGGTCGCCGCTGCGGCCGATGGCGATTTCGGCCGGCGGATCGAAAAGCGCTATGATGACCCCAACCTCGATCGTTTCGCGGCCAATATCAACACGCTTCTGACGGCGGTTGACGCCGGCGTCGCGGAGACGCGCCGCGTGGTGGCGAGCCTGTCGGCGGGAGACCTGACGCAGAGCATGCATGGCGATTTCCGTGGGGCGTTCGCCGAGTTGCAGGTGAACGTCAACGCGACTTTCGGCCGGCTGCGGCAGATGATGGTCGACATTCGCGGCAAGACCGACCTCATCGACGGCAATGCCGACGAGCTCATGTCGGCCACGAACGATCTCGCCAAGCGTACCGAACAGCAGGCGGCCGCTCTTGAGGAAACCTCCGCAGCACTGGATCAGATCACCGTCGTCGTCCGCGGATCGAGCGAAAGAGCCCAGGAAGCGAGCGCGATGGTTACGGAAGCGACCCGCAGCGCCGCCCAGTCGGCGATGGTGGTCGGCGAGGCTGTCGAGGCGATGGGGCGCATTGAACAGGCGTCGCGTGAAATCTCGCAGATCATCAACGTGATCGATGAGATCGCCTTCCAGACGAACCTGCTGGCTCTGAACGCCGGTGTCGAGGCAGCTCGTGCCGGTGAGGCGGGCAAGGGTTTTGCCGTCGTTGCCCAGGAAGTCCGGGAGCTTGCGCAGCGTTCGGCGAACGCCGCCAAGGACATCAAGGCGCTCATCACCAAGTCGGGCGAGGAAGTGTCCGGCGGCGTCAAGCTCGTCCAGAAGACCGGAGAGGCTCTCTCGGAGATCGAAAGCCGGGTGCTGAAGATCAACGACCATATCCATTCGATCGCGACAGCAGCGAAGGAGCAGTCCACCGGCCTGCAGGAGGTCAACACCGCCATCAACCAGATGGACCAGGTTACACAGCAGAACGCCGCCATGGTCGAGGAAACCTCGGCGGCGACCCACAGGCTCTCCGAGGAGGCCGACGGCCTCGCTGCGCTCGTCGCCCATTTCCGGCTCTCCGACGGTGCGAGGGACAGTGCCGTTCCCGGTCCGGCCATCCATGCCGCGGCGTCGACCCGGATGCCGACATCGGCCTCGAGCACCCCCCGCAAGCCTGTCGCCTCTCCGGCACGCCAAATGCAGGGAAGCGTCGCCCGTGCGTTCGGCGGTGGCGCGGCGGCAGTCGCCCAGGACGCCGAGTGGGAAGAGTTCTGATCGCTCCGATCAGACAGGCACACAACATTCGATAGGCCGCGAGCGTCACTCGCGGCCTTTTTCATGCGGAGATGAAGACTCGTGCAGGCTTCGTTCTTTCGACGCCGCTTATCTTTTACTCCTCGCCGGTCTATCCTATGTATGCACTCCGGGGCTTTCTACCCGCGGTCAGATCAGCGGCAAGGAGAAGCCGATGCCAGACGAGATGCGGACGGGACCTGACGAGGGCGCGCCGAGGCCTGCGATCGTTCCTGGTTTCTTTCAGGGACTGTCCGGCAAGCTCCTCTGGCTGACGATTGTCTTCGTATTGATTGCGGAAGTGCTGATCTTCACGCCCTCTATCGCCACGATGCGCCTGCGGTGGCTGGAGGATCGGCTGCGAACCGCGGCTGCCGCGAGCGTAGTGATCGACGGGCTTCAGCCGATCGAATTGCCGCGGGCGCTGCAGGACGAGGCGCTGATGGCGACGGGCACCAAGGCGATCGTGCTGCGCAAGGACGGGACCTCGCGCCTCCTCGTGGTCGACAACATGCCGCCGAAGGTCGACGCCCAGTTCGATCTGGCCAACGTCCATCCGCTCCGCTCGGTGAGCGATGCGTTCTACACGTTGTTCTTCGGCGGTGACCGTATCCTGCGGGTCTATGGACCTGTCGGTGAAAGCGACACCGAAATCGAGCTCGTCCTTTCCGAGGACAGCCTGCGTAAGGCGATGCTCTCCTTTGCGCGGTATCTCGCAACGGTTTCCCTTATCATCTCGGTGATTACCGGCGTCCTCATCTATCTCGCCATCAACCGGATGATGATCCGCCCGGTCCGGCGCCTTACCTGCAGCATGCGGGAGTTCACCGAAGATCCCGAAGACCCTGCCCGTATCCTGGTGCCGGAGAAGGGCAGTGACGAACTCGCCGTCGCCTCCCGGCATCTGTCGATGATGCAGGAACAACTGCACAGGACCCTGAAACAGCAAAAGAACCTCGTCGATCTCGGCCTGGCTGTTTCCAAGATCAACCACGACATGCGCAATATTCTGGCGTCCGCGCAGCTCATGTCGGACCGGCTCGCTGACGTGGACGACCCCATGGTCAAGAGTTTCGCCCCGAAACTCCTTCGGACGATCGATCGGGCAGTCGGCTATACGAGAGAAGTCTTGGCCTATGGTCAGGCGGCAGAGGCCGAGCCGCGTCGGCGCCGGATCCAGCTTGCTGCTCTGTGCCAGGAGGTGCGCGACATCCTTGCCATCGACCCCGAAAGCGGCATCGAATTCATCGACATGGTGGCTGCCGACCTGGAAGTGGACGCCGATAGCGAGCAGTTGTTCCGGGTGATCCATAATCTCTGCCGCAACGCGATGCAGGCGCTGGCCGGTTATGGAGCAGGCGATTCCGACGTCGTTCGCCGGCTGACGCTTACGGCGCAGCGGGTGGGCAGCGTGGTTTCGATCACCATCGACGATACCGGCCCAGGCATGCCGCGCAAGGCGAGGGAGAATCTTTTTGCCGCCTTTCGTGGCGCGGCGCGATCCGGCGGCACAGGGCTCGGCCTGGCGATTGCCCGGGAACTTGTGCTGGCGCACGGTGGCACCATCGCGCTTGTCGAAAAGCCGGGACCCGGCACCCTTTTCAGGATCGAAATTCCCGATCGCCCGGTCGCGCTTGACGACTGGCGTGCCCGCGCGTGAGCTCATATGTGCTGGAAAAACAATTGGATGGGCGGGCCGTCGCACGAAAATGACGGATTTTTTGGAAATTCGCTTGCAATCCTCCGCGCCACGCTTTAGAGGATCGCCACGCAGCCGGTGACACGCCGGCACGGCACGCACCCGTAGCTCAGCTGGATAGAGCACCAGACTACGAATCTGGGGGTCAGGAGTTCGAATCTCTTCGGGTGCGCCATTCTTTTCCCTGAAAAATTTGAAGCTGTTGCAGGCCGCGCGCTTACTGTTGCGTGTTCACGCGGGCCGGCGTCGTCATTGCTTCGTCCGCGGGCGGAAGAGGCGCTGCTTCGCGATTTCCGTGGCCGCCAGATAAGCGGCGATGATCAGGATCGCCGTTCCCATCTGCATTGCCGACAACGGTACGAAGTCGAACACCTCGGCCAGCGTTCCGAGATAGGGGATGGTGAGCGTCGCACTGGAGACGACAATCGTCGACCAGAAAAGCAGAGAGCTCGGCCGGCTTCTCCAGGCAGGCTTGCGGGTGCGCAGCACAAGCACGACGCCCAGCTCGGTGAGTAGCGAGATCATGAACCACGATGTCTGGAAGGTCGTCTCGCTTGCGTGGAAGACGAAAAGCAGGGTGGCGAAGGTCACAATATCGAAACAGGAACTGATCAGCCCGAACACCACCATGAAGCGCTGGATGTCACGGATACTCCATCGCTGCGGCGTGGCGATCTGTTCCGGATCGGCATTGTCGCTCGAAATCGCGATCGACGGCATGTCGGAAAGGAAGTTGTTGAGCAGGATCTGCTTGGCCGAGAGCGGCAAGTAAGGCAGCAGTGGTGTGGCGAGCGCCATGCTGACCATGTTGCCGAAATTTGCACTCGTCGTAATCGAGATGTATTTCAACGTATTGGCAAAGGTCCGCCGGCCTTCCTCGATGCCGGAGCGCAGCACGTCGAGATCGCGGTTGAGAAGGATGATGTCGGCGCTCTCACGGGCAACGTCCACCGCCTGCTCCACCGAAATGCCGACATCGGCGACATGCAGTGCGGGGGCGTCGTTGATCCCGTCGCCGAGATATCCGACGGAGTGACCCGTCCGTTGCAGGGCGCGGATGATCCTCTCCTTCTGCTGGGGGTCAACTTCGACGAAGAGGTCGGTGCGAGCCGCCAGATTGTACAGTGCCTCGTCGTTCAGCTTCGCGATCTCGTCGCCTGTGAGAATTCCGGCCGGGTTCAGACCGACCACCTGCGCGATGTGAGCAGTGACGAAGCGGTTGTCGCCGCTGATGACCTTTATGCCGATGCCGAGAGCCGCGAGATCCGAGATCGTCTTCTTCGCCTCGGCCTTGGGCGGGTCCTCGAAGACCAGGAAGCCGCGCAACGTCATTCCGGCTTCGTCGTCGCGGGTATAATCCGACTTCACGCCCGCCTCGCGGGTGGCGATCGCCAGCACGCGGTACCCCTTTGCTCCACGCGCCATGGGAAATCGGGCCAGTTCCTCTCGTAGGTTCTCATCCAGCTCGACAGTCGCTCCGCCTCGGGACACTGACGTACACGCCATCAGCACGTTGTCGAAGGCTCCCTTGGTGATGATCAGGCGCTGTGACGGATCGCCGGAGACCTCGACGACGATAGTTAGCAGGCGGCGGGTGAAGTCGTAGGGAATCTCGTCGATCTTCGAATATCCGGAGATCGTCAGGTTCGTCGCCTCGCCTTTCGCGATGACTGCGGCGTCAATCGGGTTTTCGATTCCCGTCTCGAAAGAAGCGTTGAGGAAAGCAAATTGCAGAACTTCGTCGGAATGGCGACCATCGGCATCGACGGCGTCATGCAGTACCACCGTTCCCTCCGTGAGCGTACCGGTCTTGTCCGTGCAGAAAACGTCCATGCTGCCGAGGTTCTCGATCGCCTCGAGCCGGCGGACGATGACCCCACGTTCGCTCATGGCCTTGGCGCCGGCAGAAAGCGTGACGGTGATGATCGCGGGCAGGAGTTCCGGGGAGAGGCCGACGGCAAGTGCGACGGCAAAGAGCAGCGATTCCGCCACGGGCCTGTCTAGCAGCAGATTGACGGTCAGCACGAAGAGCACGATCAGCACCATGACGCGGATCAGCAGGTAACCAAACCGGCGCACGCCGCGGGCGAAATCCGTTTCTTCGGGTCTCCCGCGGAGTCTTGCGGCGATGGCGCCGAATTCACTTTGCCTGCCGGTTTTGACCGCAAGCACCCTTGCTGTGCCGCTGCGCACCGAGGCGCCGAGAAAGACGGCGTTCGTTCGCGCGGAAATCGGCGCGTCGGCTGCGACCATTCCGGGTCGTTTCTCGACCGGAAAGGATTCGCCCGTCATTGCTGCCTCGCTGACCAGGAAGTCGGCTGCGTCGAGCACCAGACCGTCTGCCGGAATCAGGTTGCCGGCGGAAAGCAGGACGATGTCGCCCGGAACGACCGAGGCGACCGGCACTACTTGTTCGACGCCTTCGCGCACGACGCGGCAGGTGAGCGCAAGCCGGCGTTTCAGCGCCTCGACAGCCTGAGAGGCGCGATTTTCCTGATAGAAGCCGAGGAGGGAACTTCCGAGCACAATGGCAACGACGATGGCTGCATCGACCCACTGCTGCAGCAGCATCGAAACGGCCGCGGCGAAGACCAGGATCAGAACGAGCGGGCTTTCGAACTGGCGCAACAGCAGCCGGACCGCGCCGGTCCTCGCGGTGTCCTCGATCGAGTTCGCTCCGAGCTGCGCAAGTCTTTCCTTCGCCTGCGCTGCCGTCAGGCCGCCTGCTCCGGAGCCAAACGCATTGATGAGCTCGTCGCTCTCTCTTGTCCAGTAGGGCCTGTCCTGTGCGCTGCTGTCCATCGCCTGCTCCGGCCAGAGCCTTCGTTTGGGAACCAACGGTATTTCGATTCCCTTCTCGTGGAAAATACAAGAGAATTCGGCGGCAGTCTGGACGGCTGATTCGCTTTGATATGCGCGTTGCGCATATCAGATCAGCGTCACATGCGACTGAAGAATGATTGCAACGGCGATGTCGGCGCCTTTAATCCATCCGGAGCCTTACGGGACGAGAGTGCCTGTCCCGCATATGCACGAGGAGAGACCATGCTGCGTGAACGGATCCGACACAGACCCCTGCTCGACCGGGTCGTCAGCGCCGATGAAGCGGCGGCTCTCATCAAGGACGGAATGACCGTTGGCATGAGCGGGTTTACCCGTGCCGGCGAAGCGAAGGCGGTGCCACTTGCTCTCGCCGAACGGGCGCGAAAGGATCCGCTGAAGATCACGCTGATGACCGGCGCCTCGCTCGGAAACGACCTCGACAAGACACTCGCGGAAGCCCATGTGCTCGCCCGGCGCATACCCTTCCAGTCGGATCCGGGCCTGCGCAAGGCCATCAATGCCGGAGAGGTCATGTTCATCGATCAGCATCTCTCCGAAACCGTGGAGCAGTTGCGCACAAATCAGATTCATCCCGTCGACATCGCCGTGATCGAGGCCGTGGCGATCACCGAGCAGGGCGGCATCGTGCCGACGACGTCGGTTGGGAATTCCGCGAGCTTCGCGATCTTGGCCGACAAGGTGATCGTCGAGATCAACCTCTCGCAGCCGGTAACGCTTGAGGGGCTGCACGACATCTATATCCCGACCCGCCGGCCCGCCCGCATGCCGATCCCCGTCGTGACCCCGGAAAGCCGGGTCGGTCTGCCGTTTATTCCGGTACCGCCGGAGAAGATCGTTGCGATCGTAGTTTCGGAAAAGCACGACAGCTCGGCGACCATTCTGCCTCCGGACGACGACACCCGCGCGATCGCCGGCAATCTGACGGACTTCCTGTTGAACGAGGTGAAGCGGGGGCGGATGGGCTACGAGTTGCAGCCGTTGCAGGCGGGGATCGGGACGATCGCCAACGCAGTACTGCACGGCTTCATCGATTCTCCCTTCCATGACCTGAAGATGTATTCGGAGGTTCTGCAGGATTCGACCTTCGAACTGTTCGATGCCGGTAAGCTCGGCTTTGCCTCGGGATCGTCGATCACGCTTTCTGCCGAGATGTATCGCAAGGTCCTACCGCGGCTCGTCGAGTACAAGCATCGCCTGATCCTGCGGCCGCAGGAGATCAGCAACCATCCGGAGGTCATCCGCCGTCTCGGCCTCATCTGCATCAATACGGCGCTTGAATTCGACATCTACGGCAACGTCAATTCCACCCATATCGGCGGCACCCACATGATGAACGGCATCGGTGGTTCGGGCGATTTCGCGCGAAACGGCTACATGTCGATTTTCGTCACCAAGTCGATCGCCAAGAACGGTGCCATTTCAAGCGTGGTACCGATGGTGAGCCATGTTGACCACACGGAGCACGATGTCGACGTGCTGGTGACCGAGGTAGGTCTTGCGGATTTGCGCGGCCTCGCCCCGCGGGAACGCGCGCAGGTCATCATCGCCAACTGCGTGCATCCGGACTATCGCGACGCGCTGCGGGATTATTACGTTCGGGCAAGCAAGCGCGGCGGTCATACGCCGCATATCCTCGAAGAGGCATTCTCCTGGCACGTCGCGTTGCGTGACCGCGGCACCATGCGCTCCGCCTGAGGGTATCGTCGGCGGGTGAGGAAATTCAGACCGAGCAGTAGGTGTTGTAAAGCGCGCCGATGACGTTGCGCGCTGGCTCGCTCTCGATCCGGTACCAGATCGTCTGCCCGTCACGGCGGCCGCTGATGATACGGTCGCGGCGAAGGAGCGCCAGATGCTGCGACACCGTCGAATCGCGGATGCCGAGAAATTCGGCGAGCTGGCCGACCGAGCGCTCGCCGTCTATCAGCTGACAAAGAATAAGAAGCCGATGCCGGTTGGCGAGCGCCTTCAATAACTCGCTGGCGTCGTCTGCTGCGTTTTGCATGGATTCGGGATTAAGCTTCATTCTTGCGTATCTACGTCATTGTGAATATAATGTCAACTATCGGAGGCGCTTCCGAGGGTATCGGGCGCCTCGAAGGAGACATATAGCATGGAAAGAGATCGGCAAATCGTTTGTCCGCATTGTGGCGCCGTCAATCGGATGAAGGCGGAGCGTCCGGCCGCCGAGGCGCGCTGCGGCGCCTGCAAGGAAGCGCTTTTCGAAGGGCATCCGGTCGAGGCGGATCCTGCAATGTTCGAAAAGCAGATCGCCCGCAGCGAAGTGCCGGTTCTCGTGGACGTCTGGGCCCCCTGGTGCGGCCCATGCAAGATGATGGCGCCTCATTTCGCGGAGGCGGCGAGAGTTCTGGAACCCTCCATGCGCCTGATGAAACTCAATTCCGAAGATCATCCGCAGGTTGCTGGGCGGCTCGGCATCCGCGGGATTCCCACCATGTTGCTCTATAGCGGCGGTCGAGAGATCGCCAGAGTCTCGGGTGCGATGTCCGCTCGGCAGATCGTCGACTGGGCAAATGCCCAAATGGCGCAAGGCGCCTGACATGCCTTGATGGCCGGCGCTTTTGGCAAGAAAGCGCTGGCCTCGCTCTATGTTCCGAGGTACGCCTACGAGCCTTGATTGCTCGTAGAGGGACCACGTATTGATCGGAACGCAATTGGAGGAAGGCGGAATTTCCCCTCCAGCGGCTCATTGGAGCGCGCGGATTCGTTCCGGATTCATTGGTTGGCTCGCTGTTTGTCTCGTCACGGCCGGCTGTGCCGGACGAGCGGTCGGCGTCATGGAGCCCGTGGATGCGAGGGCCGACGGCGCAAGCCGGGTGGACCTCATCGCCGCGACCACCCGCGCGCCGTCTGACGACAAGGCGATCCTGTTCACCGGCGAACGGGGAAGCGGCCTGATGATGGACGCGGTCACGATCTCCATTCCGCCAGAGAAGAACCGCAAGGTCGGACAGGTACAGTGGCCGAAACGCCTGCCGCCGGACCCCTCGCGGGAGTTCGCGACCGCTGCCGTCGACCCTCTCGAATCCGACGAGGAAGCCAAAGCCTGGTTCGGCAAGCACAAGGTCGCGAGCCGTCGCGTACTCGTCTTCGTCCACGGCTTCAATAATCTCTACGAGGATTCGGTCTATCGTTTCGCGCAGATCGTCCATGATTCCGGCGCCGAGGTCGTTCCGGTCGTCTTTACCTGGCCGTCGCGTGGCAACATCTTCGATTATGCCTACGATCGGGAAAGCACAAACTATTCCCGTGACGCGCTCGAGGACATGCTCACCCGTATCGCCAGTCATCCCGACGTGGCGGACGTGACGGTGATGGCGCATTCCATGGGCACCTGGCTCGCCGTCGAGTCCCTTCGCCAGATGGCGATCCGCAACGGGCGCGTCCACCCAAAGATCAACAATGTCATTCTCGCTGCGCCGGATCTCGACGTCGACGTTTTCGCGCAACAATTCCGTGCTTTGCAGAAGGATGCGCCGCATTTCACGCTCTTCGTCTCGCGAGATGACCGGGCGCTGACACTCTCCAAACATCTCTCCGGCAATGTCGAACGGCTTGGACGCATCGATCCGAGCAAGGAGCCGTATCGATCGGAGCTGGAGAGCGCCGGAATCACGGTGATCGATCTGACCGAACTCAAGGCCGAGGATCAGCTGAACCACGGCAAGTTTGCCGAAAGCCCGGAAGTGGTGAGGCTGATCGGCCAGAGGCTGGTCGCCGGGCAGACCATCACCGACTCGCAGGTGGGGCTCGGCGAAGGCCTTGCTGCGGTGACCGTCGGCGCAACCAGTACGGTCGGGCAGGCGGCCGGTGCCGTCATCAGTGCTCCGATCTCGATCTTCGATCCACGCACGCGCCGAAGCTACGGGCGCCAACTCATCCTCTTCGGGCAGAGTGCCGAGGGCACAATCGGCTCGGTCGGCAATTCGTTGGGTGCCACGGCCGCAAAGTAAGTCGTTTCCGCTTCCCGTGAGAACGAAGAGTTTTGCCTGATTCCTGCCAATCATGACGGTTGGTCTTGCGCAGCACTCCGGGTGTTTGCTTCGCGAAACCGTGCGTTTGTGTGATGACGAGTCGCACTGCGAGAAAACCGGTGGCATTTTTCCCAAACTGATATATCACATTGTCCGGATTGGTGCGAAATGCGCGCGGCGCATTTCCGGGCGAGGGGACTGAACGGCATGAGCAAGACCACCGTTGTTGTCGGAGCCGGTATTGTCGGCGCGGCGATTGCATTCGAACTTCAGAGGCGTGGTCGCCGGGTGACGCTGATTGATCGCGACCAGCCGGGTCTCGGCGCGTCCTTTGGCAATATGGCCAGCATCGCGGTGTCCGAGTTCATGGCGGTGTCGCGCCCCGCGACCTGGAGGAAGATCCCGCGTTGGTTGCTCGACCCGGAAGGTCCGGTCTGGCTGCGCCCCTCCTACGCACCGAAGATGACGTCGTGGTTCCTCCGCTTCATTCTTGCCGGACGTCCTTCGCGGGTCGCCGCGATCGAGGCGGCCGGTGCCAGCCTCTGCGCCCGCGTACTCGACGATTTGAAGCCGATGCTGGAAGCCATCGGCGCACGGGATATGTTGACCGACGAGGGCTGCCTCGCGATCTACGAGACCGAGGCGGAGTTTGCCGCCGATCGCGATCATATTGCGCTCATGGAAAATTACGGCTTTGCCCATCAGGTACTGACCGGAAAGACGATCCGCGATCTCGAACCCGCTTTGTCGCCGCACATCGCCAAGGCCGTGCTGTTGCCGGCGAATCGTTCGGTCCGCGACCCGTATCGGCTTGTGTTGAAGCTCGTCGAAGCCTTCAGGCAAGCCGGTGGCGTCTTTGTCTCCGGTGAGGTCGAACGGGTGGAGGGGCATAGCGGCGGGGCGGACGTCGTTCTCGCCGGCGGAACCCGGCTTGCCGCCTCCGATGTCATTCTTGCCGCCGGTGTCCGGACTCGCTCTCTTGCGGCCCTGCTTGGTGAACCGATCCCCCTCGAAACGGAACGCGGCTATCACACGCAGATCATGGCGCCGGGGATCGCCATGCGCCATTCGATCATCTGGCCGGAGCGGGCGTTCATGGTGACGCCGACCGCAGGCGGCATTCGTGTCGGCGGTAACGTCGAGCTTGCCGGGCTCGATGCCGCGCCCGACTACCGGCGCGCCCGCGTCCTCGTGCACCACGCGCAGCGCGCGCTGCCGGGCTTGAAAACCGAAGAGGAGAGTGAGTGGATGGGGCATCGCCCTGCCTTCCCCGATACCCTGCCGATCATCTCGGCGTCGTCGCAGGTACCCGGCGTCTGGTACGCGACGGGGCACGGCCATCTCGGCTTGACCTATTCGGCGACCACGGCGAGGCTTGTCGCCGATATGGTGACCGGAGCGCAGCCGCCGGTCGACATGGCGCCTTTCAGCATCACCCGTTTTTGACGGCGAAACCTGCCAGGCTTGATTGGAGCAGAGACGATGAGATGGAAACGCACGATCCAGTTGCTGGATGTCCATTGCGAGGGAGAGATCGGTAGGCTGGCGATCGGAGGCGTGCCGAAAATTCCCGGCGAGACGATCGCCGAGCAATTGCACTGGCTGAACACCGATCCCAAGGGCGAGGAGCTCCGCCGCTTCCTCGTGCTCGAGCCGCGCGGTGCGCCGATTGGCTCGGTCAATCTGTTGCTCCCGGCAAAGCATCCGGAGGCCGACGCCGGGTTCGTGATCCTTCAGCCGGATCAGGCGCATGCGAGCTCCGGCTCCAACTCGATCTGCACGACGACCGCGCTGCTGGAATCGGGCATCGTCGAGATGAAGGAGCCGGAGACGGTCGTCACGCTCGATACCGCGGCGGGCCTGGTCCGAGCGACGGCAACCTGCCGCGACGGGCGCTGCGAGAAGGTAAAGCTCACCATGGTGCCATCCTTCGTGCATGAACTCGATGTGGGGATCGATACGGAGCAGTGGGGGCGCATCACGCTTGACCTCTGCTACGGCGGTATCTTCTACGCACTGGTGGATGTCCGGCAGATCGGCACGACGATCGACAAGGCGAATGCCCGCACACTGGTCGAGGCCGGCATGATCCTGAAAGAGCTGATCAATCGCACCATTCCGGTGGTGCATCCGGAGATCCCGGCGATCTCGGGCGTCGCGTATGTCATGTTCCGTGACATCGATCCGGACGGGGCGATCCGCACCTGCACGACGATGTGGCCCGGTCGGGTCGACCGCTCCCCCTGCGGCACCGGCAATTCGGCAAATCTCGCGACGCTTCACGCTCGCGGCAAGGCGAAGGTCGGCGACGTTTTCAAGTCCCGATCGATCATCGGTTCGGAATTCGAGGTCGGACTGTCGGCGGTTACCGAAGTCGCGGGAAGGCCGGCCATTATCCCGACGATCACCGGGCGCGGTTTCACCTTCGGCCTGACGCAGGTGGCACTCGATCCGTTCGATCCTCTTGCCGAAGGCTTTGCTCTCACGGATGTGTGGGGACCTTCTGCCGGTGAGATCGGCAGGCCGCGCGCGTAAACGGCAAGCGGCGGTCGCTCGGACCGCCGCCTTCTCGTTCAGGGATAGATTACGCCCTTGCGCAGGATCACATTGGCATAGAGGCGTGGCTCTCCCGTCTGAATGATCGCGTGGGCGGCGCGGACGCGATCGTAGAAGGCGCTTCCGACGAGCGGTGTCACGCTCCGCTGCGGTTCGTGCCGACTGCAGCAATCGAGGATCTCGTTGTGCACAGGATCGAGCCGGTCGCGATCGGGGCCGACCGTCGACCGGAAGATCGCCTCCGGAACGAAATCATCGATCGGCAACACGCTGAGGACCGCGTTGAGCACCGGCACCAGTCCGTGCCCGTCGAGGCGGATCAGGCGGCGGGCGTGTTCGACGCCGGGATAGTTGCCGTCGACGATGGCGATCTCGTCGCCATGGCCCATGCCCCGGAGGGTCGCGAGCAGATCGGGTCCGAGAAGCGGATCAAGTCCCTTCAGCATGTTCGATTTCCTTGAATAGTACTGTTTGGTCTGTGAGATAGCGGGCGAAGATCGGCAGGCTTGCTCCGCCGATCGCGCGAGCCTGACTTCCGACGACGCCCTCGACGATCTCGGGCACCTGAATACCCTGGAGATCCAGCCGCCTGAAAGATTCGTTGACGGCCGCCACCAGACGGCGGCGCACCCAGTCGGGAAAGCCGCCGTCGATCACCGCTGCGGAAAAGTCGATGATCGAGGATGCCGCAACCGTGGCTTGGGCAATGGCGTCGGCGCTGTCGCGGATCCAGATTTCCAGCGGCTCGCCGAAGTCGATCCAGTCAGTCGCGGCGTACCACAGCGGCTGCGGATCGATGCCTCGTTCTTGCAGAAGGTTCTCCAGTACGAAGATGGATGCGATCTCCAGCAACTGCTTGGTTTCGCCGTGCTTGTTGCGGACGGGGAGGGGGCCTATTGCGCCTGCCGTTCCCGTTTTCCCGACGAAAACGGTTGAATTCAGAACAATTCCACCGCCGATGAAGGAGCCGATGTAGAAATAGACGAAATCCGGATAGCGGGAACCGAGGCCAAACACGAGCTCGGCGCCACAGGCGCTCGTCGCGTCGTTCTGCAGGAAGACCGGATAGGACACGTGGCCAGCGACCTTCGCCTGCAAGTCAAAGTCACGCCATGCATCCATGGCGCCTCGGGGCGCGCCGACTTCCTCGGCCCAGTTCCAGAGCTCAAACGGTGCGGCGATCCCGATACCGGCGACATTCGTCTTCTGTTCGGAAGACATCCGCGCCTCGAGTTCGGCGATGCCACCGACGATGAACGTGACAATCTCCTTCGGTTCCGGATAGCGGAAGGTACGATGGAGCTGCAGCCTGATCTTTCCGACAAAATCCATCAGGATCAGGTCGGCGCTGCGGCGGCCGATCTTCACCCCGAAGGAGAAGACGGCATCAGGGTTCAGGAACATCGGCACCGACGGCTGGCCCACCTTGCCGCGGATCGGCTTGCCGCGCACGAGTAGCTCGTCCTTTTCGAGCGCCCGCATGATGACGGAAACGGTTTGCGCCGAAAGCCCCGTCTGCCTGGCTATATCCGCCTTCGAGATGCCACCCTGGCGGCGCACGAGCGAAAGCACGAGCCGCTCGTTATAGGCACGTACGCGCACCTGGTTGGCACCGCCGCCCGCACTCACCATCTGAGGAAGGTCGGACCTAGGTGCCGTTTGTTCGGTAGATGACATGGCCGCCCCTCCTTTCCGACTGAGTGCTCTCCCGCTTCTTGCATCATTTGCTCCAGCATGCCACATTCAATTAATAATTCAATTGGATTTATTTATTGACAGGGCCGCGCCTCGGTGTTCTTAATGCCCCCCCCGGAGGAACGTTGCACCGACCCTTCGAGCCACCAACGGGCGCGAAAATCGCGTCCGGATCCATTCGTTCTGTCGCATGGCCGGAGACGGCCGCTGAATAATCTCGGGAGGAAGAAATGAAGAAATCTCTGATCGCAACCGCCGTGTCGGCTCTGGCCCTTGGCGTCGTCTTTGCGGCGCCTGCACGTGCCGAAGACGTCTCGGCATGCCTCATCACCAAGACCGATACCAACCCCTTCTTCGTCAAGATGAAGGAAGGTGCGACCGCCAAGGCTCAGGAACTCGGCGTCACGCTGAAGGCTTACGCCGGCAAGGTCGACGGCGATTCCGAAAGCCAGGTTGCAGCAATCGAATCCTGCATTGCAGACGGCGCCAAGGGCATCCTGGTCACCGCATCCGACACCAAGGGCATCGTTCCGGCAGTCAAGAAGGCCCGTGACGCCGGTCTTCTCGTGATCGCTCTCGACACGCCGCTCGAGCCGCTCGACGCTGCCGACGCCACTTTCGCGACCGACAACCTGCTTGCCGGCAAGCTGATCGGCCAGTGGGCTGCGGCGACCCTCGGCGACAAGGCCAAGGACGCCAAGATTGGCTTCCTCGACCTGACTCCGTCCCAGCCGACCGTCGACGTCCTGCGCGACCAAGGCTTCATGATCGGCTTCGGCATTGATCCCAAGGATCCGAACAAGATCGGTGACGAAGACGATGCGCGCGTCGTCGGCCACGACGTGACGAACGGCAACGAAGAGGGCGGCCGCACCGCCATGGAGAATCTTCTCCAGAAGGATCCGGACATCAACGTCATCCACACGATCAACGAGCCGGCCGCCGTCGGCGCCTACCAGGCGCTCAAGGCTGTCGGTAAGGAAAACGACGTGCTGATCGTCTCGGTCGACGGCGGTTGCCCGGGCGTCAAGGCCGTTGCCGAAGGCCAGATCGGTGCGACCTCCCAGCAGTATCCGCTGCTGATGGCATCGCTCGGCATCGAAGCCATCGCCAAGTTCGCCAAGGACGGCACGAAGCCGCAGCCGACCGAAGGCAAGGACTTCTTCGACACCGGTGTCGCGCTCGTCACCGACAAGCCGGCCGAAGGTGTCCCGTCCATCGACACCAAGGAAGGCCTGAACAAGTGCTGGGGTTGATGCCCTGACCTTTCAGGTCAACAATAAATTGAAGGGCGGTCTCGGCCGCCCTTTTTTAAACCGGAAAGCAATAAGCGCCGGGTCCTACGGGAGGGTTCATATGGCAAGTATCCAGGAATTCGAAAAGGTTCTCGACAAGAGCGACCAATCGATCGCCGCGTTCGAGGACAGGTCCTTCCTTCGGAAGGTACAGCACTTCCTGCACTCGACGCCGGCCGCCGTGCCGTTCATCGTGCTCGTTTCTGCCATCATCATCTTCGGTGTCACGATCGGCGGAAAGTTCTTTTCGAGCTATACGCTGACGCTCATTCTCCAGCAGATCGCCATCGTCGGCATTCTCGGCGCCGGCCAGACGCTTGTCATCCTGACGGCGGGTATCGATCTGTCGATTGGGGTCGTCATGGTCATCTCGGCGGTCATCATGGGCAACTGCGCCGTCACCTACGGACTGCCGGCGCCGATCGCGATCCTCGCTGGCGTCGTCGCGGGCGGGTTGTGCGGCCTTCTGAATGGCTTCCTCGTTGCCAAGGTGAAGCTGCCGCCGTTCATCGTCACGCTCGGCACCTGGTACATCGTCATGTCGACGAACTTCATCTACTCTGCCAACGAGACCATTCGCGAAACCGATGTCGCGGCAAACGCGCCCTTCCTGCACTTCTTCGGAAACAGCTTCAAGATCGGCTCCGCCGTCTTCACGATCGGCGTGGTGACTATGGTCATCCTGGTCCTCGTATTGTGGTATGCCCTCAATCATACTGCCTGGGGCCGGCATCTTTACGCAGTCGGCGATGACCCGGAGGCAGCCAAGCTCTCCGGTATTCGGACGGACAGGGTCCTTCTCGGCGCCTATTCTCTGGCCGGTGTGATTGCAGCGATCGCCGCCTGGGTATCGATCGGCCGAAACGGTTCGATTTCGCCGTCCGCGGCGGTGACTGACTACAACCTTCAGGCCGTGACGGCGGCGGTGATCGGCGGCATTTCGCTCTTCGGCGGACGCGGCTCGATCCTCGGCACGCTCATAGGGGCCATGATCGTGGGTGTCGTCTCCATGGGGCTCAACATGCTCGGTGCCGATCCGCAATGGAAGGTCTTCCTGACCGGCGTTCTCATCATCTCGGCCGTCGCCGTCGACCAGTGGATCAGAAAGGTAGCAAGCTGATGACACAGGAAGCAATTCTCACCGCCCGCGGCCTCGTCAAGCGCTACGGCCGTGTCACCGCCCTCGACAATGCTGACTTCGATCTCTATCCGGGCGAGATTCTCGCGGTCATCGGCGACAACGGCGCCGGCAAGTCCTCGCTGATCAAGGCGATCTCGGGCGCCGTTCGTCCGGACGAGGGTGAAATTCGGCTTGAAGGCAAGCCGGTGCATTTCTCCTCGCCGATGGAGGCGCGCGATGCCGGAATCGAGACGGTCTATCAGAACCTCGCACTTTCGCCGGCCCTATCGATCGCCGACAACATGTTCCTCGGTCGCGAAATCCGCCGGCCGGGACCGCTCGGATCCGTTTTCCGTATGCTCGACCACAAGCGAATGGAAAAGATCGCCCGCGACAAGCTCACCGAACTCGGACTGATGACGATCCAGAACATCAACCAGGCGGTGGAGACGCTGTCCGGCGGCCAGCGCCAGGGGGTAGCTGTGGCGCGTGCCGCGGCCTTCGGCTCGAAGGTCATCATTCTCGACGAGCCGACGGCGGCGCTCGGTGTCAAGGAATCCCGCAAGGTTCTCGAACTGATCCTCGACGTCAAGTCGCGCGGCATGCCGATCGTGCTGATCTCGCACAACATGCCGCACGTGTTCGAGGTGGCCGACCGCATCCACATCCATCGGCTCGGGCGGCGTCTCTGCGTCATCAAGCCCGGCGACTATTCGATGGCGGACGCGGTTGCTTTCATGACCGGTGCGCGCCCGGCGCCCGACGCGGAAATGGCTGCATGACGCCGAGCCTGGCGGACGTCGCAGACGAGGTCAAGAAGCGGGCGGCAGGACATGCCCGCTTCGTCGTAGCGATCGCAGGGCCACCGGGGGCGGGCAAGTCGACGATCGCGGAGACGCTCGCCGAAACGCTCGCGGAAGGCGGTGAAACGGCCGTCGTGTTGCCGATGGACGGTTTTCACATGGACAATGCGGTCCTCGAGGAGAAGGGACTGCTGCAACGCAAGGGCGCGCCGGAGACCTTCGATGTGCGCGGCTTCATCGATATCGTCCGCGCCATCCGTGCGGGCGGTGAGGTGCTCGTCCCGGTCTTCGACCGTAGCCGCGAGATCGCCATCGCCGCCGCACGCGTGATATCACCCGCCCACCGCATCGTGGTCGCGGAGGGCAATTATCTGCTGCTGGACGAGGCGCCATGGCGGGGGCTTGCCGGCCTTTTCGACCTTTCCATCTTTCTCGACGTCCCCGAAGACGTGCTCGCCAAACGCCTCGCCGACCGCTGGAGCGGCTATGGCCTCACGCCTACCGAGATTGCGGCAAAGGTCGGTGAAAACGATCTTCCGAACGGCCGTCGTGTGCTCCGGCGGAGCCGCCCCGCCGATCTCGTGATCGCCAACGTGTGATCTGTTTTCCGGCAACCGAGATTGCTCCCGGTGGCCTGAAGGCTGCACCAAACCGGTCGGGCGCCGGGGCTGATTGCTCTTGCCACCATCAGTGGCGCAAATCGTAAAATTCGACGAATTTGCTTCAGGCAATTTCAGCTCGCGGCTGATACCAACCGGGTATCCGCGCAGGCCGTCCGCTCAGCTGTGTCGCCTTAGGCGATGCGGCGAATGGAACCGCCCGCAACATAGAAGAAAAGGGTGTCAGAGAAACCATGCCCATCTTGATCGTCGAAGACAACGCGACCAACGCGATGATCCTGAAGCATCTGGCCAAGAAGGTCACCGACGACGAAATCGTCCTCGAAAGCGATGCCGGACGGGCGCTTGCACTCTGCCATAACACTTTCTTCTCCATGTTGATCGTCGATCAGATCCTGCCCGGCATGACCGGCCTGGAGGTCGTCCGCAAGATCAGGATGATGGAGCGCTACGACGGCGTGCCGATCGTCATGGTGACGGCCGATCAGGAACCGAAACTGCAGGAGGCGGCTCACGAGGCGGGCGTGACGGCATTCCTGACAAAGCCGGTGGAAGCGGTCGCTTTCCGCAATCTCCTGATTTCCCATCTGGGGCTTCGCTCTTCCATTCCTGCCGCAGCCGGCTGAGGTTGGCTCATGGGAAACCTGGCGAGCGTCGGCAATCGGACTTTGCGGAAGGTCGCCGACACGGCGACCATTCTCCAGGTCCTCTCGGCCATCCTCCTGCTTGTTCTGGTCGGGCTGTTCGTCGACATCTCCCGTCACTTCCAGCTGCTCTATGATGACGCGCGCGAGGATGCTCTCTGGTCCGTTGTCCAGCTCGAGCGCGATGTCCACGCGCTGGCCTATGACGTCAAGGCGCTGAGGAATGGCGTGTCGCCGGCCGTCGGCGCGGACGAGCTGGGTGTTCGCCTCGATGCGCTGAGGCAGGCCGCCCGGACGCTTGGCGAGCCATCCCTCACTCGCGATGCCGCGATGGAGGCTCTTTACCAGTCAATCGTCTACGGTTTGACCGAGGCGGAACGGATCCTTTCGAATCTCAGGAATGGTTCTGGAGGCGGCGAGCCGTTCGCACATCTCGACACGACGCTATCCGCGCTCTCAGGTCAAGTCGAACAGCTGCTGGACCGGGTGCACGCCGGACAGAGTGCTGCGCGCGAGACAAGCCGCGCCGCCGTGCTTGATCTGGGGCGCAGCGCTGCTGCGATGCTCATCCTGTTGCTCGCCTCCGTCATCTTCCTCGTGGTCACGTTGCGCCGACAACTGGGTGCAGTTCGACAGACGGGCAGGGAGCTCAAGGTGGTGACCAGGCAACTGACGGAAGCCTACGAGGCCGCCGACGCCGGCAACCGGGCGAAGTCACAATTCATGGCCACCATGGGGCACGAAATCCGCACGCCGCTCAACGCTATCCTCGGCATGGCGGAACTGCTCGAATATTCCGAGCTTCCGGAGGATGCACTTTCGAGCGTCAAGACGATCCGCTCGTCCGGTGAGGCGTTGCTCGAAGTCATCAACGAGATCCTCGATTACGCAAAGATCGAGCATGGCAAGCTCGAGCTCGAAGAGCGCGCCGTCGATATTTCGGCCCTGGCGGAAACGACCACGAACATCATTCGCGGCCGGGCGGCCGAGCACGGCAATGCCGTTATTCTCGACATCCCCGATGCGCTCGATGCCCATTATGTCCGGACGGATCCCACGCGGTTGCGCCAGGTCTTGCTGAACCTCCTGAGCAATGCCGTGAAGTTCACCAGCAAGGGTACGGTAACGCTTCGGGTCCGGGAGTTGTATCGCGCCGGCAAGCTGATGTTGCGTTTCGAGGTCGAGGACACCGGCATCGGCATCGATGAGGCCGGCCTTGTAAAGCTCTTCCAGCCGTTCTCGCAGGTCGATGCCAGCATCAGCCGCAGATATGGCGGTACGGGTCTCGGTCTCACCATCTGCAAGCAGATCGTCGAGAAGCTCGGTGGTGAACTCGGCATGAGCAGCACGGTCGGCGTCGGAAGCATTTTCTGGTTCGAGATTGCAGTCGTCGCGGTGGATCGGGACGAGGTCGCGAACCACGCGGCACGTCAGGACGCGGCGGCCGGTCTGCCGCGCAAGCGCATCCTTCTGGTCGAGGATAACCGCGTCAACCAGCAGGTCGCGCGGCGTTTCCTGGAGCGGCTCGGCCAGGACGTCACCATTGCGAACGACGGCGCCGAGGCGGTGCGTCTTTGCCAAAACGAAACATTCGATCTCGTCTTCATGGACATGCAGATGCCCGTGATGGACGGCATCGAGGCAACCCGCCGGATTGCTGCGGGCAGCCTGAACGGACGGACCCCGATCGTCGCCATGACGGCAAACGCCTCGGATGACGACCGCCGGCAGTGTGTCGAAGCCGGGATGGTGGGGTTCGAAGCCAAGCCGATCACCATGAAGAGGTTGCGGAACGTGATCACGAGACTTTCGGAGGCAACGGCCGACGAGAATGTGGAGGCCGAGCCGTATGACACGGGCCTCCCCGATCTGGAGGAAGTCGACATCCCGGTGCTGGCGCCGCTGCCGATCGACGGTTTGGATGGTGAACGGCAATCGGAACTGGTCGAGGCTCTTGGCGAAGACGTCTTCCAGGAACTGATCGTGTCCTTCTTCGACGATGCCGCAAGCCTCGTACTGGATCTGCGTCAGGCCATTCGGGACGAAAGCCCGCAAGACGTCGACCGCGTGCTGCACACGATCAAGGGCGCCGCGATGAACGTGGGCCTCAACGACATTGCCGGGAAGGCGAGCGCCTTGCGCAAGACAGAGCCGAACCTCATCGATGTGGACCGGCTGACCGACGAACTGGAAATCCTGAAGTTCAAGCTTGTGGCCTGATGGCCAAGGAGGTGACGATGCGTATTCTGCTGGTGGACGACAACAATACAAATCTCAAGCTCCTGACGAAGCTCGTCGCGAAACTCGACCAGTGCGAGGCCGTGCCGTTCGCAGGCCCCGACGCGGTCCTGTCCGCTCTGCCGGACCTCGATTTCGACGTCGCGATCATCGACTACCAGATGCCGGTCTACAACGGTGTGGAGCTCTACACGGAGATCGTCCGCTTCGAGAAATATGCCGACGTCCCGGTGATCTTCATCACGGCCGATACGGACATGACGACGCGCATGGCGGCCCTGAATGCCGGGGCGATCGATTTCCTGACGAAGCCAGTGAACCCGATCGAGTTCCAGGCGCGCGTACAGAACATCGTGAGCCTTTCGCGCGCGCGCAAGCAATTGGCGGATCAGGCAGAATGGCTCCGTCGCGAAGTCGACCGCGCCGTTGCGGAACTGCGCCAGCGGGAGCAGGAGATCATTCATCGACTGACGCTGGCAGCCGAATACAAGGACCCGCATACCTCCCGCCATACCTCCCGTGTGGCCGCCTATTCCGAGGCAATCGCCGTCGAGCTCGGCCTCCCGGAGCAAGTCTGCAGCGATATCCGTCTCGCCGCCCCCATGCACGACATCGGAAAGGCTGCGATGCCGGATACTCTGCTCCTGAAGCAGGGCCGTCTCACGGAGTCGGAATATCGGCAGATGCAGGCGCATGCCCAGATCGGCGGAAATATCCTCGCGGAATCCCATTCGTCGCTGTTGCAACTCGCCTCGGAAATCGCCGTCAGCCATCACGAGCGCTGGGACGGGCAGGGTTATCCGAACCGGCTCTCTGGCGAGGCGATTCCTGTCGCCGGCCGGATCGTCTGCATCGCCGACAATTTCGATGCGCTCACGACCGAGCGTCCCTACAAGTCCGCCTGGTCCGTCGACCGCACCGTCGAACACATCCGCGGTCGGGCCGGCTCGCAATTTGATCCGCAATGCGTGGCGGCCTTCGAGCGCGCGCTTCCGAAGATCTACGAGATCATGCAACAGGATCGCGAGGAACAGGCACTGTCGGCTGTCGCTTCGGCCTCTGGCTTCTGACGAGCGAAATGCAGGATTGACCGGCAGGCTGGTCGTGCTATCGACGGCCCATCCACATCTCCCGGAGGCATGCCATGCAATCGCTCACCATCCGCCGCCCCGACGACTGGCACCTGCACCTGCGTGATGGCGCCATGCTCAGAGGCGTGATCGCCGACACGAGCCGGCATTTTGCCCGCGCAATCGTCATGCCGAACCTCGTGCCGCCGGTCGTCACCACGGTCGATGCGCGTGACTACCGCAGCCGTATTCTGGATGCGCTTCCGGAGGGGCACAGCTTCGAGCCGCTGATGACCCTCTACCTGACGGAAGAGACCAACCCAGACGACGTCGAGGAGGGCAAGCGCAGCGGGCTGATAACGGCGGTGAAACTCTATCCCGCCGGTGCGACCACCAATTCTGCGAGCGGCGTGCGCAATCTCGAAAAGGTGATGCCGGTCCTCGAGCGGATGGCAAAGATCGGCCTGCCGCTCTGCGTCCACGGCGAAGTCACCACACCGGATGTGGACATCTTCGATCGCGAGGCCGTCTTCATCGAGACGGTGCTCGATCCTCTGCGGCGGCGCCTGCCGGAGCTGAAGGTGACGATGGAGCATGTGACAACTGCGGACGGTGTCGGCTACATCCGCTCATCGACCGCCAATCTCGCCGGTTCGATCACGACCCATCACCTGATCATTAATCGCAACGCGATCCTCGTTGGCGGCATCCGCCCGCACTACTATTGCCTGCCCGTCGCCAAGCGCGAGAGCCATCGTCTGGCGTTGCGGGCGGCGGCGACGTCGGGTGATCCGCGCTTCTTTCTCGGCACAGATTCCGCGCCCCACGTTGATCCTGCGAAGGAATGTGCCTGCGGCTGTGCCGGCATCTATTGCGCGCCGAACACCGTGAACTGCCTTGCACACGTTTTCGAGCAAGAAGGCGCGCTCGACAAGCTCGAAGCCTTCGTGTCTCTGAATGGGCCGGCCTGGTATGGGCTGCCGCCGAACGAGACGCGGATCACCCTCATCAAGCGTCAGACGCCCGTGGAGTTTCCGAAGAAGATTGAAACGGGTGCCGGTTCGGTTACCGTTTTCGATCCGATGTTCCCGATCTACTGGGACGTCGAGTGACGTCTCTCGGCCCGACCATTCTTGGGTGTTTGTCTGTGGAGCGCCAGTCCCTCGTTGCCGACGCTCGAAAAATCGCCTAGCCGATTCCTTCGGAAAAGTATTTACGGGGGAATAGAATGACATTTCAGGAATCCGTTTCCATTGTCCTGTCGAAGTACAAGGACTTTACCGGCCGTGCATCGCGCTCGGAATTCTGGTGGTTTGCGCTCTTCACCATGATCGTCAATTTTGTGGCATCACTGCTCGATCAGGCGATTATTGGCATCGGCCTTCTCGATACGCTGGCAGCACTCGCTTTGCTTCTTCCGAGCCTCGCCGTCGGGGCGCGTCGGCTCCACGACATCGACAAGTCCGGCTGGTTCATGCTGCTGGCACTGATCCCGATCGTTGGCTGGGTTGTGCTCATCTATTTCAACGTGCAGATGAGCCAGCCGACGGCAAACCGGTTCGGCGCGCCGCCTGTCGCCTGAACGCCCGGCCTCGGTTTCTCTCACGGCCGCCGGTTCATGTCGGTGGCCGACCTCTCTCCCTGATAACTGCGGCTGGAAAGCGCGACGGCTTGCTGCTATTGCGCTTGCAACGCAATCATCAGCCAGAGTGAGGACCCGCCATGATGCCGACGTCGTTTTCCGATCCCGCCGTGATGGCGGAACTCGTTGCGAAGATGTTGTGGGAGATCAAGGCGGTGCACTTCTCCGCCGACAAGCCCTACAAGCTCTCCTCGGGCATGATGAGCCCGGTCTATATCGACTGCCGCAAACTGCTCTCCTATCCACGCATCCGCTCGACGGTCATGGATTTCGCGGCGGCGACCGTCATGCGTAATGCCGGCTTCGAGCAGTTCGACTGCATTGCCGGCGGTGAGACCGCGGGCATTCCCTTCGCTGCACTTTTGGCCGACCGTCTCGGCCTGCCGATGATTTATGTCCGTAAGCAGCCAAAGGGTCACGGCCGCAACGCCCAGATCGAGGGTCACATGCCTGAAGGTGCGCGGGTGCTGGTGATCGAGGACCTGACGACGGCCGGCGGCAGCATGTTCAAGTTCATCGATGCCGTGCGGGCCGCTGGTGGCGTCGTCGATCACGGAATCGCGCTCTTCTTCTATGGGATCTTTCCCGAAGCGAAAGAGCGTTTCGTCAACGGCAACGTCATGCTGCATTACATCGCAACCTGGCGTGAAGTCCTTGCCGTCGCGCGCGCGCAGAAGCTCTTCGACGAAAACACACTTGCCGAGGTCGAGGCTTTCCTGGATGCGCCGCTCTCCTGGTCGGCTCGCAATGGTGGCGTCGCCTCTCTTTCCTGACGAAGGGCTGGCAATCCCGGCCGGATTGCTTTAAATCGATTGAAACGTAAAAGGCGAGCGGGAGGCCTGTATGATACTGTGTTGCGGCGAAGCGCTTATCGACATGCTCCCGCGCGAAACCACGCTCGCCGAAAAGGGCTTCGCTCCCTACGCCGGCGGCGCGATTTTCAACACGGCTATCGCGCTCGGACGGCTCGGGATTTCGACCGGTTTTTTCACGGGTCTCTCCGACGACATGATGGGCGATATCCTGCGGGAGACGCTGAAGTCGAGCAATGTCGACTTTTCTTACTGCGCGACACTGTCGCGGCCGACGACCATCGCCTTCGTCAAGCTCGTCAACGGGCAGGCGACCTACGCGTTCTATGACGAGAACACTGCGGGCCGGATGATCACCACAAGCGACCTGCCTTCCCTCGGTGACGATTGCGAGGCTCTGCATTTCGGCGCGATCAGCCTGATCCCCGAGCCCTGCGGGTCGACCTACGAGGCGCTGATGGCCCGCGAACACGCCACCCGCGTCATCTCGCTCGATCCGAACATCCGTCCGGGCTTCATCAAGGACAAGGCCGCCTACATGGCGCGCATCGAGCGGATGGCCGCGATGTCCGACATCCTGAAATTTTCGGATGAGGACCTGGATTGGTTCGACCTACCCGGCAGCCAGGACGAACGCGCCGCCTATTGGCTGACGCGCGGCGCCAAGCTCGTCGTCATCACCAAGGGCGCCGAAGGTGCTACGGGTTACACGCCCGGCTTCAAGGTCTCGGTCCCGTCGAACAAGGTCGCCGTTGTCGACACCGTGGGTGCCGGCGATACGTTCGACGCGGGCATTCTCGCCTCATTGAAGATGCAGGGCCTGTTGACCAAGGAGAAGGTCGCGGCAATCAACGAAAAGGCCGTCGAAGCTGCGCTGACTCTTGGTGCAAAGGCGGCGGCGGTCACCGTATCGCGCGCGGGCGCAAATCCACCCTTCGCCCACGAGATCGGGATTTAGCATCCTCCGACCGTTGTTCGTCCACACTCTTGGACGGGCGGGCACGTATCGATCCTTAAGCCATCCGACATTAGGAATCCGTGATTGATGTCGGCGTGACTTGTTCGTACCTTCACCTGCGCCGGCAATCTCCGTTGCGGCACTCGTTTCGCGGGTCGGTCGAACAAAGGATGAAGTCATGACAAAGGAATTTTCCGGCAAGGTCGCTCTCGTCACAGGCGGCGGTTCGGGTATCGGTGCTGCATGTGCCCGTCAACTGGCGGAGGAGGGTGCCCGTGTCGTCGTCGCCGATATGAATCTGGCAGGCGCTCAGGAAGTGGTGGATGAGATCGCCGCTGCCGGCGGAACGGCAAGCGCCCGGCAGGCTGATGTCAGCGATCCCCAGGCTGTGAAGGGGATGATCGACTTCGCTGTCGAGACCTACGGCGGGCTGGATTGCGCGGTCAACAATGCCGGGATTGGCGGTCCGTTGAAGCCGATTGCCGAATATGAGATCGACGAATGGCATCACGTCATCGGCGTGAACCAAAACTCCGTCTTCTACTGCATGAAGTACGAAATCGAAGTCATGTTGCAGCAGGTAAAGGGCTCCATCGTCAACATGTCATCGATTCTCGGGACCAATGCCATCGCCAATGCGCCGGCCTATGTGGCGGCGAAACATGCGTTGGTCGGCATGACGAAATCCGCTGCCATCGCCTATTCGGCGAGCGGCGTGCGTGTGAATGCAGTCGGCCCCGGTTATATTCGCACGCCGCTGGTCGAGAACAGTCTGGACGAGGAGAGCATTGCCGCCTTGGTCGGACTCCATCCGATCGGCAGGCTCGGTACCTCGGAGGAAGTCGCAAACCTCACGCTGTTCCTGCTTTCCGACCGGGCATCCTTCGTCACCGGCAGTTACCACCTCGTCGACGGCGGCTACGCAGCCCAATAGCTGACAGGGCAGGTCCGCCGCGGCGGCCTGCCCTTGGATCCGTCATCCGGCGCGTGACAGCAGGCTGGCGACCAGACCTGCGGTCGAACTGTCGTGTCCCGAAGGGGCGGTCTTGCCCTCGACCACAGGAAGCAGTGCGGTCGCGAGTTCCTTGCCGAGTTCTACACCCCATTGGTCGAAGGAGTTGATGCGGAAGAGCACCCCTTCGACGAAGACGCGGTGTTCGTAGAGCGCGATCAGCCGGCCCAGTGCAAAGGGGGTGAGCCGGTCGTAGATGAAGGTGACCGAGGGGCGATTGCCGGCAAAGACCCGGTGCGGCGCAATGCGCTCGATCTCGGCCTCGCTCACGCCCTTGGTTTTAAGCTGTGCCTTCGCCTCGGCGAGGGTGCGGCCCTTCATCAGGGCCTCGGACTGCGCAAGGCAGTTGGCGATCAAAAGCTCGTGCTGGTGACGCAGCTCCGGTTCGAAGCCGTTGGCGGCGATCATGAACTCGACCGGCACGACGGTCGTTCCCTGATGGAGCAACTGGTAGAACGCATGCTGGCCATTGGTGCCGGGTTCGCCCCACACGATCGGACCGGAGTTGCCGGCGACCGGCTTGCCGTCGATTGTTACGCTCTTGCCGTTTGATTCCATGTCGAGTTGCTGGAGATAGGCGGCAAAACGGGAGAGTCGCTGGTCATAGGGAAGGATGGCGCGCGAGGCATGGCCGAGCACGTTGCGGTGATAAAAACCGATGAGGCCGAGCAGCATCGGCAGGTTTTCTCGAAACGGCGCCGTGCGAAAATGGTTGTCCATCGCATGGGCGCCTTCGAGGAAATGGCCGAAGTTCTCACTGCCGATCGCGATCATCAGAGAGAGGCCGATCGCCGACCAGACGGAATAGCGGCCGCCGACCCAATCCCAGAAGCCGAAGACACGTTCCGCTGGAATGCCGAAGGTTGCGACCGCGTCCAGGGCTGTCGAAACGGCGGCGAAATGGTGGCCGACGGCCTCCTCTCCGAGCGCGCCGGCGACGAAACGGCGTGCCGTCCGGGCGTTCGTCATCGTCTCGATCGTTGTGAAGGTCTTGGACGCGACGATGAACAGGGTCGTTTCGGCGGCCAGGTTCTTCAGGGTATCGGCGATGTGCGCGCCGTCGACATTGGAGACGAAATGCAGGCGCGGTCCGTCATGATACGGAGCGAGCGCCAGCGTTGCCATGGCAGGACCGAGATCGGACCCGCCAATCCCGATATTGACCACATCGGTTATCTTCTTGCCGGTCGCACCCTTGGTGCTGCCGCTGCGGATACCCTCGGCAAAACGTCCCATGGCCTCCAGGACGGCGTTGACGTCCGGCATCACGTCCTTGCCGTCGACGAATACCGGCGTGTTCGCCCGGTTGCGCAAGGCCGTGTGCAGCACCGCGCGGCCCTCGGTGAAATTGATCGCTTCCCCGGCGAACATCGCATCCCGTTTTTCGGCAACGCCGGCCGCGGCTGCAAGCTCCTCCAGCAGGACGATGATCTCCTCGTTCACGGCGCACTTGGAATAATCCATCAACAGGTCGTCGAGACTCACACTGAAACGGGAGAAGCGTTTCGCGTCGGCAGCAAACGCCGCCCGGATATCCTCCGCCCTCATGGCAGTTGCGGTGCTGGACAGCTTGTCGATGATCGCCTGCATCTATCTCCCCTCGATGGCGGGACACGGGTCCGAAACGGGCGTGGCGGATTCGAGGTTTGCGTTGCTCATCCGAGCAGATGCGAGGGTAACCTGCAAATCCGAACACCACGCCAGAATCATGGAGCCGCAAGTGTCCTTCGGCTTTTCGGAAGCAGGACACTAGTCTGACGCCCATGAGCGATCAAGGCGGGTTCATGCGCGCTGGCCCCGGCCGGCGATATTCTGGAGTTGGGTGAGACCGATGCGGCACAGTTACGAACCGACGGCGCCGCCGTCGTCCGCGGACCTAGTTCAAGTGTTCGGACGCAGTTCTCGGCGCAAGATCTTGCCGACGTTCGACTTCGGCAATTCACTTCGGAATTCGATATAGCGCGGGCGCTTGTAATTGGTGAGGTTTGCAGTGAAATGCGCCTTCAGTGCTTCCTCCGTAAGGTCAGGGTCCTTCTTCACCACGAAGAGCTTGACGGCCTCGCCGGAGTGCTGGTCCGGGACGCCGACCGCTGCGCATTCCAGAACGCCCGGATGCATGGCCGCCACTTCTTCGATCTCGTTCGGATAGACATTAAAGCCTGAGACCAGGATCATGTCCTTCTTGCGGTCGACGATTTTCACATAGCCACGTTCGTCCATCACGCCCATGTCGCCGGAGCGGAAGAAGCCGTCGTCAGTCATGACCTTTGCCGTTTCCTCCGGCCGTTGCCAGTAGCCCGCCATGACCTGCGGACCGCGAATGCAGATTTCTCCGACATCGCCGACGGGCAGCGTCCTGCCGTCCTCGTCACGGATTTCGATCTCTGTCGAGGGAAGCGGCAGGCCGATCATGCCCGAGAATTCTCTGGAATCGAGCCGGTTGACGGTTGCCACCGGAGAGGTTTCCGAGAGACCGTAGCCTTCGCTGATCGGGCACCCGGTCATCTGGAGCCAGCGCTCGGCAACCGGCCGCTGCACCGCCATGCCGCCGCCGAGCACCAGTAGCAACGAGGAAAAATCGAGCTTCTGGAAGTCCGGATTGTTCATTAGCGCATTGAAGAGCGTGTTGAGGCCGGGGAAGACATGCGCCTTGTATTGCTGCAATTCCTTCACGAAGGCCGGAATGTCGCGCGGATTGGCGATCAGGATATTGTGGCTGCCGGTCGCGATCCCCATCAGCGAATTCACGGTAAGTGCGAAGATGTGATAGAGCGGCAGGGCGCAGATGAAGGTCATGACCTCCGGCCGCGGCCTGGTCGTAAAGATCGCCTCGAGCCACACCATGATCTGCTCCTTGTTGGAGAGCAGGTTCGCATGTGTGAGCGTGGCACCCTTCGAAACGCCGGTCGTGCCGCCCGTATACTGAAGGAAGGCAACATCGCTGCCCTTTATTTCCACGGGTTTCAGTGTCTGGCGGGCACCTTCGGCCAAAACCTGCCGGAAACTCTTGTGTTGCGGGATAGACCAGGCCGGCACCAGCTTCTTGACCTTGCGGACGACGAAGTTGACGATGTGGCCCTTGAGGCCCAGCATGTCGCCCATGGTCGCGACCACGACGTGCTTCAGTTGCAGGTGCGGCAGAACCTGCTCCACCGTATGGGCGAAGTTTTCCAGTACGAAGATCGCCTTAGCGCCGGAGTCCTTGAGCTGATGTTCGAGTTCGCGCGGCGTGTAGAGCGGGTTGACGTTGACGACGACGAAGCCCGCACGGAGAATGCCATAGACCGTTACGGGGTTCTGGAGGATGTTCGGCGTCATCACGGCGACGCGGTCGCCCTTGGCTAATCCTTGGGCCTGTAGCCAGGCGCCTATCTTGCGGGACTGAGCGTCCAGCTCGCGGAAGGTCATGCCGCGTCCCATGCTCGAAAAGGCAAGCCGGTCGGCATATTTGGCGCAGCTGCTTTCGAAAAGGGCTCCAAGCGAAGCATGCTCGAGCGGCGCAATTTCTGCCGGGACGCTTTCCGGATAGGAAGCAAGCCAAATCCTCTCCGCTGCGTGCCCACTGCGGCGGCTTGATACGTCCGACATGCTTTCCTCCCCGATCGCTTCTTACGCTTCGCCCTCGCGGGCGGCGCGCATTTCCTCCTCATTGCCCAACGGCGAGAGTATGCGTTTGATCTCGCCGTTCAAGACAGAACACGTCTATCTGACATTGACGTAAACGTCAACGAGGTGGGATGTTTCGCGCCTGACGTTATTCGTGTGGGTGGTCGTGTTTCCGGTGCAGATCGCGTCATCGTTGACGGAAGAATACGCGTGGTCCGTTTGTCCAGCGATGATATCAGGGGTCCCGGTCCCAATGGCATGTAGCGATTTGGGCTTAGGGTGCGTGCGGCGCGGCGGGCCTTGGTAGGCGCTTTTTTCTTTCGAATCCGTGAGGTTGGGCGGGCATGCGAACCCGCCCGCCCGTGCTAGCCCGGAAGGCTTATACTCCCGCGCTAATGCTTGGTTTTTCCGTCCGATTGCGCTAATCCAGAAGCCGTTCCGCCTTCCGGAACGTTTGTTTGCAGCCGGATTTGGTTGACCGTGCTGCCTTCCCGGCAATGTCGCATCCAGCGGCGTCCGGGTGGTTCTTTGCGAGTGGAGTGCATCTTGCGGATAGCGATCATTGGCACCGGCTATGTCGGTCTGGTTTCTGGAGTATGCCTGTCGGAATTCGGTCACGACGTGGTCTGCATCGACAAGGACGCGTCGAAGATTGCCCGGCTGAACAACGGCGAGGTTCCGATCTACGAACCGGGCCTTGAGGACATGATCGCCCGCAATGTCGCGGCCGGACGACTGCATTTCACGACGGAACTCGCCGGCCCCGTCGCGGATGCGGATGTGGTTTTCCTCGCCGTCGGCACACCGTCGCGCAAGAGCGACGGCCATGCGGATCTGAGCTATGTCTATTCAGCGACGCGCGAAGTGGCCGAGGCGCTGCGCGGTTTCACCGTTCTCGTCACCAAGTCGACGGTTCCGGTCGGCACCGGCGACCAGCTCGAGCGGATCATCGGCGAGGTCAACCCCGATGCCGACGTCGCCGTCGTCTCCAATCCGGAATTCCTGCGGGAAGGGGCGGCGATCGCCGACTTCATGGCCCCGGACCGGGTGGTGGTCGGATCAAACGATGATCGGGCCAAAGCGGTTATGGCCGAGGTCTATGCTCCGCTCGATTCCGAAAGGCATCCGGTGCTCTTTACCTCACGCCGCACGGCCGAGCTCACCAAATATGCGGCGAATGCCTTCCTCGCACTCAAGCTCGCCTACATCAACGAGATCGCCGATCTCTGCGAGGAGGTCGGGGCGAACGTCCAGGACGTTTCGCTGGGCATGGGGCTCGACAGCCGTATCGGCCGGAAGTTCCTGAATGCCGGCCCGGGTTATGGCGGCTCGTGCTTCCCGAAGGATACGCTGGCGCTCGTGAAGACCGCCCAGGATCACAACAAGCCGATCCGTCTCATCGAGACGATCGTCGGCATCAACGAGACGCGCAAGCGCGCCATGGCCCGCAAGGTCGAACGGGCGGTCGGCGGTGACGTCCGCGGCAGGACGATCGGCATCCTCGGGCTGACCTTCAAGCCGGATACCGACGACGTGCGGGAATCTCCGGCCTTGTCGATCGTCCAGGCTTTGCTCGACAAGGGCGCGCTGTTGCAGGCCTACGATCCGGAGGGCATGGAGGCGGCGCGCGAACTGATGCCCGAGATAGACTATCGCGACGATGCGGAAGGCGTGGCACGCGGGGCGGATGCGCTGGTGATCATTACTGAATGGGAAGAATTCCGTTCCCTCGACTTCCCGAAGCTGAAGGACCTGATGAATGCACCGGTCCTGGTCGACCTGCGAAACATATACTCGCCGGGGCACGTCGCCGACCATGGCTTCGTCTACGAAAGCGTCGGGCGTTCGGATCGCTATCGCTGAACCCCGGACGCAACACAGCCTCCGCCGAACATGTAGATGCGTGCGGCGGAGGCTGCCGTTCGTGTGATCAGTAGTATTTGTCGTACTCCCGCCGGAATTTCTCCTGCCCGCCGAAATCACTGTACTTGGCGAGCTGCGTCATGTCGGTCTTGTTGAGCAGCACGCCGAGAATCTTTGCAGCAATGTGCGGCTCGGCGGCGAGAAGGTCTGCGACCAGCCGGCTCGGCGTCTTGCCCCATTCGACAACATAGATGAAGCCGTCGGCGTGGGCCGAAAAGGCTTTCGCATCGACGACCGGTCCGACCGGCGCCAGATCGACGATGACGTAGTCGAATATCTGGCGAGCGTTTTCCAGAATGCTCGCCATGCCCGGCGAGGCGAGCAGCTCGTTTGTGTGGGGATGGGTGTCGCCGTTCGGGCGCGGGGCGACCGGAAGAACGGCGAGCTTGGACTGCTGGTCGACCCTGACTGCGTTCGTCCATGTGATGTCGCCGAGCACGGCTTCCACGAGGCCCGCCTTTGGAACGGGTTTCAGCATCCGGCTGAGCTTGGGATTGCGCAGATCCGCGTCGATCAGAAGCGTCTTTTTACCCGAAGCCGCGAGCAGTGCCGCGAAGTTTGCGGCAACCGTCGTCTTGCCTTCCCCGGGCATGGCCGACACGATGCCGATCACCCGGCTGGGACGACCCTGCAGCACGATGTCGGTCGCGAGCTTGGCGTTCCTCAATGTCTCCGCGAAAGCCGATCGCGGCGTGTCCAGCACGATGCGCGTCATGCGTTCGAGCGGCATGTGGGCCGGTGGCGGCGCGGGGCGTCCCCGTCGGCGGTCGAGCGCCGCACGCAGGCGCTGCAGAGGCGTTTCGGGCGTGGCGCCGACCAGCGGCAAATAACCTAGAGAGGTTTGGCCAAGCGTCGACCGGACGTCGCTTTCCAGCCGGAAATACCGTTCTCGCATCTCCTGGACGAAGGCGAGCGCGCCGCCGGCCATGAGGCCGAGCACGGCCGAAAGCGCCAGAACCAGGGTCTTCTTCGGGCTCGACGGAGAGACCGGCACGCCCGGCTCGGAGATCACGCGCGCCTCTGCGATCGGGAAGGACTGCTGCTGCGAGGCCTGCTCGTAGCGGTCGAGATAGGACTGGTAGAGCGACTTGAGCGCGGTCGCGCGCTGCTCCAGTTCCCTGAGCCGCACCATGGACTGGTTGGCTTCGGAGTTCTTGCCCGTCACACCCTCTATGCTCTTGCGAAGGGATTGCTCACGGGACTGCGTGACCTCGAATTCGTTGCGGTAGCGTTCCGTCAGTCGCTGCATCTCCTGAAAGATCTGCTGGGCGACATCGTCTTTCTCCGCCTTCAGGGCTACAGCCTGCGGATGGTCGGCGCCGAAGCTCGCGGTGATGTCCTTTTCCCGTCGCTCTATCGACAGATAGCGGGTGCGAAGATCCTGGATCACGGCGTTGTCGGAATCACCGGAAGCTGCTGTCGCATTCTTGACCGCGTTGTCGCGTCCCTGGTCGATGATCGCCTTGAACTGGTTGTAACGCGCCGAGGCGCGCGCCGCGTCGGCCTGGGCGATGATGAGCTGGCTATTGAGGTCGGAAAGCTGCTGTTCCGACATCAGCTCTCCGCGTGCCGAGGTTAGCCCGTTCTCCGCCTTGTAGCGCTCCGCCTCGAGAGAGGCTGCCTGCGCGCGCTCTCTCAGGCTGTCGAGACGCTCCTGAAGCCAGACGGATGCGCGCTCGGCTGCTTCGAAATTCGCGTTCAGCTGGTCGGCGAGATAGGCATCACTGTAGCCTTTGGCGACACGGGCGGCGAGCTGTGGGTCGGGCGACTGGTAGGAGAGTGCCACAACGGAGCTGCGGCCGACGCGTTCGACCGTGATCCCCTGCTGAAGAAGGGCGGCCGCCTTCTGCCGGGCGCCGGCGATCGCGGGGTCGTCGGCAGTCGCCGCGCTGAAGAGGCCGACGGAGCCGCGCAGCCAGGTCTTGACGACGGACGGCAGCGACTTCGGTGGATTGAGAATGGTCTCGTTTTCTGCGAGGCCGAGATCATCGACCACCCTCAGGGCGAGCTTGTTCGACTTCAGGATTTCCACCGCGCTCGAGATTTGTGTGTCCGCCTGCTGCTTGCCCTGTGCCGAGGTCTGCTCCTCCTGTGCAAACCGGGAAAGGTTTTCATCAAGGAGGATCTGCGTCATCGACGTGTAGATCGGTGTCGTGAAGACGAGATAGGCGATGCCGAGGACGACGAAGATCGCGGCGGTCAGCGTGATGATGCCCACCCTGCGAAGGACCGCCGCCAGCAGCCGGTCGAGGTCAATGAAGGAGTCGGAATCGTCCTTCTCGCGGGACAATACGCCGTTCAGGGGAATGGTTCGCTGGTGCATAGCTGCGCCTTCATCTGGTGTCGGGTGGGCGGCCCGGATCGCGTCCGGACCGCTCTCGTCGTCTTTCGCCGGCGACGCGCCGGCAGGTCGGCACTATGCAGCGCGGATACGGCCTTCGTGAGACAAGACCATGTCGCGGACGGAATCGAACACCAGCCCGCTGATATCGTCGCGCGCGAGGGCGAAGGCCACGTTGGCCTCGATGAAGCCGTGCTTGCAGCCGCAGTCGAAGGTACGCCCCTCGTAGGGATGGGCATAGAACGGCTGGCTTTCCGACAAGGTCACCATCGCGTCCGTCAGCTGAATTTCGTTGCCGGCACCTCGGGGTTGATGGGCGAGGATTCCGAAGATCTCAGGCTGAAGGATGTAGCGGCCGTTCAGGTAGTAGTTCGACGGGGCTGCACTCGGCTGGGGCTTCTCCACCATTTCGGTTACGGCAAAGCCGTGGGGCACGCCCGTCCCCTTGCCGACGATTCCGTATTTCGACGTGTCTTCCGGCGCACACTGCTCGACGCCGAGGATGTTGCCGCCTGCGGCGTGGTAGAGATCCATCAAGCCCGCCAGGCAGCCGCGGACGCCGTAGGAAATCATGTCTGGCAGCAACAGTGCGAAGGGTTCGTCGCCGACGAGTTCGCGGGCGCACCAGACCGCATGGCCGAGACCGAGCGGCGCCTGCTGGCGCGTGAAGCTTACCGAGCCTGCGGTCGGCAACATGTCGGCGAGTTCGGAGACCTGCGCCGTCTTGCCCGACCGGGTCAGCGAGGAGATCAGCTCCGGCGCATCATCGAAATGGTCCTCGATCGCCTGCTTGTTGCGGCCGGTGACGAAGATGATCTGCTCGATGCCGGCCTCGCGCGCCTCGTCAACCGCATACTGGACGACAGGACGGTCGACGATGGTCAGCATTTCCTTCGGCATCGCCTTCGTGGCGGGCAGAAAACGGGTTCCGTTACCCGCGACGGGGATTACGGCTTTCCTGACGGTCCTCACTGGGTCCATGGCACTATCCTTTGCTAGTGTGTGGGCCTGTTGCCCGGGGTGGATCTTTTCGCGGCGCTGAAGAGGGCGGGCCGATCAGTCGCCGCAGCCGCGCTGCAATCGGCATTCTCAGATGTCTGAGCGCCAGCGGATCGCGAAGTGCGGTGACGATGGCCGGAGCGACGGCTCCCTGCTTGAAATGGTCGATCAAAGCGAGGAAGGAGCGGGCTTGCTCCAGACTTCGTCTGCGCCGCTGCTGCGCCCTGAGGGTTGCCGTGTCGAGCGGATAGGACTGAACGAAGGCCGCGTCGGCTGCGAGCATGGCTTCGACGTGATGGCGCTTGAGAACGCTCGAGATCGAACCGTCCGTGAGATGATAGGCATAGCCGACACGGGGGTTAACGGCGCACCGGCCGCCGGCGGCGAGGGCTGATGCGAGCAGAATGTAGTCCTCGCCGATCTTCAGGCTCTCGTTGAAGCGCAGCCCGTGTCCTTCGAGGAAACTGCGCCTGAAGACGGGCTTCATGTAGCCGTAGTTATAGGTCGACTGGAAGAGCACATTCGAGGAGATGAAGGCTTCGAGTGTCATCCACGGCTGACGGGAGAGCTCGGCCGCGGGGAACATGGCGCGGCGCGCGCCCTGCGGCGAAACGATATCGAGATTGTCGACGATCACGTCGGCGCTCATCTCCTCCGCTTGGCGGACGAGACGGGAAAGACGGTCGCCGTAGATTGTGTCGTCGGCGTCGAGGACGGCGAGCCACCGGCCCGAGGCGGCGTCGAACGCCGTGTTGCGCGCCCCGCCCGGTCCCTTGTTGCGCTCGTGCGCGATCAGACGGACGCGGGGATCGTCGATCGCCAGGACGATCTCGCGGGTCGCGTCGCGGGAGCAGTCGTCGACGACGATGACCTCGACGCTGACATCGTCCTGCATCAGTGCACTCACCACCGCGCGCTCGATCGTCGCCTCGGCATTGAAGGCGGCGATCACGACAGTGACGTCACACGTCGGCTCGATCATGGGGTGCTCGCCTCCAGCTTTCCGTATTGATGAATGATGCGGGCGCCCGCCAGACCGGTGACGACGCCGGCATGCATAATGGCCCGCAGGAGATATCGGTTCCGCGGCACGGCAAGAGGCGCGAAGAGCAGTGCCGCGGCCGCGCAATAGCCGGACTTCGCGGCGGCGAGGGTGATCTGCAGCGGGCGCGCGGTTGCCGACGTGCCCTCCGCCAGAAGGCGGCCGTGGGTCTGACCCATGCGATAGCGCCGGACAGCAAGCCAGCCGAACCGCGCCCGCTGCTCCGGCACGGGTTCGAACACCAGCGCCACGGGCGAGAAGGCGATCTTGCCGCCGGCCCGGTTCATCTGCGTGAAATACGCAGTGTCCTCCCCGCCGCTCTTGCCGAGGGCGAGATTGAAGCGGCGTCCCGCGACGACCGGTGATCCGAGCCGCAGCAGGACATTGCAGGTATAGCCGGTGCGGATTTCACCGCCGACCCAGACCGGCCGGGTCGAATGGAAGTCCCCACGCCGCATCCAGCCCGGTGCGCGTTCGTCGTAACGTGCCGCGACGGGGCCGAGAACCGCATCGGCGCCGCTCGTTCGGGCTGTCGCAAGCAGGTTGGAGAGCCAGTATTCGGATGCAGTCTCGTCGTCATCGATGAAAGCGAGGTAGTCGCCAGTCGCCTCGTCGAGGCAAGCATTGCGCGCGATCGAGATGTTGCCGGCGGGGCAATGAACATAGGAAAGGTCGTATGGCAGCCGCCGTCTTATCCGTTCGACGAGCGGTTCTGCGCTCGGCTCTACGTCATTGTCGGCGACGATGACGCGAAGGGTGACACCTTCCGGGATATCGATGGTTGCGAGCGACAGCAGCGTTCTCTCGAGCGTCTGCCGCCGAAAGGTGCAGACGCCGATGTCGATCCGCGTTGCCGCCGCTGCTTCTATGGACTGAAGCTGTGTCATCGCGACATCTCCCCGCCCGTCGCCCGGACCGGCGTGCGATTGCGGGCCGCGATCACCTCGCGCCAGAAGCCGGCGGACCAAGCGAAATGCATGACCATCGCGGAGATGGCCGCGAGCGGTCCGTGCGGATTGCGGTCCCCGATCGCCAGCCAGGCGCCGTAGCCAAGGCAGGCGGCGGCCCACAGAGCAAACGGAATGGCGGCGGCGGCGTTGAAGACGGCGAGCGCTGCGCCGACGGTCACCGGAACAACTGAAAGCGGGATCATCTGGCGGATGCTCGGCCATGAGCGATGCTTCAGGAAGTTGCGTGCGCGGCCGCGGCCGTAGCCGAAATATTGCCGGTAGAGCGAGACCGGATTGGTCCGCGGATAGTAGACCATGCTGGTCTTGTCGGTCATCCAGATGCGGTATCCCGCCTGGTTCAGCCGATAGTCGAGCTCCGCATCCTCGTTATGGTTGAACGCCTCGTCGTAGCCGCCCATCTTGCGGAAGACGGCAATCTTCATCAGCGCGTGGTGACCGTGATCGGTCCAGTGGCTGGCGGCACCGATGCGGTGACGCGAACCGCCGTTGCCGAGACGCGAGTTCTGGGCAAGCGCCGTCGCCTTCTGGAACAGTCCGAACCCGACGGTCCGCATGCCGACCACGACGGAATCCGCTCCCGTGGTGAGTGCCTCGGCCACCAGCGTCTGGCAGTAGTCTTCCGGGTAGCCGCCATGGGCGTCGATGCGGATCAGATAGTCGCAATCAAGACCGTAGGTCGCGACCGCGAGATTGACCCCCGCACTCTGGATTTTTCCCGGGTTGGTGAGAAGTGTCACTTTGGGATTCTCGCGCTCGATCCTTTGGACGATCTCACGGGTTCCGTCTGTGCTGCCGCCGTCGGCGACGATGATCCGGGCGTCGAGGTCGGCGAGTGCCTTGTGCAAGTTGGCGATGACCGCTTCTATGTGCCCCGCCTCGTTGAGGCAGGGTATGGCGATGAGGCACCGCACCGGCTTCAGCTGTTCGCCCGTCATGATAGTCCTCCTTGATCGCGATAGGTTGGGGAACGGGTCACTGCCACGGTTGCAGCACCGTCCGTATTGGTCGAAAGCGTCGCGAGCCGTCTGACGAAGGCTTCACAGTCGTCGCGCCGCACGCTCCAGAGAGAAGGATGTTGTTTGGCCACGGCCTCGAAAGCGTGCCGATAGCTCTCTTCATCCATGCCTTCGAACAGCTCCTGAAGGCGGGAGCCATCAGCATCGGGAAGCACGAGCCCGATTTTCCTGTCCTCGAGGAAATGAGCCGTCTCCGTGCCGGCAAGGGCGATCGGTACCGCACCGTGGCGGCAACCTTCGTACAGGCGGTTCGGCAGCAGCCAGGTGGAGTTCTGGCCCTCCTCGAAGAAATCGATGGTCCAGACGAAGTCCACGCCGGCATAGATCGCCGGGAGATCCTCGGGGTTGCGGTAAGGACCTTCGAAGGTCATGTAGGGCTCTGCCGCGACGACATCGTCGAAGTCTTTCAACTCCGATCGCGCGGGGCGGCCGCGCAGGACGATCTCGACTCGTCCGCTCGTGACGCGTGAAAGCGTCGAGAGCATCGCCAGCGAACGGCTGCACCGCAGCGCCCCGAACCAGCCGACCCGCCACGGATCGCCCTTCCTGCGTTGCCGCGCCGGCGGCGGAGCGTCGTCCTCCTCCCCGAGCGCCAGGACCTGGTTTTGCAGGAGGAGAACGGGGAGGTCGAGCCCGGAAAGGGGGCGGAAATAGTTCTCGACGAAGGCCGGGGAACTGGTGATCAGAAGCTTTGCTTTTCGCCCGAGACGCGCTTCCGCACCGCGCAAAACGCGACCGACGAAATCGCCGCGGAGCAGGAGACGATGGATGTCGAGGCTCTCGTACACGATCGGAACACGGCCGCCGAAGGCCGTGACTGCCCGGTTGGCGACCGCGAGCATTTCGAGATTGCGTGCGATGATGACGTCCGGCCTGGCCACGTCACGAAGCTCCCGGCTGATGCTGATGCAGGCCTTTCCCACCGCGCCGAGACGTTGCGCGAAGCGGCCGTCGGCAGTGACGCCGAGTTCGATTGGCCGCAGACCCTCCACCGCTGCCAGCGCATTGTCGCCGCGGCGGAAGCCGGCAAGCGTTACCCGCGCGCCACCAGCCGACAGCATCAGCACCCGGCGACGAACGGCGGGGTCGGCGAGATCATGGACGAGGTAAAGCACGTGAAGCGTCATTGCATCCGTTCTCCAGGACAGGGGCGGTTCACTTCAGCTTGCAGACGAGAGAGCCCTCGAACTGGCACTTGTCGCCTGCGGCCGTGAATGCGACCTGTTCGATCTGCATCCGCGCCGGGCCGGAGAAAGCGAAATTGCCCATCCAGTCCTTGAGAGTGTCGGTGCCCCAGAGGCTCACGAAGATCTTCTGTGCGTTGACCGGCAGCTTTGTCGGATCCGTGACCTCGTGGGCCATTTCGCCGTTGACGAAGAAGCGCAACCGGTCCTTCTCCCAGACGAAGGCATAGTCGTTGAAGCCTGTGTCGGCGCCGCCGGGCACGTCGACCAGAGCCTCGTTGCCACCCTTGCGAGAGACGTACTGGTTGACCTGAACCTTCGACGTGTCCCTGCCGAGCACCTCGAAGTCGATTTCATCATGCGGCTTCTTGTCGGCGGGGCCGATATAGCTGAAGAAGGCGGAGTTCAGGCCAGGTCCGGTTGCCGCCTTCATCCGGATCTCGTAGGTCCCGTAGCCGTACCGCTTACGAGTCTGGATCTCGCCGCAGGCATAATCGCGGTCGCCGGTCTCCTTCTGGTCGAGCGTCAATGTCAGGAGCCCGCCTGCCACGGATACCTGCGACTTCGACCAGGTGCAGTTCTGGTGCGCACCGTTGTTCCAGCCGTCCGACACGAACCAGAACGAAGTATCGAGCTTGTCGAAGGTTTCGACGAAAGATGCCCCGGTCACGCCTTCCTGAGCACCGGCGGCGGTTGGCGCCAGTGCCAGGAGGCCGATGATTGCAAGGCGGTGGCATTCTGTCTTGCGGAGAAATGTCATCGTCTTTCACCTTTGCCTACGAAGAGTATTCGGAGCGGGAGGCCACGGCCTCGCTCGGCGGATAACGTCGCTCGCGGCCGCGGTCTGTCCGGTTGCCGGTGAGGATGGCGTGAAGCCCGGGAGTTGCGCGTTTCACAAGGCCGTGGGTCGTGGTCAGGAACACCAGCGTCAGCACCGGCGCCGTGAGATAGAAGAGTGGATAGGAAACCGAGCCCATCCGGTTCCAGGCCATCCATAGGAGGATGAGGAGTGGGTAGTGGCCGCAGAAGATCCAGAAGCTCAGGCCGCCGCCGGACGCGAGCCGGGTCCCGAAGCGGGTACGGACGAGGAGGCTCGACAGTGCCCAGGCGCCGAGAATGCCGGCAATTGCCGTGAGATTGCGCAACATTTCGAGCCATAGAGGATATTCGGGCCCGGTTGCGTAAAGTCCTGCCGCCAACAGCAGCGACGCCGCGCCGACGGCGAGCGTTATGGACATGGCGTGCTCGTCGAGACGCTTGATGTCGATCTGGTGAAGCGAGGCATAGATGCCGAGGCTGAAACCGAACAGGATCGACTTCTTCAGGAAGATCAGGTTCGGGACCGGCAGCACGGCATAGGCCAGGAACAAGGCCAGCGTGAGATGCGGAAAGCGCATGACAAGCTGTCCGAGAAGTGGAGAGAGCGCGATGCAGAGCAGCAGGTCGCGCAGGAAATAGAGCGGCAGGTTGATCGGCCAGTCCTGGACGGCAAAGGCGAGGCTCGCCAGTTCGTGCGGCGGGGCACCTGCGACGTCCGGAAGGTAGCCGACGGCAACGCCGTTTCTCTGGGCCGCGAAGACGAGGAGCAGAAAAGCGCTGTTCCAGATCATGAAAGGAAGAAGGACCGTCACCGCCTTGCTGCCGAGTACCCTGCGGTAGTCGAACTGCGTAAGGCCGCGGCGGAAAAGCAGATAGCCGGAGATCGCGCTGAGGCACGGAACACCGATCCGGAAGAGGCTGTCTCCGAGATAGACTCGCAGCCAATCCACGGTGCCATAGCTCCCGAGATAGGGACTTCTTTGCGGATCGTAAGGTATGTGGACGAAAACGATCCCTGCGATCAGCAGGAGCCGCATCAGATTGATCCGCGATGAGACGTTCGCGTCGACGTTCACGATGGCAGTCACCCCTATTGGGCCGCTCCCCCTAAGCAGCCGTTTCAACCAGAGCAGACTTGAGCCCGCATCCCTAAGCTAGGGGTGTGAAGAGGTAGAAAATATGGCAGTGCAGCGAGAAAACGCCGCCGATTATGTTGCGCTGCACAATTGTTCTGATGAGGTTCCCTGCCCAGGAAAGGTCTTGAACTCTTGAATATCGTCAAAAAACGCAGGATTGCAGACGGTTACGATAATCAACGATATGGTTGTACATCGGGGCAATAACGGCCGTTGGCAGCCAGATTTTTTCTTCGTGAGAAGCCCGGAAGGCCCGCACCGTCTCAATGACCGGGTCCCAATGGAATAGATCGTGCCCCAATTGAGGCACGCATCGCCGAATCCTATTCCGCGAGCGCCGCCGCCGGCTCTGCGGCGGGTGCGGTCTTGCGGGCAAGCGCCACAAGCGTCCGCAGCAGGGGCCGTTCGGTGAGCAGGATGAGAACCGCGTAAATCACGCCTCCGGCAAGGATACCAACCATCATCTGGAGCGCCGGATGGGGGACGAGGTGCCCGTAGGTATCAAGAAGCGCCCGCACCGCGACCGCCATGACGATCGAGGTGAACATGGGGCGACTCGCCTGGAGGAAACCGCGCAGGAACGGCTTGTCGTCGGCCCTGAAGACGATCCATGAGTAGCCGGCAAGGACGATTGCGTTGACGATACAGAGCGCGATCATCGCCTCGACCAGCGATCCCCGCAACGCTCCGGCCGCGACGGCGGCAGTGGTGACGGCCGCGCGCAGGAGCGCCCACCAGAAGAGGACGCCCCCACGGCCGATGCCCTTCAAATAGGGAATGAAGGTACTGCAGGGCGTAAGAATACCCTTGGATATGGCAAGCAGGCCGAGCACAGGCCAGGCATAAGCCCACTGTTCGCCGAACAGCACGCGCATTGCAGGTTCTGCGACCGCCCAGAGACCGAACATCATCGGGGCGAGCAGCACGGTCGTCACCTGCGTGCTCAGCATCAGCGCCTGTGACCGCCGTTCGCGATCATGCATCATCGAGCTGAAGGCCGGGAAGAGAACGCCCATGACCGCGGACAACACCACCTGGTTCGGAATGCTCGAGAATCGGTTGGCCGCGGAATAGGCCCCCGCATCCGCCAAACCGAGATGGCGGGAGATCACCACCATCGGCGACTGGAACGTAACGAAATTGGCGACCTCGGAGCCCATCATGCCGAGACTGAAACGGGTGAGCGCGAGCACGCGGCGAATGCTGAAGGCGAATCCCGGGCGATAGCCCGAGACGGCGTAGAGACCCCAGATGCGGATGAGGGCGGAGGAGAAGAGTTGTGCGACCAGCGCCCACACACCGACGCCCGCGAGCGCAAGCACCAGCGCGATCGCGGCGCCGAGCGACTCCGAGATCATGCTCCAGAGCGCGTCCTTGGAGAACTGCATGCGCCGGGCAAGAAGCGCATAGGCGACGTCGCCGCCGAGTTGCAGGGGAATCAGCAGACACATCGTCCGCAGGAGGTAGGCGGCCTCCGTGGCTCCCAACATGCCGGCAATGGGTTCCGCGTAGACATAGATGACGAAGGCCAGCAGCGCCGAAATCGCGAGATTTGTCCAGAAGACGGAGTGGACCGTGACTGCGTCCTCGTCCTCCTGGAGTATCAGTGCGGAGGCAAATCCGGCCCCGCCGATCATCGCGAGGAACTGAACGGCGGCGAGCGCGACGGCGACCGCGCCGAACTCGTCGGGTGACAGGATGCGGGCCAAAATCGGCACGGTGACAAACTTAAGCCCGAATGTCCCTGTCTTGGATAGGACGCTCCAGCCGACGTTACGGGTCACCGATTTCGCGTTCACTGCTGGGGGCATGACGACATCCTTTGTAGACGAACCAGCGAACGACGACGACAAAGACGTAAGCGCCGGGCGAGAGCCGCAACCTGTCTGGAGGAGGCCAGGCAACCTCTTTTAGGTAAACTGCAGGGGCAAAAAGATGGCGAAGTTTTCAGTTATCATTCCGTACTATCAGAAGGAGCCGGGCATTCTCAGACGCGCGCTCGGTTCTGTGTTTGCCCAGACCTACCGTGATTTCCATGTCATCGTGGTCGATGACCAGTCGCCCTATCCGGTCGCTGACGAGCTTGCACCGCTTCCCGCCGAAGCGCGCGACCGGATCACGGTCATCCGTCAGGCTAACGCTGGACCCGGCGGTGCGCGCAATACCGGCCTCGAGCATGTGCCGGGTGACGCCGACTTTGTCGCCTTTCTTGATTCCGACGATTTGTGGACGCCTGATCACCTGCAGAACGCCTTTGTGGCGATGACGCAGTTCGGAGCGGACTGTTATTTCGCCTCGATCACCGGCGGCGATGCCTTCTATTATCACTTCGGCATGGCAGAGCTCGAACGGAGCGAACGGGCGGTGCGCCTTTCCGACGATCCGCTGATGATCGAGCTGCCGGAACTGTCACGGGTCATGCTCAAGAACTGGAGCTTTCTACACTTGTCGTGCATGGTTCTAGGGCGGCCGCTCTTCGAGACCGTGCGCTTCGAGGCGGAACTGCGTCTCGCCGCTGAAGACGTCCTCTTCTTCTGCGATAGCGTGCTTGCCGCCCGTCGGACGGTCCTCTGCGATGCAGCCGGTGCGGTCCGCGGCGAGGGCGTCAATATCTTCCACAGCATCGACAACGACTCGCCGCAGTTCCTCAAGCAGCAGTTCAACACGTGGGTGGCGCTCGACACGCTCGAGGGCCGTTTTCAGGGGCGCCCGGACGAGGTCGCCTCCATCCGAAGCTACAAGCAAACGGCGCGAAGGCAGGCACTCTGGAGCCAGGCTCGCCTCGTCAAGCGACGCAAAGTCCCACAGGTCAGCCTGCTCGCACGATGGTTCTGGCGCGATCCCGCCATCCTGCAGAGTGTCATGCAGCTGGCGGTCGGTAAACTCGTTCGTCAGTCATCCGCCAATTGATTTCGAAATGTTTTCCGCCGTCCGGCGGGACCGCTTTCTCGCGGCCCCTGCGGCAACCTGGAGGATCAGATCAGATGCAGCCCTTCTACTGGCAATCGCAGTACGGCAATTTCGGCGACGACCTGAACCTGTGGCTATGGGATCACCTGCTCCCCGGCTTTCGTGATGTTCACCCCGACGTCCTGCTCGTCGGGGTCGGCACAGTCCTCGACTGCGCGCTGCTGCCGTCCGGAATACGCAAGCTCGTCGTCGGCAGCGGCTTCGGCTACGGGACCTTGCCGGACATGTCCGACGGAGACGAGTGGGACGTCCGCTGCGTGCGCGGACCGCTCACCGCCGAGGCCGCAGGCCTCCCTCTCGAAAAAGGCATTGTCGATCCGGCGGTCATGGTCGCCGACATGCCGGAGTTTCGCAATATCGAAAAGAAGCATCGCAAGAGCTTCGTGCCCCATTGGGAATCGGCCGTCGCCGGCTTGTGGCCGGCGATCTGCGAGACGGTAGGGCTCAACTATATCGATCCGCGCGGGGAAGCCGGGGAGGTGATCCGCGAGATTGCGGCATCCGAGATGGTGGTGGCCGAATCCATGCACGGCGCGATCCTTGGGGATGCGTTTCGAATCCCATGGGTTGCGGTGACGACGTCGCGCAGCATCAACAGCTTCAAGTGGCGGGATTGGGCCTCCACGCTCGGCGTTTCCTACCACCCTCGCCAGGTTCCCGTCTCCAGCCGCGCCGAGGCGATCATCAAGGGAGCGAGGTTCTGGGGCGTCGATTTCAGGGAAAATGTCCCCGCCGGAAGTGAGGTCCGTCGCTCCGATCTCGGCGATGTCGCCGTTCTCAATCGCGAGCCCCGCCAGACCTCACTGCGCACGGCGGCCAAGCATGCGCTCGCCGCTCCCTCGACGCTTGCACTCTGGCAGGCGAGCCGGGCGACGCCACAGATGAGCAGCGACGCGCTCCTGAGTGAACGCAAGGAACGGTTCGCGGCCGAACTCGAGCGGGTGCGCCGCGACTACCTCTGAGCGGAAACAGGTACCGCAGAGAGTAGGTAGCGCAGGCCCGGCGAGTCGCGGTGCCCTGCCGCGCCGATACCCGGCGGACGGCGGAACTGCTCCGTCTTGTCCGCGAGAATGCCGCCGGCAATGGCCGGAAGGGCCGCAGGGCGGGCGAACGCGTAGCGGAGCGCGGCGAACGCGCCCTCGTCCCTCTTGAGATCAAGGAAGCGGCGCAGGTCATATTTCGCCCGAACGTGCCGCTCATGCCGCCGGATCACGGCGACCATCCCGCCAGAAAGGGAGCTGTCGGCAAGGATTGCGCGGTCGGCTTCATAGAGACGGCGCAGATCCTCGGTGCGGTGACGCCCGCTGAGCGAGTCGCTCCGCACCACGGCACAGTAACCGCAAGCGTGAATCAGGCGATAGCGGGCCCCCTTTGCGAGGGCGCGCGCATAGAGTTCGTAATCCTCGCCCAGGCGAAGATCCTCGCGGTACCGCAGGTCATTGGACTCGAGGAAGGCGCGGCGCATCACCGGTTTCAGGAAGCCGATCTCGCCGCGACGTACCCCGCGTCTTGAAATATTGCCCTCAATGAAGCTCTCAAGATCGATCATCCGCGGTTGCGGATGAAAATCCGGTATCGTTGGAGGTGTGCCCGTCACGCGCGACTCCTCGATGAATGCGATATTGTCGGCGACGAAATCCCACCCATCCTCGGCGAGGAGCCTGCCGAACCGGCCCGGAAGGAAGAAATCGTCGGCGTCGAGAATGGCGATGAAGGGAGAGGATGAGCATGCGATCGCGGCGTTGCGTGCGGCGGCGGGCCCGCGGTTTCTCTCGAAGCGCAGGATTCGGAGCCGACCGCTGCCGTCGTCCGCCGTCTGTGCGGCCGTCGATGTAGCGTCGGTGGAGCCGTCATCGATGACGACGACCTCGGCGGTCTCGGGTTCCGCAAGGGCGGACGCGACGGCTCTTTCTATCGTTGTCGATGCATTCCTGGCCGCGATGACGACGCAGATGGCCTGTGTTTGAGGCATGCCACACTCCTGAACCGGTTGACGGGCGAGGTGAGCACTCGAAAGGCTCTACCGGAGAGTGGCGGACGATCATGACGCAAACAGGGCATGCGGCGGTTACGAGGCGACGCTGCGTTTCGTGGAAGCTCAGAGCTTGGAAGGGCCGGGATTGTTGAGACGCGAGACCGGGGTGCTCTTCGGTTTGTCGTCCGTCGCAGACGTTTCTAAGTCGGATTTGCGCTGCCGCGCCTCCTTGGCGACCAGATAAAGAACCGCCAGGAAATACCCGACCTGCAGCAATACGGCGCTCACTGCCGTCTGAATCAGGGTAGTGGTGAAGGAGCCGGTCAAGGCATAGGTGACCAGACCGAAAACGATCAGGACACCCACCATGCTCATCATGACACGAGGTCCATACATCTGGTCACCTCATATCCGAGTCGAGTGACGTAGTATTCATCGCCGGATCGCCTTCTCCTCTTAAGGCTCAAACGAATATATTGATCATCGCCCGTCGTTTCAACGTGCATGCCCTTGGAAAGTCGGGAATTCTCCCCTGTTCTGCAACATAGGCTCACGTCCTTTCGGTTGTGTTACGAGGTGGAGGTAAAAAGGCGCACATCCTCGTTTTGTTGCCTCAGATTCGCCACAGAGCAGCGCTGTGGCCTCTCAATTGAACGCTCGAAGCCCGCTTTGGTTGCATGAAATCGTATTTGTGACGCCGGGAGTTGCGCTACCAAGGCGGGAAATCAGTGCCTCTGCAATCACGTTTTGTTACAATTTTAGAAAGTTCGAATTGAAAAATGTGCGGCGCAACATAATGATGCGCCGCAAAAATATTCTTCAGCAGCGGCCGTTTTCCTGTGTTCCGGACGCCTCTGCCAGAATGCCGGGTGCCGGAACCTGTATACCGTAAGCCGCCGATTTCGGAATTTATGAATTAATATAATGTTACAGAGTATTAATGATCGGATCATCTCGTCCTCGGACGGGCGGAGACGATGGCTCTAGTTGGAAGGACCAGTAATCGGACCGACCGCGAGTGGCCGGCGAAGGGGGCACGGGGTTCGGAGGGAACCTTTTCCGGGTGCCGGTGGCGCAGCAAGACAAAATCTGACCACACACTCCGTCTTGGATACGGGTCGCGTCCCCAGGGACCGACCAATCGCCAACGTAAATGGAGTCATCTCTATGAAGTACGCGACTCGATCGGCCAGTTCGCCGTTGTTGCACACGCTTGAGGCCGGCACGCCGCCGGTTGGGGGGGTATCCAAGAGGGTTTTCGATATTGTCGCCGCCTCGGCGGCGCTGCTGCTTTTCAGCCCTCTTTTTCTTCTGATCGCGGCTCTCGTCAAATTCTCGGACGGCGGCCGGGTCTTCTACGGCCACCGCCGTGTCGGGCATAGTGGCCGGAGCTTCCACTGCCTGAAATTCCGAACCATGCGGGAGGATGCGGATCGGATATTGCAGGAGTATCTGCGAGACAATCCGGCCGCCTACGAGGAATGGCGCACCACCCGAAAGCTGCAAGACGATCCGCGGGTGACCGTTGTCGGCAGTGTGCTCCGCAAACTCAGTCTCGACGAGCTGCCGCAGCTCATCAACATCATCCGAGGTGAGATGAGCGTGGTCGGACCGCGCCCTGTCGTGGAAGAGGAGCTCGAACTCTATGAGGTCGCCGCCCAGTTCTATCTGCAAAGTCGTCCCGGTCTCACCGGCCTCTGGCAGGTCAGCGGCCGCAACGACGTCTCCTATGCTTCGCGCGTCGCGCTCGATTCTCACTATGTACAGAACTGGTCGCTCATTAACGACCTCATCATCGTAGGCCGAACGGTCCCCGCCGTCTGCCTGTCGCGCGGAAGCTACTGACGTCCGGCGGCCATGCCGCCGGACGAGACGACAGAAAAGAAAACGGGGTATCGCATGCATACTTTCATCTACCGCCGGACGTCGAAAGACGCCGGCTCGAGAGCTTTGGTTTGGCCGCTCGCCCTCTCGCTGTGCGCGGTTCTTGCCTTTCACGGCACGCTGCGCGCCGAAGAGTATCATCTCGGCGTCATGGACAAGCTGCGGGTCCGCGTCGCCGAGTGGCAGACGGCGGAAGGGGCTGTCCGGGACTGGTCGGCCGTCAGTGGCGATTACACGGTCGGCGCTTCGGGCAAGGTCTCGCTGCCCTTTCTCGGTGAACTCGCCGCATCCGGCAAGACGACCGAGGAAGTCTCCGCAGAGATCGGCGAAAAGATGCAGCAACTGTTCGGGCTGCGCGACCGTCCCTCCGCCTCCGTCGAGATCGCGCAGTACCGACCGATCTATATCTCCGGTGAGATTCAGTCTCCGGGACAGTACGCCTATGTGCCCGGTATGACCGTGTTGAAAGCCCTAAGTCTCGGAGGCGGAATGCGTCGTCCCGATCCGGGGCAGCGCGTCGCGCGCGACTATATCCGTTCCGAGGGAGATGCGTCGGTTCTTATCGCCGAACGTAACCGCCTGCTCGCACGCCGTGCCCGCCTGCAGGCGGAGATTGCGGACAAGGACAGCATCAGTCTGCCGAAGGAGCTCGAAGGTGTTCCCGAGGCAGATCAGTTGCTCGCCAGCGAAACAGCACTCATGAAGTCGCGCAACAAGCGCCTGACGCTGCAGCTGCAGGCGCTCGCCGATTTGAAGACCCTCCTGAACAGCGAAATCGAGTCGCTTGCAAAGAAGTCCGACACGCAGTCCAGGCAGCTGGAGCTCGTTCAGAGCGACCGGGAAAAGGTCTACAACCTGACCGAAAAGGGCTTGGCGGTCAGTTCCCGCCGCCTGTCGATCGAACAGCAGGTGACGGATCTTCAGGCCGGTCTGCTCGACATTGACACAGCCTCGCTCAAGGCGCGCCAGGACATCAACAAGGCCGGTCAGGACGAGACAAACCTGCGCAATGACTGGGATGCGCAACTTGCCCAGGAACTGCAGAACACCGAACGCGAGCTGGAAACCAACACACTGAAGCTCGGCACCAGCCGCGACCTGATGAGCGAGGCGCTGATGCAGTCGGCAGCCGAAGCGACATCCGCGAAGGAGACCGCGACGGTGACCTACGCGATCGTCCGCGAGGTGGATGGCAAGGCCCGGGAAATGACGGCCGATGAAAACACGCCTGTGCTTCCGGGCGATGTCGTCAAGGTCAACGTCGGGATCGCCATGAGATGAGGTGCGGATGAGGGTCGCGAAGTCCAGCCTGATCGGACCAGGTGAAAATGCACTTTACGGGACCGCGGCGGTTGCGCTCTCGTTCTTCGTTTTCGCCTATTCAGCGCGGTTCGGACAGATTTCCATCCTCTTCTATTACGGGCTGTGGTTGCCGCTGGCGCTGGTCGATTATCGGCGAGTGCTCGGCAACTACGTCCGGTACCTGTGGATCTTCGCCTTTGCGATCTTCGCCTGCCTTTCCGTCTTCTGGTCCGCGGCACCGGCCCAGACCGCCCGTACCGGCATCCAGTATCTCTCGCATGTGGTCTGCGCGCTGATTGCGATGCGTGTCATAGACCTGCGAACGCTCATCAAGGGTGCGATCGCCGGAATCGGACTGGTCCTCGTCTACTCACTGCTCTTCGGCGTCTACCACTATGACCCGCTCGACGGCTCCTACAGCTTCGTCGGCGCCTTCGCCTCGAAGAACCAGCTCGGCTTCTACGCCTCGCTCGGGGTCTATTTTGCCTTCGCTGCGGTCATCCTGCTGGCCGATGGAAAACTGTGGCTCCTTGCTGCTGCCACTGTCGGTCTGCTCTCTGCCTACTCGCTTGCCGCCTCGCAATCGGCAACGTCGGTACTGACCGGGGCGGTCGTCGTGGCGCTGGCGATGGTAGCGCGCGGGTTGCAGGGGCTTTCGCCGAGGCGGCGCAAGGGACTCTTCCTGGCGGTCGCAGCCTTTGCTCTCGTCGGCGTCCTTGCCTTCGTCTACGGCGACGGCTTTTCGCTCATTCTCGGCGCTTTCGGCAAGGATGCGACCCTCACCGGCCGGACCTATCTCTGGCAGCAGGGTATGGAGGCCGCCCGTCCCACCCCCTACTTCGGCGTCGGATATCAGGCCTACTGGGTCCAGGGCTTTTCGGAAGCTGAACGGTTATGGGAAGAGTTCTTCATCACCACCCGGACCGGTTTTCATTTTCACAACACCTTCATCGAGGCGACGGTGGAAACGGGTCTGGTCGGCGTTCTGCTGCTCATGCTCGTCCTTCTCGTGACGCTTGCCGGACATACATGGCAGATGCTTTCCCGTGCGGCAGGCCGGGAATCGGTGGTGCTGTTCGGGATATCGGCGCTGCTTGCCATGCGTGCCTTCGTGGAGATCGATATTCTGACCCCTTATCACGTCGGCTCCTTTCTACTCTATTTCTGCGCAGGCAGGCTGACACTGCGGCAGGTCTCCCAGCCGCGTCGGCGACCTGCCGCTCTTGTTCCGGTGCCGGTCCGGCCGGCTCCAGCGTATGGCGGGGTGGGCAGGTGAGGGAGGTGCCGTTGAACACGCTCTACGGGATTCAGTATCTGCGTGCCGCTGCGGCAATCGCCGTCGTGCTGTTTCACGCCGCCGAAAAGCTCGGTTACTCCTTCGCGATCGGTGCCGTCGGCGTCGATGTCTTCTTTGTCGTCAGCGGCTTCATCATGTGGGTGCTCGCCGAGCGCCGCAGCCCGACGCCGGCAAGCTTCCTACGCGGTCGTATTCGTCGGATCGTGCCGGTCTACTGGATGGCGACGGCGGTGATGATCGCGGGAGGTCTTGCCGGGCTCTTTCCAAATCTCCGGCTGAGTATCGGCCATGTCCTCGCCTCGTTTCTCTTCGTTCCGGCGCGCTCGCCGAGCAATGGCGAAATCTGGCCGGTTCTCGTGCAGGGATGGACGCTGAACTACGAGATGTTCTTCTACGTCGTCTTCGCGGCGGCACTCTTCCTGCCGAGGCGATGGCGATTTCTTGCGATCGGACTGCTGTTCGCGACGCTGGTTATCGTCGGTCAAATGGTCGAGAGCGACAACGTTTTCCTCCTCACCTATACCCGTCCCATTATTCTGGAGTTCGTGGCCGGCATGGCGATCGGGATGCTCTGGCTGCAGCGTCGCATGCCGGGGCGCTTGACGGGTATCCTGCTGATTGCCGCGGGCCTCGGCGGATTTGCCGTGATCCATCTGCTCGGATTGCCGTTCGACGCCTGGAACTGCGGTCCGCTGGCGACGGCGCTGGTCCTCGGTGTGGTGACGTTGGAGGCGCATGGCGCGGTCGCCCGGGCGGCCCTTCCCGCGTTTCTCGGTGACGCGTCGTATTCCATCTATCTCTGGCACACCTTCGCGATTTCGGTGGTTGCTAAGCTGGGTATGGCGGCCGGCATCCCGATGCCGGCCCTCATGGTTTCGGCCGTCGCAGCCGGTATTCTGGCCGGCGCGATCGGCTATGCGGTGCTGGAACGTCCGGCGACCCGCCTGTGGCGCCAGCCTGCCTGGTAACCGACGCCGGCGTGCGCTGCCGTCAGCCCTTCGACCCCGCCCGGAAGTAGATGGTCGGCTGCTTCGACGGGTCCTTGTAGACCGCATAGACTTCGAACGAGGCGCCGGGATCGTCGCCCATGCCGGGCGAGCCGGACGGCATGCCGGGAACGGTAAGCCCCGCAATGTCCGGCCGTTCGGAGAGGAGCCTGGCGAGTGCCTGCTCGGGGACATGGCCCTCGACGAAGTAGCCGCCGATCACGGCGGTATGGCAGGACTGCATGTCTTCCGGCACGCCGTAGCGCATCTTGACCGGCGTGAGATCCGGCTCGTCGATCGTTCGGATGCTGTAACCGGCGCGCTGCATGGCCTCGCCCCAGAGGTGGCAGCAGCCGCAATTGGGGTCCTTGTGGAGCGTAATGATCTCACCGGCTGCGAAAGCAGCATCGGCTACGACGAGTCCGCCTGCGGCGAGAACGGCGGTGCAAAGAAATTGTCTGCGGTTCATTGTCTTGTCCTAGATCTGGTCTGCCGGTGCGGCATCCTCCGCATCGCCGGCATCGAAAGCATGGGAAGCGGTCGAGAACGGCGCATGCCGAACGAAAACCGCCACGAGAAAAGATCGTGTCAGGCTTTCGGAGGCTCGGTCGGCGGCTTCACCGGCGTCCCGGTGGCGAGAACGTCGGCATCGGTCTTTTCGCTCCCTGGGCCGGCTGGGACGGCAGCGCTGGAGACATCAGCCAGAATCGCCGGAGCCGCGCAGGCAGCTTCGCATGAGCGGAGGTTCACGCAGTCCGGGCAGCTTCGGGACTGTTCCTTTGTGCAGCAATCGCCTTCGCCGGGAGCGGCCATTGCCATCGATGGGCCGTGCATGTGAGCGGACGCCGTTGGTGCTCCGGCCATTTCCCGAAATGCATCCGCGGCGAACCCAACGTCCACACGTGCCGGCCCGAGTGTGAGGACCAGCATGGCAAGAAACACGACAAGGCTGCGCCAGACAGATTGTGCCATGTCCTTAATCTGCCACGGACCGGCAAAAGCGGAAAGAAAATCCTCGGCGCTGATCTTTGGAAAAATGTCGCAGCGACATCGCCGGAGCACTACCGTGCTCTTCTGGCGGTTCGATTTCGAAGAAACAAGGAAATGGTGCCGCTTACGTGACTCGAACACGTGACCCCATCATTACGAATGATGTGCTCTACCGACTGAGCTAAAGCGGCCAAGGCGAACCGCGTTTGCCGCGGTTCGTCGATCTGTGCGCGCTGATACAAGCATCGCGCAGGAATTTCAAGCCGGGATTTTCTCCTCTCGGTGTTTTCCGTCTGGAGCCCGGCTTCCCGGCAGGGTCAGAGCGAGAGACGGCTGCGGGCCGCCTTGTACTCTTTCTCGAGCCGGTCCACGATGGTGGCAACCGGCTCGACCGCCTTCACCGCGCCGACCCCCTGGCCGCAGCCCCAGATGTCCTTCCAGGCCTTGGCGCCGGTGGTCGCCTTGTCGAAATCCATCTTCGACGGATCGGCGACCGGCAGGTTGTCCGGGTCCATGCCGGCAGCGACGATCGACGACTTCAGGTAGTTGCCATGGATACCGGTGAAATAGTTGGAATAGACGATGTCGTTGGCACGGGCCTCGACGATCGCCTGCTTGTAGGCGTCGGATGCCCGTGCCTCGGTCGTTGCGATGAAGGGGGAGCCGATATAGGCCATATCGGCGCCCATGGCCTGTGCGGCGAGAATGCCGCCGCCCGTGGCAATGGCTCCGGCGAGCAGCAGCGGCCCGTCGAACCATTCGCGGATTTCCTGTACCAGCGCAAAGGGCGAGAGCGTTCCCGCGTGGCCGCCGGCTCCCGCCGCGACGGCGATCAGGCCGTCGGCACCCTTGCGGATCGCCGAATTGGCATGGCGATTGTTGATGACGTCATGCAGTACGACGCCGCCGTAGGAATGCACGGCCGCGTTCACCTCGGGGACTGCCCCGAGCGAGGAAATGACGATCGGCACCTTGTACTTCACGCACATCATCAGGTCGTGCTCGAGCCGCTTGTTGGATGTGTGGACGATCTGGTTGACGGCGAAGGGTGCCGCCGGACGCTCCGGATGCGCTGCGTTGTAAGCTGAAAGATCCTCGGTCATCATGGCGAGCCATTCGTCGAGCTGGCTCTCCGGCCGTGCATTGAGCGCCGGAAAGGCACCGACGATGCCGGCCTTGCACTGCGCGAGCGTCAGTTCCGGATGCGAGATGATGAAGAGCGGCGAGGCGACCACCGGTATGCGGAGGTTCTCGGAAAGGACCGCGGGAAGTGCCATGAAAGACCTCGGTGTTTTTACGTTTACGCAAACGTCAATTTATTTAGCAGAGGATCGGGGAATGGAAAAGACCGTGTCCGCAGGTCAATTCGGACCCTGTCGCGCAGAGAATGCCAGCCGGTTGGTTTAGGCGCGGCCGGAGCCCGATCGGGCCCATCGACGGCGGATCGGCCGAAACCTGGCCACTTTTTTTTGAGTATCGTCCCTCCGGCGGACGCGAGGCCTTGCGGATTGGTGGGGCAGCCGTTACCGAATCGTTAAGCAACAGCAACGGGATCGGCCCGATTGCCGATCAATGAGGGACGCCAGTGAACGGATTGGAAGCGGCCATCAGGAACGCTCTAGAGCGATCGGATCGCACCAATGCGGAGGCGCGTGCCCGGATCTATCAGTCGGCGCGGCACGCGCTGGAAACCGGGCTGCAGAAGCAGGGCATCACCGATGCCGAGATCATCGCCCAGCAACGGCATAAGCTGGAGGCGACGATCCACGCGATCGAGCTGGAGGAACGCAGCCGGCTCCCGGCCGTCGAGTCCGAGGTGAGGCGTCCGCCGTCGGGGGATGTGGCCGCCGAATTGCCGCAGCACCCGGCCGCACCTGCGGTGCAGGCGGTCCGCGAGCCGGTGGCTCCCTCCGTCGAGGTCGGTCCGGGCGAGCGCCGCGAAGGGGCAGGTGCCGCGGCTGATTTCGGTGATTTGCGGGCGGAGCGTCTGCATCGAGGTGCAGAAAGCGTCGATACCTCGATGGATCGGAATGAGATCCGGACTGCGGCTGCGGCGATGGAGGTCCGTCCCGAGGCGCCGATCCGCCCGCGGAAAAAACGGCGCGGCCTCTTTGCCCGGCTTTTCATGTTCGCCGTCCTTCTCGGAGCGATCGGTACGGGGGCATGGTGGGTCTATACTTCTGGCCTCATGTTGAGCGAGGCGGAGCGGGATACCAGTGTCCCCAATCCGCCGCCTCAGGCCGTGGAGGAGGACTTTTCCGGCACGCAGGAGCCGAAACCGCTGGAAACCCGTAACGGCTTTACGGACGAATGGATCGAGATCTTCGAGCCAAAGCGCATCGACGCCATTCGGCCGCGCGCCAATGCCGCCATCGATGTCGTCACTGCCCGCGACGGAACGGCCATGAATGTCGTTTCGCGTTCGGCCGACGCCGACGGAAATGTCGAGATCACCGTGCCGACGGATGCACTTCGCGAAATGGCGGGCAAGACGTCGACCTTCGCCCTCACCGTGGAAGCTTCTGGCGACCAGTCTGTGCAGATCGCCGTTGAATGCGATTTCGGCAGGTTGGGTGACTGTGCGCGCCATCGCTTCACGGTCAATACGCAGAAGACGGACGTACTCTTCCGTGTGACCTTCGACAGGTCCATGGCCCCGGCGACGCCCGGCCGGCTCCTGCTGAATGCCGGCCTCGGCGGAGCCGGCCAAGGCGTTAATCTCTATTCCGTCCGCCTGCTGCCGGGGCAGTGATCGCCGAAAGCCGCCGCGCCATGCGGCCGCTCCTCACGAACCGGCGAGGAAGTCCGGTCCCTTGCCGATGATCTTCTTGTCCATCTTGCCGATCTTCTCCTCGTCCTTGCCTTCGTAATCTATCGAGGTGAGGATGTGACGGATGGCGTTCAGCCGGGCGCGACGCTTGTCGTTTGCCCGAATTATGGTCCAGGGGGCATGATCGGTATGCGTTTCCTCAAGCATCCGGTCGCGTTTATTCGTGTAGTCGTCCCACTTGCCGAGCGCGGCGATGTCCATCGGAGAAAGCTTCCAGACCTTCAGCGGGTCGTGGCGCCGGTCGTGAAAGCGCTCGATCTGCATTTCCCGGCCGATGTCCAGCCAGAACTTGAAGAAATGGATGCCGTCGGCCGCGATCAGTTTCTCGAAATGCGGAACCTGCTTCAGGAACTTCTCATATTCTGTTTCCGTACAGAAGCCCATGACCGGTTCCACGACCGCCCGGTTGTACCAGGAGCGGTCGAAGAGCACGAATTCGCCGCCGCTCGGAAAATGCGGCACATAGCGTTGAAAATACCACTCCGTTCGCTCCGTTTCCGTCGGTTTCGTCAGCGCCACCACGCGTGCCGAGCGGGGGTTCATGTAGGAGAGGGTCACATGGATGGTGCCGCCCTTGCCCGCCGCGTCCCGCCCCTCGAAGAGAGCCATCACGCGCTGGCCAGTCTTCTGCAGCCAGAATTGTACCTTGACGAGTTCGATCTGCAGGAGCTGCAGTTCCTTCTCGTAGTCATCCTCATCGAGTTTCTTGTCGTACGGATAGTGCCCGGAGGTAAGCGACTTGTCGTCGATCCAGTCGGGAAGGTGCGGGTCGTCGATGTCGAAGACCCTTTCCTTCCCGCCGATGTTGAGTATTACCGCACGGCCTTCTGCTGGCGTATCCATTGGCACTTCCTTCGTCGCCGACCGGAGATGTACCAGTGAGGGCATATTCGCGCCGCCGACGCAAGCGTCGGCCGGGTCCTATCCCGGGGGATATCCCGTAGCGGCCGTGGCAGATGCCGTAAACATCTGTCATGAATTGTGGTTATCAGGGGGCGCATGGGTTCCTGGAAGTGGCAGGCGAGGGCGCGTGGCTGAAGATCTCGATGCTTTGAAAGTGGTGATGGCGCGCTTTCGCGCAGGTTGGAGCTTTCTGGCCGCGGCGGCTCTTGTGGCGGTGGCCGCCTACTTTGCCGGCGCGCAGCCGCTGTTTTCTTTCGTTCTCTGGTTCCTGGCGGCGCTCGCCGTGCTCGTTCGTGAGCCGGCTCCTCCGCGTACGCAGGAAGAACCTACACAGCATATGGAAGCCGTAGAATCCACGCTCTCTCAGGTGGCGTCCGTTCTCGGAGCGCTCGATCTGCCGGTCGTGGTGATCGATGGCGACGCGACCGTGCTCGCCCAGAACAAGGCTGCCGAGAAGGCTTTCGGTCCTTTGCTCTCCGGCCTTCATATTTCCACTCGCTGGCGTTCGCCCGGCATCCTCGACATGATCCGCGAGACGATCGAGACAGGCGAGCCAAATCAGATCGAACATTCCGAGCGGCTTCCATCCGAGCAGGTCTATATCGTCCGCTCGGCGCAGGTCGAGAAACTCGCCGGCACGCTGCCGCCGCTCTTCCTCGTGTCCTTTCGCGACATATCCGAACTGCGTCGGCTCGACCGGATGCGTAGCGATTTCGTTGCGAATGCCAGCCATGAGCTGCGAACGCCGCTCGCTTCGCTGCGCGGCTTCATCGAAACCCTCCAGGGACCTGCCCGCGGGGACCCGAAGGCCCAGGAGCGATTTCTCGCAATCATGCTGGACCAGGCGACGCGCATGAGCCGGCTGGTCGACGATCTCCTGTCGCTTTCCCGGCTCGAGCTCAAGGCGCACATCGCTCCGGACCAGACGGTCGATCTCGTCCCCGTTCTGGGGCATGTGCGGGATTCGCTGGCGCCGCTTGCCGCCGATCTCGGCGTCGAGATTCACCTACATTTGCCGGAGGGCAAGGTCGAAGTTCTCGGCGACCGCGACGAATTGGTGCAGGTTTTCGAGAACCTCATCGAGAACGGCTGCAAATACGGGCAGGAGGGCAAGGTCGTCGACGTTTACCTTCGCCGCGGCGACGGCGTACCGGTGGAAGTGAGTGTCGTCGACCACGGGTCCGGCATCCCGGCCGAGCATGTTCCCCGCCTGACGGAACGCTTCTATCGTGTCAGCGTGGCCGACAGTCGCTCCAAGAAAGGTACCGGTCTCGGTCTTGCGATCGTCAAGCATATCCTGACGCGTCACCGTGCACGCCTGATCGTCCGCTCAGAGATCGGCAAGGGAACCGACTTTACCGTCCGCTTCTGACACAAAAGCATAGGCGGAATGTGGACGGTTTCTGAAAACATAATAGATATCAATGCGCTAAGATGTCACAAATCTTTCACCAAAGTGACATAAAAGGGAAGGGTAACAGTGAGTATGAACGTGCTGCTGATGCACGGGGACGGTGAGGCCGTTTGCGGCTGCATCCACACACTAGCCCACTCACGGGAGATTGAGATGAATACCCTGAAACTTTCCCTGGCAGCCATGGTCGCCTCGGTTGCTTTTGCCGGCGCTGCCGCCGCTCGTGACCAGATTCAGATTGCCGGTTCTTCGACCGTTCTGCCTTACGCCTCGATCGTTGCCGAAGCCTTCGGCGAAAACACCGATTTCCCCACCCCGGTTGTCGAGTCCGGCGGTTCGGGCGCCGGCCGCAAAAAGCTCTGTGAGGGCGTGGGCGAAAACACCATCGATATCGCCAACTCCTCGTCCCGCATCAAGCAGTCCGATATCGACCTTTGCGCCCAGAATGGCGTGAAAGAAATCCAGGAAGTCCGCATCGGCTATGACGGCATCGTCTTCGCCTCGGACATCAACGGCGCCGAATTCGCCTTCACCCCGGCTGACTGGCATATGGCGCTCGCTGCCAAGGTCGTGAAGGATGGCCAGCTCGTAGATAATCCGTACAAGAAGTGGAACGAGATCCGCGCCGACCTGCCGGATCAGGAAATCCTTGCCTTCATTCCGGGCACCAAGCACGGCACCCGCGAAGTGTTCGACGAGAAGGTCATCGTCGACGGCTGTAAGGAAGACGGCGCTTATGACGCCCAGCTCGCCGCCAACGGTGGCGACAAGGACAAGGCTTCCAAGGCTTGCATGGCGATCCGCACCGACGGCGTCTCGGTCGACATCGACGGCGACTACACCGAAACGCTCGCCCGCGTTGATGCCAACAAGAACGGCATCGGCGTCTTCGGCCTGTCGTTCTACCAGAACAACACCGACAAGCTGCGCGTTGCCACGATGTCCGGCGTAACGCCGTCCGTGGAAACGATCGCTAAGGGTGAATATCCGGTTTCCCGTCCGCTCTACTTCTACGTCAAGAACGCTCACCTCGACGTGATCCCTGGCCTGCAGGAATACATCGAGTTCTTCGTCTCCGACGAAATGGCCGGTCCGGACGGCCCGCTGGCGGCATACGGTCTGGTTCCCGATCCGGAACTCGCCAAGACCCAGGCGGCCGTGAAGGCTCGCACGCCGATGGGCGCGCTGAACTAATCCACTCTGACCGGTGGCGCGGCGATCGCGCCGCCGGTCTCGCTCTTACTGGAGGTTGCTGGCGAGATGAGTCCGGGCATCGTTGTCCTTGTCGTGGCGGCAATTTCGGCCGTCGGGTATGTTCTCGGCCGGCGTCGTGCCGTGTCTCTCGCGGCGAGTGAGCACGTCAAGCTTCACTCTCTCCCAGGCTACTATGGTCAGACCGTCGCGCTGTTTGCGGCCGTTCCCGCCGTTATCGTGCTTGTCGCGTGGCTGGTCGTTCAGCCTCTCCTCGTCGAAACGCGCGTCACCGGCATGATACCTGACAGCGTTATCCCCGAAGGCGGCGCGCGCAGCCTCGTCATGGCCGACGTCCACCGGATCGCGGGCGGCATTGACGCCGTCCTGGCGCGCGGCGGCATCAGCGAGAGCGAGCTTTCGCAGATGCGGGCGGACGCCACCGATATCAGAGGTCTCCTGGCCAGCGTCGGGGTGGCGCTGGGTAGCGACGTACCGCCGCCCGTGTTCGAGGCAGCCAAATCCTACCGCCAGATTTCCAAGACCGGCAACTTCGTCGCCGGCGCTTTGGCCCTGGCCGTGTCGATCGGCTTTGCTCTCTGGGCCTATCGCCGCATCGCGGTTGATCTGCGGGCGCGAAACATCAGCGAGCGGTTCGTCCGGGCCTTGCTTGTTTCGGCGTCGACGATCGCCATTCTCACGACGCTCGGCATCATCGCCTCGCTGTTCTTCGAAACCTACTCCTTCTTCAAGGTCTATCCGGCGCAGGAGTTCTTCTTTTCCACCGTCTGGAACCCGCAGTTCCGGGGTGGTTCGGAACTGGGCATCCTGCCGCTGCTGTGGGGCACCTTCTACATTTCTCTGGTGGCACTCGTCGTCGCGGTTCCGCTCGGCCTGATGATCGCGGTCTACCTGGCCGAATATGCTGGGTCATCGGTGCGCAGCACGGTCAAGCCCGCAATCGAAGTCCTCGCCGGTATTCCGACGATCGTCTACGGCCTCTTTGCGCTCGTCACCGTAGGGCCGTTCCTGCGCGACTGGATCGCGCAGCCGCTCGGCCTCGGAAACTCTTCGTCTTCGGTGCTGACGGCGGGCATCGTCATGGGGATCATGATCATCCCGTTCGTGAGCTCGCTGTCCGACGACATCATCAACGCCGTCCCGCAAGCTCTGCGCGACGGCTCGTACGCCCTTGGCGCCACACAGTCGGAGACGGTCAAGCAGGTCGTGCTTCCGGCCGCCCTGCCCGGGATCGTGGGTGCCGTGCTCCTGGCGGCGAGCCGCGCCATCGGGGAAACGATGATCGTGGTGCTCGGCGCGGGCGCGACCGCCAGGCTTTCACTCAACCCATTCGAGGCGATGACGACGGTGACAGTGAAGATCGTCAGCCAGCTGACGGGCGACACTGAATTTGCAAGTCCCGAGACGCTGGTTGCCTTTGCCCTCGGCCTTACCCTTTTCGTCCTGACGCTGGGGCTGAACGTGCTGGCCCTCTATATCGTGCGCAAATACCGGGAGCAGTACGAATGACCGAGATTTCCAAATTCGGCGCCTCGGCCGCCGAATCTCGAGGCAAGTCGCTGTTTGCTGCCGATGAAAGAACCCGCCGGCGCAATGCTGCCGAAGCGCGCTTCCGGATGATGGGCCGCATTGCCGTCATCATCGGTATTGTCGCTCTTATCGGGCTACTGGCGTCGATCCTGTCGAACGGCGTGTCGTCCTTCCAGCAGACATATATCTCGCTTGATATTTTCCTCGATCCGGCCAAGTTGGACAAGGCGGGTGACCGCAATCCGGAAGCGATCGCCAAGGTGTCCACCTTCGGTTATGCGCCGCTGATCCAGAAAGCTCTCCAGGATGCGATGGCCGGGAAAGGCATCGCTGGCGAGGGGGTAAACGCAAAGGCAGCCGCGGAACTGATCTCCAAGGAATCCCCGGCGGACCTGCGCAGGTTCGTTCTCGCCGATCCATCGGCGATCGGCCAGACGATCCACTTCGATCTTCTCGCCGCTGGCCGCATCGACGGATACTACAAGGGGCGCGTGACGATGGAGAGCGCCAAGCTCGACCGGAACATATCGCCCGAGCAGTTGATGCTTGCGGACAAGCTGAAAGAAGCAGGCATTCTGACCACCAGATTCAACTGGTCGTTCTTCACGGCGCCGGACGCCTCGGACACGCGCCCGGAGGCCGCCGGTCTCGGCGTCGCCATCATCGGCTCCGCCTACATGATGCTCATCGTCTTCGTGCTCTCGCTGCCGCTCGGTGTCGCGGCCTCGATCTACCTCGAGGAATTCGCGCCGCAGAACAGGTTCACCGACCTCATCGAGGTGAATATCGCCAATCTCGCCGCCGTGCCTTCCATCGTGTTCGGCATTCTGGGGCTGGCGGTTCTCATCAACTTCGTCGGGCTGCCGCAGTCGGCGCCGATCGTCGGCGGCCTCGTGCTGACGCTGATGACGTTGCCGACCATCATCATTGCCACGCGTGCAGCGCTGAAGGCAGTGCCGCCGTCGATCCGCGACGCGGCTCTCGGCGTCGGCGCCTCGAAGATGCAGGCAACCTTCCACCATGTGTTGCCGTTGGCTATGCCCGGCATCCTGACGGGAACGATTATCGGCCTGGCCCGCGCCCTCGGAGAGACTGCGCCCTTGCTCCTCATCGGCATGGTGGCGTTCGTGCGCGAGTACCCGGCTGGTCCGCCCGAGGGCTTCTTCGATCCGGCCTCCGCCCTGCCTGTCCAGATCTATAACTGGACGCAGCGTGGCGATCCGGCGTTCGTGGAGCGCGCCTCCGGTGCGATCATCGTGCTCCTCGTATTCCTGATGATGATGAACCTGATCGCGATCATTCTTCGCCGTCGCTTCGAGCGCCGTTGGTAAGAGGGCTGACAATGAGTAACATGCCGACCACAATGACGATCACGACGAAGGCTGCAACAATGAACGACTCGAAGATCTCGGCCCGCAAGGTTCAGGTGTTCTACGGCGACAAGCACGCCATCAAGGACGTAGACATCGAGATCCCGCCTCGCTCGGTCACCGCCTTCATCGGACCTTCCGGCTGTGGCAAGTCGACATTCCTGCGCTGCCTAAACCGCATGAACGACACGATCGCCAACTGCCGGGTCGAGGGCCATATCTCCATCGACGGCGAGAACATCTACGATCCCAAGGTGGACCCGGTTCAACTGCGCGCCAAGGTCGGCATGGTGTTTCAGAAGCCGAATCCGTTCCCGAAATCGATCTACGAGAACGTCGCCTACGGGCCGCGCATTCACGGGCTTGCCCGCAAGAAATCAGACATGGATGACATCGTCGCGTCGGCACTGCAAAAAGCCGGTCTCTGGAACGAAGTGAAGGATCGCCTCGATGCACCGGGCACCGGGCTTTCGGGTGGCCAGCAGCAACGTCTCTGCATCGCCCGCGCCGTCGCCGTCAGCCCTGAAGTCATCCTGATGGATGAACCTTGCTCGGCACTCGATCCGATCGCAACCGCCAAGGTGGAGGAACTCATCCACGAGCTTCGCGCGAACTACACGATCGTGATCGTCACGCATTCGATGCAGCAGGCGGCGCGTGTGTCGCAGCGCACGGCGATGTTCCACCTCGGCGAGCTCGTCGAGGAAAACGATACCGACAAGATGTTCACCAATCCCGACGATCAGCGCACGCAGGACTACATCATGGGCCGCTTCGGCTGACACCCCGTCCAACCGCGCAGACGCACTCATTCGAGGATCACGACATGTCATCGACGCATATCTACTCCGCCTTCGACGAGGAACTGAAATACCTGATGCGCCGCATCTCCGAGATGGGCGGACTTGCCGAACAGATGGTGAGCGACAGCGTCCGGGCGCTGGTCCAGGGCGACTCCGCACTCGCGCACAAAGTCATCTCCGAAGACGTCATCATGGATGCAGCGGAGCGCGAAATCGGCGACAAGGCCGTCATTACCATCGCCCGTCGTCAACCCGTCGCCAGCGACCTTCGCGAGATTATCGGTGCGCTCAAGATCGCCAGCGATCTCGAGCGGGTCGGCGATCTCGGCAAGAACAACGCCAAGCGCGCCATGGCGGTCCAGAGCGCCGGCATTCCGCGCAAGCTGGCCCGCGGGATCGAACATCTCTCCGAACTCGCGCTCGTGCAGCTGAAGGAGGTCCTGGACGTCTACTCGACCCGCTCGGCGGAAAAGGCGAAGTCCATCCGCGACCGCGACGACGAGATCGACGCCGTCTATACGTCCCTGTTCCGGGAATTGCTGACCTACATGATGGAAGATCCCCGCAACATCACCAGCTGCACGCATCTTCTCTTCTGCGCCAAGAACCTGGAGCGGATCGGCGATCACGCGACCAACATCGCCGAAACCATCTACTACATGACTACCGGCGCTCAGCCGGAAGGCGAGCGCCCGAAGGAAGACCTGACGACAGACGTCGGCGCGGTCACCGAATGATGCCGCTGCGGAGGACGAGCAAGCGATGCAGCCGAGAATAGTGGTAGTCGAAGACGAAGAGGCGCTGAGCGTACTCCTTCGTTACAATCTGGAAGCCGAAGGCTACGAGGTGGAGACGATTCCGCGCGGAGACGAGGCGGAACTGCGCCTCCAGGAGAGGGTTCCCGATCTCCTGCTTCTGGACTGGATGCTGCCGGGCGTTTCCGGGATCGAGCTTTGCCGCAGGCTGCGTATGCGACCGGAGACCGAACGCCTGCCGGTTATCATGCTGACGGCGCGGGGCGAGGAAAGCGAACGGGTGCGGGGGCTTGCGACCGGTGCCGACGATTACGTCGTCAAGCCGTTTTCCACGCCGGAGCTGATGGCGCGCGTGAAGGCCATGCTACGGCGGGCGCGTCCGGAAGTCCTGTCGAGCGTTCTTCGCTGCGGTGACATCGAGCTTGACCGCGAAACCCACCGCGTTCATCGCAAGAGCCGCGAGGTTCGCCTTGGCCCGACCGAGTTCCGGCTTCTGGAATTCCTGATGACGTCGCCCGGCCGTGTCTTCTCCCGTTCGCAGCTTCTGGACGGCGTGTGGGGGCACGACATCTATGTCGACGAGCGTACTGTCGATGTCCATGTCGGCCGTCTGCGCAAGGCACTCAACTTTTCCAACATGCAGGATGTCATCCGCACCGTGCGTGGCGCAGGCTACTCAATGGAAGCCTGATCTGGTGGCATTTCAGATAAGAAAACGGGCCCTGCAGGGCCCGTTTTTTGTTTTCTGTGTCCGCAGAAGCTTACCGTTCCGCCTTGCGACGATCGGAAACCGGCTGGTAGGCGAGTTTCGCGTGGTAACTGCAGTAGGGCGAGGCATCGAGAGACTCGCAGCCGCAGAAATGAAACTCGTCGCTCATCGGATCGCCGATCGGCCACTTGCAGGTACGCTCTGTGAGTTCCGTCAGGCCGAGGCGGCGGGAAATCGGAATAACGACATTCGAGGAGGTTACGGCGCGGACCGCTTCGACGACATCGGCATGGCCCTCTTCCTTGAGCATCGCGCCGCTTGCCGGACGCGCGTTCGCGCGGGTCGGGATGCGCGCAGCAAAGCCCGTCGGACGAGGGGCTGGTGCCGGACGTTTCGGTGTGCGCGCCGGTGCCGTGCCACCGCCCGACTTCGCGCGTCCCGGCAGGTTCAGACGATGGACCTTGCCGATCACCGCATTTCTGCTGACACCGCCGAGCTGCGCAGCGATCTGGCTTGCGCTCAGGCCTTCGGCCCAAAGCCTCTTCAGTTTTTCGACGCGCTCATCTGTCCAATTCATGCCATTATCTCCGCCGTCGCGATTTTGATGGCAGAATCCGTCACCGTTGCTTCGGACGAATCCGAAGCAAGACTTCCTCGATACTTTCGGTGACTACTTCTGCCGCATGCAATCTTTTAATGTAAATTTAACCTAGTGTGGCGCTGACTCCGTGACAAGAGTCGGGAGAATCAACGGGAATCGATTTTCAAGTTTTCCCCAACTTGCTGGTTCGCGGCGGTGGCGAGAGTCAAAGCTGTGAAAGCCGTCCCGACATCACAAAAATCCTTTGCCTGTCGCAGTTTTGTTGACAGCGCAGTGGGAAATGCCGATAGTGCCAGCCGCCGCCGAAAGGCGGCATTTTTGATTTTTTCGGGGATTTTTCTCCGGGAAATCGGAAGATCGTTCTTGACATCTATCGGTTGCGAAGGAGCTGCTCCGCCATGGCTGAAGCCACACCGCTTTACGAAACCTACCTGCGCGCGCCTCTGCGTTTCGAGCGCGGCGAAGGGGTTTGGCTGATTGCGGAGAATGGCGAGCGATATCTCGATTTCGCGGCTGGTGTCGCGGTGAATGCGCTCGGACATGCCCATCCGCATCTCGTCGAGGCGCTGAAGGCGCAGGCCGAGAAGGTGTGGCACCTGTCGAACCTATATGAGGTGCCGGGGCAGGAAACGCTGGGCGAGCGGCTGACGAAGGCGACCTTCGCCGACAAGGTGTTCTTCACCAATTCGGGCGCCGAGGCGCTGGAATGCGCGATCAAGACCGCGCGCCGCTATCATTTCTCGAAGGGGCACCCGGAGAAGTTTCACATCATCACCTTCGAGGGCGCCTTCCATGGCCGCACGCTGGCGACGATCGCCGCGGGAGGACAGGCAAAGTATCTCGAAGGTTTCGGACCCAAGGCACCGGGCTTCGACCAGGTGCCGTTCGGCGACATCGAGGCGGTAAAGGCCGCGATCACCGATAACACAGCTGCGATCCTCATCGAACCGGTGCAGGGTGAAGGCGGCATCCGTGCTGCGTCCAACGAGTTCCTGCGGGCACTTCGCCAGATCTGTGACGACAAGGGGCTTCTTCTGATCCTCGATGAAGTCCAGTCGGGCGTCGGCCGCACGGGCAAGTTCTTCGCGCATGAATGGGCAGGCATCACGCCCGATATCATGGCCGTCGCCAAGGGTATCGGCGGCGGCTTTCCGCTCGGCGCCTGCCTCGCCACCGCGGATGCCGCGTCCGGCATGAAGGCCGGCACGCACGGCTCCACCTATGGCGGCAATCCATTGGCGATGGCCGTCGGCAACGCCGTACTCGACGTCATTCTCGCCGATGGCTTTCTGGAGCATGTGCGAGACGTGGCGCTGGTCTTGCGGCAGGGCCTGGCGGCGCTTCATGACCGCTTTCCCGATGTCATCGAGGAGATCCGCGGCGAGGGCCTGATGCTCGGCATCAAGGCGAAGGTGCCGAACGCCGAACTGCTTCAGGCCATGCGCGCCGAGCACATTCTCGGCGTCCCGGCCGGCGACAACGTCATTCGCCTGCTGCCGCCGCTCATCACGACGGCGGAAGAAGCGCGCGAGGGCCTCTCGCGGGTCGAACACGCGGCCGAACGGGTGCGCAGCGCCCACGCAAAGCAGGCGGCGCAAGCCTAAGCAGCAGAAGTTCAGACAGGTTTTCCCATGGCATCTCCGAAGCATTTCCTCGACCTCTCGGCCGTCTCGTCCACAGAGTTGCGTACCATCATGGATGACGCCCGCGTGCGAAAGCAGGCGACCAAAGCCGGAACGGCGGACAAGCCGCTTGCCGGCAAGATGCTGGCGATGATCTTCGAGAAGCCGTCCACGCGCACGCGTGTGTCTTTCGACGTCGGCATGCGCCAGCTCGGTGGTGAGACCCTCTTCCTTTCCGGTACGGAAATGCAGCTCGGCCGCGCCGAAACGATCGGCGACACCGCAAAGGTCCTTTCGCGTTACGTGGATGCGATCATGATCCGCACGACCGATCATTCGCGCCTCCTGGAGATGGCGGAGCATGCGACCGTTCCCGTCATCAATGCGCTGACGGACAGCACGCATCCTTGCCAGATCATGGCCGACATCATGACCTTCGAGGAGCATCGCGGTCCGGTGAAGGGCAAGACGCTCGCCTGGACCGGCGACGGCAACAATGTCCTGCATTCGCTCGTGGAAGGCGCCGCCCGCTTCGGCTACCGCATGAACATGGCCGTACCGCTCGGATCCGAGCCGGACGACAAGTATCTCAACTGGGCACGCGACAACGGCGGCGAAATCATGCTGTGCCATGAGGCCGAGCGCGCCGTTGAAGGTGCCGATGCGGTCATCACCGACACCTGGGTTTCGATGAACCAGGAGCATAAGGCCAGGGGGCACAACGTCTTCCAGCCCTATCAGGTGAATGGTGCACTGATGGCGCGCGCCAAGCCCGATGCCCTGTTCATGCACTGCCTGCCGGCGCATCGCGGCGAAGAGGTCACCGACGAGGTGATCGACGGTCCGCAATCCGTCGTCTTCGATGAGGCGGAAAACCGCCTGCATGCACAGAAATCGATCCTCGCCTGGTGCCTTGGCGCGATCTGAAGCGGTTTGCGCGGGTCTGCAGCGTCCGGCTTGATCTTCTCGCTTGGCGACCCCATGTGAGCGGTAAATTCGGGGTTTTTGCATCCCGACAGTCAAGCGTCTTCGGCGCAAGGAGTACAATAATGACAGACAGGGCCTCTGAACTCGGCGAATTCGGTTTCGCCGGAGATGACCGGGTTGTTCCGTTTCAGGTGGAAGGTCTCGATGTGCGCGGACGAGCCGTGCAGCTCGGCCCCCTGGTCAACACCATTCTCGCGCGGCACGAATATCCGGCGCCCGTCGCACGTCTTCTGGCCGAGGCGATGGTCCTCACGGTGCTGATCGGCACTTCCTTGAAATTTCAGGGAAAGTTTACCGTTCAGACGAAGAGCAACGGGCCTGTGGATCTGCTGGTCGTCGACTTCTCGACGCCTGAAGACGTGCGCGCCTATGCCCGCTTCGACGAGGAGGCGCTGGCCGCCGCGGTCGCAGACGGCAGGACATCACCCGAAGCTCTGCTCGGTGAGGGCATTCTCGCCTTCACCATCGACCAGGGAAGCTTCATGCAGCCTTATCAGGGGATCGTGCCCCTCGACGGTACGTCGCTTGAGGAGATCGCCGGGGTCTACTTCCGTCAGTCGGAACAGATTCCGACACGGGTGCGCCTCGGCGTCGCCGAGTTCTTCGATCGCGACGAGGACGGCCATCCGCGCCGCGGCTGGCGGGCCGGAGGGCTGATTGCCCAGTTCCTGCCCGAGGCGCCGGAGCGGATGCGCCAGCCGGACCTGCATGGAGGCGACGGAGACGACGGCGAGTATGTCTTTTCGGAGGACGATGCCTGGTCGGAAGCGCAGGTGCTCGTCGACACCGTCGACGCCGACGAACTGACCGATCCGCAGATCGGCATAGAGCGTCTCCTGTTCCGCCTCTTTCACGAGCGGGGTGTGCGGGTCTACCAGCCGCAGCCGGTCTTCGATCGGTGCAGCTGCTCGCGGGAGAAGGTGAAGGGCGTCTTGAAGAGCTTTTCCGACGAGGAGATCGAGCAAAGCCAGGAAGACGGCGCCATCACCGTCACCTGTGAATTCTGCTCGATCACCTACCGCTATGAAGCGGCCGAGGTTCGTGAAGGCTGAAATTGATGACGGCACCGTCCAGGCGGGTGGCGCCGTTTCTGATTGCGGTCAGGTGCTGGATCCAATCGGGTCTCAGTTGAGGACTCGCAGCATGCCCGGCGCGTCGAGCGAGAAGGCCGGGATCGCCACCTCGAAGAGGTCGCCTTCATCGGTCTCCATCTGGTAATGACCGAACATGACGCCTGAGGGTGTGTCCAGAGGGCAGCCCGAGGAATATTCGTAGGTGTCGCCGGGCCTCAGCTGCGGCTGCTCGCCGACGACGCCCGGGCCGGTGACCTCATCGACCTGACCGTTCTGGTCGGTAATGTGCCAATAGCGGTTTACCAGTCGAACCGACCTGTCCGAGTGATTGGTGATCGCCACCCGATATCCCCAGACATATCGTCCGTCGTCCGGATCGGATTGCTCCTCCAGATAGTAAGGCTCGACACTGACTTCGATGTCCCGCGTCAGGGCTCGATACATAGGGTTGACCTTCTTTATGTCTCGCTAACCATATCTATCAGCTCGCCGCATCGGTCAAGGAATGCGGGCGCGCGAGCACGCAAAGTGCCGTGACTTCGTAAAATTGCTCCTAACGGCGCGACCAGTGGCTTTTGCCGCTCGGTCCGCTGACGGGCTTGCCCGGCGCTCGCAGGGGCGCCGGACAACAGGGGCTGTGGCTCAGGCCGGAACCTTGCGGAGTGCCTGTGCGAAGTCTTCCAGCAGGTCGTCGGTGTCCTCGATGCCGCAGGAGAGCCGCAGGGTGCCGCCCGAGATGCCGAGTTCGGCGCGGGCTTCGTCAGTCAGGTTCTTGTGCGTGGTCGTTGCCGGATGGGTAATCAGGCTCTTCGAGTCACCGAGATTGTTCGAGATCTCGACGATCTTCAGTGCATTCTGCAGGGCGAAGGCGGCGGCCTTGCCGCCCTTCAGTTCGAGGGCTACCAGCGTCGAGCCGCCCGACATCTGCTTGGCAATGATGTCTGCCTGCGGGTGGTCGGCGCGACCGGGATAGACGACGCGCGCGACCTGTCCCTGCTCGGCAAGGAAGTCGGCGATTTTCGCGGCGCTCTGCGTCTGCTGGCGCACACGCAGCGGCAGCGTCTCGACAGCCTTCAGAAGAGTCCAGGCGTTGAACGGCGACATCGCCGGCCCGGTATGACGGAAGTAGTCCTGGAATTCCTCGTCGATCCACTCCTTGCTCGAGAGCACGACGCCGCCGAGACAACGGCCCTGGCCGTCGATATGCTTGGTCGCGGAATAGACGACGACGTGCGCGCCGAGTTCGAGCGGCTTCTGGAAGAGGGGAGTGGCGAAGACGTTGTCGACCACCAGCTTGGCGCCGACCTGATTGGCGAGCCTGGCAACGCCGGCGATGTCGATCACTTCCAGCGTCGGGTTCGTCGGGCTTTCAAGAAACATCACCCTGGTGTTCGGACGGATCGCCTTTTCCCAGTTTTCCAGATGGCGCCCGTCGACCAGCGTACACTCGATGCCGTATTTCGGGGCGAGCGTCTCGACGACCCAGCGGCAGGAGCCGAAAAGTGCACGGGCCGCGACGATGTGATCGCCGGCTCTCAGCTGGCAAAGGATGGCGGCAGCGACGGCAGCCATGCCGGATGCGGTGGCACGAGCCTCCTCCGCCCCTTCCAGCAGGCACATGCGTTTCTCGAACATGTCGTTCGTCGGGCTGCCGTAGCGGGCGTAGATGAAACCGTCGTCCTCACCCTTGAAGCGGGCTTCCGCCGCCTCGGAGGTCTCGTAGACGAAACCCTGCGTCATGAAGATCGCTTCCGAAGTCTCGCCGTACTGAGAGCGAAGGGTGCCGCCATGGACCAATCGCGTTGCGGGACGCCAGTTCTTGCTCATGCCACTCAGCCTTTCAAACACAAAAAAACCGGTCGCGATTTCGGACCGGTTTCAAGCACCCGGTCTCTTTAGCCATTTGTTTAACGTGGCTGCAAGCCGACCGGCCAAATCACCACGGGATAAGCTTGCCTTACGCCGATCCCGGGCTTGCGTCAATTCCTCGACTTTGGTTTTGTCGGGCCAAACGGGATGGGACAAGATGACAAGGACCACGGGTATCCTGGCGGATCGCGCCATTGACGCGCTGTTCGGTGAAGGCCGGCTGAAAAGCGAGGCCCCCCTCGACGCCGACCAGGTGCAGCCGGCAAGCCTGGACCTGCGCCTCGGTTCGAAGGCGATGCGCGTCCGCGCGAGCTTCATGCCCGGTCGGGAGCACAAGGTTGCAGACAAGCTCGAACGCCTGACGTTGCACGAGATCGATCTCGAAGACGGGGCCGTTCTGGAAACCGGCTGCGTCTACATCGTACCACTGATGGAGAGCCTCGACCTGCCGCAGGACATGTCGGCCTCGGCCAACCCGAAGAGCTCGACCGGACGGCTCGACATCTTCACTCGCGTGATGGTCGACCACGCCCAGGAGTTCGACAAGATCCCAGCCGGCTACCGTGGACCTCTCTATCTCGAAATCAGCCCACGGACGTTTCCGGTTATCGTGCGGCGTGGATCACGCCTGTCGCAGATCAGGTTCCGCGTTGGCCATTCCTTGCTGAGCGACACCGAGCTGCTCGATCTGCATCAGGCGGAGACGCTCGTCGCGAGCGAAGTGCCGAACGTCTCGGGCGGTGGCATTGCGCTGTCGATCGATCTCAAGGGCAGCGGCCCGGACGGTCTGATCGGTTATCGTGGCAAACACCATACCTCCGTGATCGACGTCGACCGCAAGGCGGCCCATGACGTGCTCGATTTCTGGGAACCGCTCTACAGCCGCGGACGCGACGAACTGATCCTCGATCCGGACGAGTTCTACATCCTCGTTTCGCGGGAAGCCGTCCACGTACCCCCGCTCTTCGCAGCAGAGATGACGCCCTACGATCCGCTGGTCGGCGAATTCCGCGTGCACTATGCGGGCTTCTTCGATCCCGGTTTCGGTCATGCGAGTGCCGGTGGCGCCGGCAGCCGCGCCGTCCTCGAGGTCCGCAGCCACGAGGTGCCATTCATCCTCGAACACGGGCAGGTGATCGGACGGTTGGTCTACGAACACATGCAGGAGCGTCCGGCAGGCCTTTACGGCACCGGTCTCGGCTCCAGCTACCAGGCGCAGGGGCTAAAGCTGTCCAAGCATTTCCGGACTGGCTGACGCGCGCCGCAAAGCCGCGACTTCGCTGCGCAGTTCTCTCAACTCCGCAAGGATGAGGTCCTGGTTGTCCTTGAGGTCTTCCTGGTCGCCTGCGCTCGGAATCTCATGCTCAGCCTGCATGGACGAGACGATGATCCCGATGAAGAGATTGAGCACCGTGAACGACGTCGCGACGATGAACGGAATGAAGAAGACCCAGGCGAGCGGGTGAAGCGTCATGACCGGTCGCACGACGTCGCCGGTCCAGCCTTCGAGCGTCATGACCTGGAAAAGCGTGAAGGCGGACTTGCCGATATTGCCGAAAAGTTCAGGAAAATCCGCGGCAAATAGCTTGGTTGCGGCGACGGACGAGACATAGAAGACAAGCCCCAGCAGAAGGAAGATCGAGCCCATGCCGGGGAGCGCGGAGAAGAGCCCGCCGACCACCCGCCGCATGGAAGGCACGACGGATATCAGCCGGAAAAGACGTAAGACCCGCATCGCGCGCAGGATTGATACCGTTTCCGTGGCCGGCACGATCGAGACGGCGATCACGAGAAGATCGAAAACCCGCCAGGGGTCGTGAAAGAAGCGACTGCGATAGACCACGAGCCTCGCCACGATCTCCAGGACGAAGAACGCGAGAAGCGTGTGATCCATCGCGTAGAGCAGGGATCCATAGCGAGCCCACAGGACGGGTGAAGTCTCGAGTCCCAGTGTGACGGCATTCAGCAGGATGAGGGCGGTGATGGCCGTTTCGAAGCGGTTGGATTCGAGAAGGCGACGGAGCAATGGCATAGTGGTAATCCGGATGTCTGGCAGTCGCCGCCACATTGCTCCGGGAAAGTAAAAACTTGGTGGCTTTCGTGCGTGTCATGCAAAGCGTCGCCGTGCCGCTCTTCACACTTGACAGACCGGGGGAACTGTTGGATTTGTGCCCCTGTCGCGGGTGTAGCTCAATGGTAGAGCAGCAGCTTCCCAAGCTGAATACGAGGGTTCGATTCCCTTCACCCGCTCCAGCTTTTCCCTTACCCTGCATCGTTCCTGCGTTCTGTCCGTCTTCCGTGTTTCCCTCTCCGCAAGGCGGCGAGGCCGAACAGCGTGCAAAGCGTGAACACGGCGCCGCCCAAGAATGTGCCCTCCGCGCCGGCGAGGTCCCATAGGCCGCCGGCGATCATGCTGGCGGCAAGCAGCGCCATTCCGGTAATGAGGTTGAACATTCCGAATGCCGTGCCGCGCAGTTCGGTCGGCGCCGTGTCGGCGACGAGTGCCGAGAGGAGCCCCTGCGTAAATCCCATGTGCAGGCCCCAGAGCGTCGCCCCGACAGCCAGCCCGATCAAGCCGGAGCTGAACGCCAGGACAAGGTCCGCGGCAAGCAGCAGGAAAAGTCCGGCGACCAAAAGGGTCATGCGGTCCATCCTGTCCGACAGGGCACCCGCCGGATAGGCGGAAAGCGTGTAGGCGACGTTCATGACCACCATCACCAGCGGGACGAATGCAATGGGAAGGCCGATGTCTTGCCCCTTGAGCACCAGGAAGGCTTCGCTGAAGCGCGCCAGGGTGAAGGCGGTCGCAACCGCGACGATCTTCCAATAGGCCGCTCCGAGACGAACGAGTTCGGCACGGTGGAGCGGCATGCGCGCGGTCCGTCGCGCGGCGATGTTCGGTGGCTCTCTCACCGCGAACATTATGAGCCCGGCCGAGAGAAACGCCGGAGCTACGGCGATCCAGAAGACGGTCGTGAAGTTGTCGGCGAAGAGCCACATGAAGAGGATGGCGAAGAGCGGCCCGAGCAGTGCGCCGAGGGTGTCGAGCGACTGTCTGAGACCGAAGCTTGCGCCTCTGAGCTCCGGAGAGGCGATGTCGGCGACCAGCGCATCGCGTGGTGCCCCGCGGATGCCCTTGCCGATCCGGTCGACGAAGCGGGCCGCAAGCAGCCATCCGATATTCGGTGCGAGCGGGAAGACCGGTTTGGTCACGGCGGCGAGTGCATAGCCGAAGGCGGCAAGCAGCTTGCGTTTGCCGAGCCAGTCGCTGAGAGCGCCGGAGAAAACCTTCGTGATGGAGGCAGTCGCCTCGGCGATCCCTTCGATGACACCGACGGCGAGGGTCGACGCGCCGAGCGTCCCGACGAGATAGAGAGGCAACAGGGCATGGATCATCTCGGATGAGACATCCATGAACAGGGAGACGAAGCCTATGGTCCAGACGGCACCGGGTACGCGTTTCCAGGTGCCCCAGCCGGACCCTGCCTGTTCTTCTCCCATGCCCTTCTTCCTTTTGCCGGCATGTGACCCGCACACTCGCCTGCGCGCATCCTTTGCGGCAGCGCCTGTGACAGTCAAGCCTGGCCGCCTTCAGGTGTGGCGCCGGGCTGGTCGGCCGCGGCCGTAGTCGTTGTTGGGTTCGTCGGCGGCATCGTAACCGGGCGCGGCTCATGCGGCGTCTTGTTCCAGAAGAACGGCTTCGCCTTCAGCTCGAACGCCGCGCGCCAGGCGGCATAGGAAACCATCATCCAGTAAACGGGTATGGCGAGCCAGCGCCAGCCGAGAAGGCGTCGCTCATACTCGATCATCGCGGAGACGCCGAGCGCGAGAAAGATGCTGTAACTGCCGAAGATGTTCATCGCATCGACACTGAAGAGCAAGTTCTTCAGGGGATGGATGCTCTCGGCAGGGCTTTGAAGCATCGCGGCGGCCGAAGCGCTGATGAAGACGAGGATGGCGGGGTGCCCGAGGGAGGAAATGAGCATGCCGCCGATCAGCAACTGGAAGACGATGAAGGCGCCGGTCCCCATCTCCCGGCGGGCCCTTCCCGGATCACGCATCACAACCAGCCAGGTCTGCAGCCAACCCTTGAACCAGCGCGTTCTTTGCCCGACCCAGACGCGTGCCTTGATCGGCGCGTCCTCGAACGTGTGACGACGGATCGTCTCGGAGCGGTAGCCGAGCCGATAGAGACGCATGCCGAGGTCGGCGTCTTCGGTGACATTGTAAGGATCCCATCCACCGGCGGCGCGTAGTGCGGCTGTCCGGAAATGGTTGGAAGTGCCGCCGAGCGGCAACGGCATGCGGTAGCGGGCAAGCAGCGGCAGATGCGCGCGGAAGAGTGCCGCGTACTCGAGCGCGAAGACCGCGCTGATGCACGATTCACGCATGTTGGTAATGATGAGCGGCGCCTGCAGGCAGGCAACCTCGGGAGCCGCCGTCCGGAAGCGGGCGTGGGCTTCCTTCAACTGACCCGGATGCGGTCGATCTTCGGCGTCGTAAATTGCGAGATAGTCGCCGCGCGCACCGGCGAGTGCATAGAGGAGCGCCTTGGGCTTGGTGCGCGGTCCGCCTGGCGGTACGGCGATGATCTCCATGTGCGGTCCGGGGCGCAGCTTGCGGATGGCCTCGATGGTATCATGGTCGTCGGCCTCGCAGACGAGCTTGATGTCGAGCCGGGACCGTGGCCAGTCGAGCCGCTCCAGGGCAGCGATCAGCTGGGCCACGACCGGCGCCTCGCGATAGAGTGCCACCAGCACCGAATAGACCGGCAGCGAGTCGTCGGCGATCAGCGTCTCCGGCAATATCTCGCGACGGCGAGGGCGGAAGAATGCCCCGAGCCGCAAGATCATCGCCGCGAAATAGAGGGAGGACAGCAGTACATGGAGTGTCAGCGCGACCGGCCCGGAGGCGAGCAGTAGCGCGGCCGCGCTGCCGGTCAGGAGCGTGCCCGCGACGAAACCCTGCCGACCGGTCATGACGATGCGCGCCGAGTGCTGCGGGTTTTCGTCGAACAGGGCGTTGGAGACGGAGGCAACCCGGCGTGTCGCACCTGCCTGCCAGACGGCCCGGCGGAGAGAGGAAGCCGATGCGACCGACAGTGCGGCCTTGAGCGTCGGATGGCGAACAAGCCGTTCGGCAAGATCGGCGAGATAGCGCGCTTCCGGGGCTATGGCTGTCAGTGGTGCCTTGTCCGGAGCATGCAGGCGCAGGATGGTCGGACGTTGCAGTAGCACATCGAGCGCCGTTCGATCCATGATCTGGTCGGGCGGGATCTCCTCCATGAAGGGCAGGCCGAGCAAGCGCGCCATCGCCGCATAGTACACCTGCTCGTCGACGCTACCGTCGGCCAGCAACTCCTGTTCGATGGTACTTCCGTTTGCGCGCGCCCGGCGCGCCATGTTGTTGATGAAGGGTTTGGAGAAGCCGAGTTGGCGCAGCGCCAGCGCCTCCGTCTGAAATGCATGGGAAAAGCCTGCGCCGGCAGCGGCTTTGCCGCTATCGGAACGCGCAATCGCCACCTGCCAGGCGGCGCCGTTCGGCTCCCCTTGGTATTCCCCGGCTTGCATGCTTCTGATAAACCGTCATCGGATTGATGACGCCCCAGCCTATCCCGGATGGATCATAATGGCACACGCAAAAGTTTCATCCCTGAATTTACAGGGTGTGCTCGCATTCCTTGTGTATGGTTGCATCATTCTGTCCTCGTTGGTTGTGCCGGTGTCCGCGTCGGCGCAGCAGCTTCCCGTACTTTTCGATGCGAACGAACGGCTGCCGCGCCCCGACCTGTCGACGCTGCTGCGTCTGCGCTTTCTGACCACGACGGACTTTCCGCCGTTCAACTTCGCCGACCAGACGGGGCGCCTTGCCGGCTTCCACGTAGAGCTCGCCCGTGAGATTTGCGCTGAACTCGCTATCGAAGCCAAATGCCAGATTCAGGCGATGCCGTATGGCGATCTGGAGAAGGCTCTCTCGGAAGGGCAGGGGGAGGCGGTCATTGCAGGCGTGGGAGTCACGACGGAACTCCGGCGTCGCTTCTCGTTTTCTCGCCCCTTCATGCAATTGCCTGCGCGTTTCGTCCGTAATGCCGGCGTCAATATCCCCGGCGGAGAGGTTGCGGGCCTGGCCGGTCGCCCCGTCGGCGTGGTGACGGGCACGGCTCATGAGGCCATGCTAAAGGCCTTCTTCCCCGATGTCCGCGCGACCGGCTTCGCCGACCGCGGCGCGATGCTGCAGGCGCTGAAGGAGAAGAAGGTGGACGCGGTCTTTGCGGATGCGCTGCAGCTGTCTTTCTGGACGGCCGGCGAGGCTTCCGGTCATTGCTGCACGATGATGGACGGCGCCTACGTCTCGGAAAAGTTTCTCGGCGAAGGGCTGACGATCATGCTGCGGCAGGACGACGTATCGCTGACCGCGGCCGTCGATAGCGCGCTTGCCGCGATTTCCCGCGACGGACGGCTGCAGGAAATCTATCTGCGCTATTTCCCCAACAGCCTCTACTGACGACCCGGCAGAACTCAGGTGGCGCGATAACGGGCGACGGCACCGCGTTCGATCGCCGCACAGGTCAGCTTGTCGAGCTTCAGCCGGTCACGCAGCATCTGCAGCAACCGGATTTCCTCCGGGCGGATGGAGAGATCCACCGCCATGATTTCGACGGCAAGCGCATAGGCGGTGTCGTAGCTGCGGGGCGGAACGGTATCGCGGACGACTTCCAGGGCGATATCCAGTCCTTCCGGCCCGGCAAGAATGTCGGCGCAACGCCGCGATACCTCGATCAGCCTTTCCTTGTCGAAACCGTCGAAGATCGGCAGGATGTCGATCAACTGACCGATACGGCCGAGCTCCTTGTCATTCATCGCATTGTCGACGGCGGAGGCCATTACCATGACGAAAATCAGGGCTTCCTGGGTGGTCAGGCGCTTGCTCATGTGTGGAAGAAACCTCGTTGTTTTTCCGTAGAGTAGGCGTGGCGTGACGGTGTTTCAAGGCTGACTGTTCAGGCTGTCGCGCGGATCGTCGCCGAAAATGCCGCGCTGCTCCCGGCGCGCGATGGATGTCAGCTCTGCGAGGCCCGATCCGTTCGCGGCTTCCGCCCACCCATTGCGCACGAGCCAAGAGCCGATATCTGTCCCGCCGATACGGCAGACGGTCACCAGCGTGTGCTGTCGGTCGACCGTATTGTGATCACAGGCGACCGTTCGGTTGCGGATCAGCAGGCGCTGCTGCGTGCGGGCCACCAGGCCGCAAGGCCAGGGCGGACCGCTCCTGGAGGGACAGCGGCGCCCGACCTCGGTCGGCGTGACGCCGGCCAGTCGGACCCGGCGACCACGTGCTGCGAGAATGCCCGCCGCACCCGTCCACGGGCGTTGCAAAAGGACGACTTCCACCTTTTCGCCGTCTTCTCCACCGAGGGGCGGCCGGGGCGCGATGCGTTCCAGCATCTCGCCGGGCCCTTCGATCGGGGAGACGAATTCTCCGGGGTTGATCGCGCGCACGCGGCGGCTCTCGAAGACGGGCGGAGTCCGCTTTGGTGGAGCGACGGCGGTCTCCGCCTTCACGGCGGGCGGGGCGGGTCGCAGATGGGGGCCGGCAATCACCAGGGCCGAACCCCAGGCAAGAATCACGACACCGCTTGCAATCACCGCCGCACGACGCATGTCCGAGACGATCTCACTGGCTCGCCCAGATGATCCGGGCGATCCATTCGACGTCGCCCATGTCGAAGTTGCGATTGGGATGTTCGGGATTGAGCGAAAGAAGTTCGATCGATTTTGCCGTCTGGCGCGCGAGCACCTTGGCCATCACCTCGCCCTCGCGGGTCTTCACCACGACGCGGTCACCCCGGCGCACCTGAGCACCCGGTTCGACGATCAGCACGTCGCCGTCCCGGTATAGCGGCAGCATGCTGTCGCCCTGGATTTCCAGGGCATACACGCCCGCCTTGCGGTCCGGTGACGCGGGGAACTCGACAAGGTCCCAGCCCTGGCCCGCCGGAAAGCCGCCGTCGTCGAAAAAGCCGCCGGCCCCGGCCTGCGCAAAGCCGATCAGCGGAATGGCACCAGGCGTCGCCGGCAGTGCGCCCTGAACCACACTCACCCGTCCGTCGTTCGGCTGCATGTAGCTCATGAACTGGTCGATGCTTGCTCCGGTCGCCTCGAGCACCTTGGCGATGGATTCGGTCGACGGCCAGCGCATACGCCCGTCGGCGGCGACACGCTTCGATTTGTTGAAAGAGGTGGGGTCGAGGCCCGCCCGTCTGGCAAGGCCGGAGGGCGTCAACTGATTGCGCTCCGCCAGCTTGTCGATCGCGCTCCAGATACTGTCATGCGATAGCATCGTCGCTCATGCTCCAGGGAAACAACGGGCAGAGACGGGCCTTCCGCTCGGCCCGGATTTTATTCAAGCTGATCGCCGGAGTAAAGAGTAAAAGAGGAATAAAATCCTCTGTTGCGACTACGATCCGGCGAATATGCGCGGACGTAGGCGCCTGGAATGTCAGGCGACCATGGCCATGTTGATCTTGCCGAGCTGGATCACGGCCTGCGTCCGGCTGTCGACCTTGAGCTTCAGCAGGATCGCCGAAACGTGAGCCTTGATCGTCGCTTCCGAAACGCCGAGCTCGTAGGCGATCTGTTTGTTGAGCAGTCCTTCGGCGAGCATGCCGAGCACGCGGCTCTGTTGCGGCGTCAGCGTCCGCAGCCGGGCGATGAGATCGGCGACCTCCGGATCCTCTTGCCCGCCCTCATAAAACGCCGGCGTCCAGATATCGCCTTTCAGGACGGTCTGTATGGCGGTGCGGATGTCGTCAATGCCCGCCGATTTGGAGATGAACCCGGAAGCTCCGAGTTCCAGGGACCGGCGAATGGTCGTCTGGTCGTCGCTCGCCGACACGATGACGATCGGCAGATTGGCGAATTCGGCCCTGAGCGCCATCAGTCCGGAAAAGCCGCTGACACCCGGCATTGCGAGGTCAAGCAACAGAAGATCGGCGTCCGGATGCTGCGATGCGGTCTTGCGGGCCGCCTCAAAATCACCCGCCTCGATGACCGTCTTCTTCCCTTCCATGCCGTCGACGGCCTGCCGAAGGGCTCCCCGGAAAAGCGGATGATCGTCTGCGATGATGATGGTGAGTGCTGTCATGTGCTGGCTCCCTCCCAAGAGCGCCCGGTACGCCTGCAGGGCGGTCATTTGTCTTTTAGCGACACCAGGCAATATATACAATAGTCTAGTGTCTAGGTGTGATCGGGCGCCGGCCCGGTCTTTTCTTCCTTGCTCTTGAACTCCTCGACGAGGGCGAAGAAGCTGCGCATGAAGCGCTCCATGATGCCGATCGATCGTTCGACTTCCTCGTCGGATGGCAGTTCTTCTCGCTGGCGCCCGGCAAGCGGCTGACCGGCAGCCACGGCCGTTTCAAGCGCCTCTACACGCTTCTCCAGCCGGCCGAGGTCCTCCTCGTAGGCCGCGCGTTCATCGGCCGCCATTCGGCAGACCAGCGCGCCGTCCTGTTCGCGACACAGCGTCATGGCGCCCGTCCGCGTATCCAGCCGCACGAAGGCGTCCCCGGATTTTTCCAGCCGGAAGCGCCCGTCCGCCGGCTCCTCGGCGCTCGCGGCCAGCGGCCCGGTCACAGAGAGCAGGATGACTGGCAAGAGAAGCTGGGATTTCATGGTCTTTCTCCAAAAAAGCGTTGGCCTGCACCCATTCCCGCCCTGTTGCCGTGGACAAAATGCGCGGTTTGCGGCAAACCCTCCCTGCGCCGTCACCGGGCAGAAAAGGATGAGCTCTTGCATAGTCTCATATACAAGATAGTACCGTGCGACTTGTGGCAAAAGGCGGAAGCCGACGGTATTTTCTCTGGTGCGGCGATTGACCTCAAGGACGGCTATATCCACTTCTCGACTGGCGCCCAGGTCCGCGATACGGCCCGACTGCACTTCGCCGGTGTGGAGGGTTTGCTGTTGGTCGCAGTCCCGGTCTCCGCTCTCGGCGACCGGTTGAAGTTCGAGCCCTCCCGCGGCGGCGATCTCTTCCCGCATCTCTATGGCGAGCTGCCGGTTTCCGTGATCACCTGGCAGAAGCCCCTGCCGCTCGGGCCGGACGGCCTCCACATCTTCCCGGAGCTCGGCTCATGACCGGACCTTTCAAGACACTCGCCCGCCGCGGCCTTTTCCTGTTCGACGGCGAGACGGCGCACGGCCTTTCCATCGCCGCCCTGAAGACGGGGCTCGTTCCCGGCTGCCGCGTGCCTGCCGATACCCGTCTGAAGCAGACGGTTGCGGGGATCGTCTTCCCCAATCCGCTCGGCCTCGCCGCCGGCTACGACAAGAACGCCGAGGTGCCGGACGCGATCCTCCGCCTCGGCTTCGGTTTCACGGAAGTCGGCACCGTCACGCCGAAACCGCAGCCCGGCAATCCGCGGCCGCGCATCTTCCGTCTGGAGAAGGACGAAGCGGTCATCAACCGTCTCGGTTTCAACAACGAGGGCCATGACGCTGCTTTCGCACGGCTCAGCGCGCGTCGTGCGGGCGGCATCGTCGGTGTCAACATCGGGGCCAACAAGGACAGCGCCGATCGCATCGAAGACTACGTCATCGGCATCCGCCGCTTCTATACCGTAGCGAGCTATTTCACCGTCAACATCTCCTCTCCGAATACGCCCGGACTGCGTGACCTGCAGGCCCGCGAGAGCCTGGCCGCCCTGCTTTCGGCCGTACTTGCTGCCCGCGACGACGAGGCGGCAAGGACCGGCAAACGGCTCTCAGTCTTCCTGAAAATCGCGCCGGACCTCACCGAGGAGGGAATGGACGACATCGCCGCCGAGGCAATGAGCCACGATCTCGACGGACTGATCGTCTCGAACACGACCTTGTCGCGTGACGGCCTGAGCGATGCGCGCCTGGCCGCGGAGGCGGGCGGTCTCTCCGGCAAGCCGCTCTTTACGCGTTCGACGGCGGTGCTTGCCAGAATGCGCAAGCGCGTCGGTCCGGCCCTGCCAATCATCGGTGTCGGCGGGGTCTCCTCGGCGGAGACGGCGCTCGAAAAAATTCGCGCCGGGGCCGATCTCGTGCAGCTCTATTCCTGCATGGTCTACGAAGGCCCGGGATTGCCGGGACGGATCCTGCGCGGCTTGTCGGCGCTGCTCGACCGTGAGGGGGGCGCGTCGATCCGCGACCTGCGCGACAGCAGCCTCGATCAATGGCTTTCGGTGAAACTCTGAGCCGCTCGCGCAGGCAGGCGTGCGAGCAGGAATAGGCCGCGCATGGCGAGGAACAGGTTGAGCGACAGCCAGAGGCCGTGATTGCCGAAAAGCGGTACGAAGAGCGCCAGCGACAGGCCGTAGCCGGCAAAGGCGAGCAGCATCATGTTGCGCATCTCGCGGGACCATGTCGCGCCGATATAGACGCCGTCCATCTGGAACGCCAGCGCGCCGGTGAGTGCAGTGACCGCGGCCCAGGGCAGATAGTCCACTGCGATCACCCGGACGTCGGCGGCCGTCGTCATGAAGTCGATGATGGTGCTGCCGAAGACCAGGAAGAACAGGCAGGAGACCAGCGCGAGCCCCAAGGACCAGAGCGCGGTTAGACTGATTGCACGGTCGAAGCCTTCGCGGAAGCGGGCACCGACGGCTCTTCCGACGATCTGCTCTGCGGCATTCGCCATGCCGTCGAGATAGAAGCTTGCGATCATGAAGAAGTTCATCAGCACGGCGTTTGCCGCCAGAACGACGGCGCCGAAGCCGCTGCCGATGCGCGTCAGCAGCGTGAAGGCGGCGAGCAACGTGAAGGTGCGGATCATGAGGTCGCGGTTGATCGCGAGGAGTGCCGAAAGCTTGGCGCGACTGAATATCTCGGCGACCGTCGGTCCGTCCTTTCGGTCAAAGCGCGGGATGATGAGTGCGAGCCCGACAACGGCTGCCGTCGCTTCCCCGATCAGCGTGCCCCAGGCGACGCCGGCCACACCCCAACCGAGAACGAGACCGAGATAGATCGAGAGGACGATATTGGTGCCGTTGAGGATCGTCTGCAACAGCAGCCCCGTCGCTCCGCGGCCGAGCCCCAGCACAAAACCGAGGATGGTGTAATTGGTGAGTGTCAGTGGCCCGGCGAGGATTCGGATCGAGAAATAGGTTGCTGTTGCGGCGGCGGTCGTGCCCTCCGGGCCCATCATCCGCAAGCCGACAGAAAGCAGCCACGGGGAAGCTGCAAGGATGATGAGACCGAGCCCAATGGAAAGAACGAGCGCCCGCCAGAATACGGCCTGCTGCTCATGTCTGTCGCCGCGGCCGAGGGCCTGCGCGACAAGCGCGGTCGTCGAGGCTCGCAGGAAGCTGACGCTCGAGAAGATGAGGTCGAAGAGAACGGCGCCGATCGCAAGACCGGCGAGCGCCGCCGCATCGCCGGTCCGCCCGACCACTGCGGCGTCGGTGAGGCCGAGCAGCGGGGTTGTCAGAAAGCCGAGCGTCATCGGCACGGCGATCGAAAGCACCATCCTGTGGGTGACGTCGAAGCTGTCTCTTGCTCTGGTCCCGATGCCCACGCGCCCGTCTCCAGCCGTATCGCCAGGGCGGGAATCGCCTAGCTCGCGAGCACCATGGCCCAATAGGGACGGTTTGCGGAAGAGGGATTGTGCGCCACGGCAACACCGAGACCACGATAGGCACCGAGCATGTTGTGCAGGTGCTTTTCGGATCGTATCCAGGCATCGACCGCGTCCGCCACCTGCGACTGACCTGCGGCGATGTTTTCGGAGGCCGGCAGCGGCACACCCATCGACTTCATCCTCAGAAGAAAGTCGTCGCCCCTGCCGATCAGATGTGACATCTCGCCGGCCCGCGCCATGCGCTGCGCCTGCGAGAGCGCGGCAGCCTCGGCGATCTTGCTGTATTCGAGGGTGGGGAGCCCTTTGCTGTCCCGAAGGGTATTGACGAGAGGCAGCGCACCCTCCGTCTCGGCACGCGCCGTGTCGTCGCCGGACGGCACGATGTCCGCCGTCTTGCAGGCGGTGAGGCCACCCGCCAGGCCGATGCCTGTCAGCATGAGGAAGCGTCGCCGCGGCAGGTATGGGAAACCGGTCTCGGGCATGTCAGCGTCGGTAGCTCATTAGTCTCAGGACGATGAAGACGGGAATGACGATGGTCGCGCCGAGAAGCAGGTAGTCGCCCACCCGTCCGAGCGCGGCAAAGCCCCGGTACCAGAGTTCGAGGATGAAATGCCGGACGCCTTCCAGGATGTCGATCGGGTAGATGCCGAACACCGTCATGACGAAGCCGACAATCAGCGACACGACCAGAAGCTTGACCACGGTGCGGCCCGGCGTATCCCCGAGAAATCTGTTCACCCCATCCGACATGTCCGGTCTCCTGTTTTCCACCACATAGGCAGGCGTCTGCCGGCCTGCAAGCACCGCACCCGCCCGCTCTTGCGGGTGTCGCGCAAATAGCTCTTGTGTTTTTTCCCGCTTTCGGTCAAGACCGCGCGCCTTTCCAGGAAATCCGCCATGCAACAGATCCAGTTCTCGTCCGGAAACCTCACCGTCGATCGCCGCGCCGACTATGCAAAGATGCTGAGCGAAGGCGGCGATGCCGCGGCGGCCGCCGAACTCATGGAACAGGCGCTGGAGCTCGCGCCCGATTGGCCGGCCGGCTGGCTCCGGCTCGCGGAATACAGCGAAAAGGCGGGCAAGATTGAGGCAGCGATCGCGGCCTTGCGGCGTGTCGTCATTCTCGACCCGCAGGACATGTTCGCCGCTCGGCTGAAGCTCGCCGTGCTCGGCGCCGAGTCGATGCCGGAACAGCCGTCGAGCCGTTACGTCGAGGCCCTCTTCGACGACTACGCCGACCGTTTCGAGACCTCGCTTGTCGAGAAGCTCGGCTACAGCGTGCCGGGCAAGCTGGCCGCTCTCATTAGCGAGACCGCGGGAGAGCGCCGCTTCCGTCTTGCAGTCGATCTCGGCTGTGGCACGGGTCTCTTCGGCGTGGAGATTCGCGACCAGGCAGAAAGGCTCGAAGGGTTCGATCTCTCCGCCAACATGCTCGCGAAGGCATCCGCCAAGCAGATCTACGATCATCTCGGAGAAGCCGACCTGTCGCTTCCCGCCGAACGGTCGGGTCTTTTCGCCGAGGGGCAGCCCGGCGGACGCGCCGATCTCGTCGCCGCCGCGGACGTGCTGATGTATCTCGGCAGCCTGGACAATGCCTTTGTAGTGGCCGCAGCTCTTGCCGGGCCGGGCGCCATCTTCGCTTTCTCCGTTGAGGAAGCCGAAGTGGGGCAGGGCTTCGAACTCGCACCTTCCCTGCGCTATCGCCATTCGGAGTCCTATGTCCGCCAGTCCCTCGCCGATGCCGGCTTCGACACAAGCCAGGTCACACGCTCCGTCATTCGAATGGATTCCGGAAAGCCGGTCCACGGCATCCTGTTTCTTGCCGAACGGCTCGCCTGAAGGAACGAAAATTGCGAACTTGCAGGTAGGTCAGCATTGCTGACATATCGCCCTTGCGAGCTGGAATGATGCAGTGCACAATGTGCCCGTTCTCAGACATTCCGGAGGTCGCGACCGTGGCGCAGGTGAGCAGCATGTGGGGCATTTTGAATACCAGCCCGTCCCGGCACACAATCGCCGAGGACGTCCAGGGCATCGTCACCGGAAGCATGGTATCGGCGCTCGGGCTCTATCTTCTCGCCAAGGCAGGCCTCCTCACCGGCGGCATGGCGGGCGTCGCCTTCCTGCTCCACTACGCAAGCGGCGTCAGCTTCGGGCTGATCTTCTTCCTGCTGAACCTGCCGTTCTACATTCTGTCGCTTCGTCGCGTCGGGCTCGATTTCACGCTCAAGACCTTCGCGGCGATCGCGCTGACCTCGCTGATCATGGAGTTCGAAGGCCGGCTGATCGGCATCAGCGCCATCGATCCGGTCTGGGGTGCAATCCTTGGCGGTCTACTCCTCGGCTACGGCGTGCTGGCTCTCTATCGCCACCGTGCGAGCCTCGGAGGCATCGGCATCCTCGCGGTCTACCTGCAGGAACGTTTCGGCGTCCGCGCCGGTCTCGTGCAACTCGCCTTCGACCTCACCGTGATGGTCTTTGCCTTCGGGGTCGTTAGCCCGGCGGTGGTAATCTGCTCGGTCGTCGGTGCCGTGGTGCTCAATTTGTTTGTCGCCATCAACCACCGCTCCGATCGCTACGTGGTTCTGCGATGACTGCGAAGGGCGAAAGTCCCTTGAGCTTGGCAGGAAACCGCATTACCGCGTAAACGACAGACGGGGTCTGGTACGGGTGAGAGGACATCGAGCATGGCGATGGGCGACGTAAGGCCGAAGCTGCGGGAGATGATGGCATCGTCCGCCGAGCACCACTCCATCATCGAAGATACGCAAGGGCTTGCGGCAGGTGGCATGCTCGTGACGCTCGGCGTGATGCTGCTCTCCGGGGCGGGGCTGCTGACGGGTGGCACGGCGGGCGTCGCCTTCCTCCTCCATTACGCGACGGGTTTCAGCTTCGGTGCCGTCTTCTTTGCCGTCAACCTGCCCTTCTACTATCTGGCGCTGAAGCGCTTCGGATCGGCCTTCACGCTGAAGACCTTTGCGGCGGTCGCGCTGACCTCGGTGCTCTCCGAGACCGTGCCGCGCTACATCGGCTTCTCGAACCTCGATCCACTGGTGGCCGCCCCCTTCGGAGGCCTTCTCATCGGCGCGGGCCTGCTTGCCCTCTTCCGTCACCGGGCAAGCCTCGGCGGCTTCGGAATCCTTGCTCTCTACCTGCAGGACCGCTTCGGCTGGCGGGCTGGGCTGGTACAGCTCGCCTTCGACGGCATGGTGCTGGTGTTCTCCTTCTTCCTCGCCAGCTACTACATCATCTTCTGCTCGGTCGTTGGCGCCGTCGTGCTCAACCTGACGCTTGCGATCAACCACCGCAAGGATCGCTACATCGCGATGTGAGCGACGACGGCTTCTGACGTGGGTCAAGTCAGGCGGCTTGCGCGGGTTCGTCGATCGGATGCTGTGACCGGAAGCTGACGCAGAGCCGGTTCCAGACGTTGATCGTGCCGATCGCCGTCGTGATCTTGACGACCTCCTCATCGGAGAACTGCTTGCGGATCTCCTCGTAGGACGTGTTGGGCACCCTTGTCTGTGCCACGTTGGTCACGGCCTCCGTCCATTCCAGCAGCGCCCGCTCGCGGGCGTCATAGAGCGGCGATTCCCGCCAGGCACAGACGAGATTGATCCACTGTTCGCTGAGGCCGTCGTGCCGCGCCTCCTTGACGTGCATGTCAACGCAATAGGCGCAGCCGTTGATCTGCGACGCGCGGAGCTTCAAGAGATGGATATGCCGAGGCTCCAGGCCGCAGTTGCGGACGTATTGTTCGAGGGCGAGGACTGCCTTGTAGGAATCCGGCGAGACCTTGGCAAAATCGAAACGTTGCTGCATTGCGCTTCTCCTTGGTTGCTTGGAAGGTTCTGAATATCGGTCGTTCAACGACCGGTCTGCCGCGCGTGGCAGGCGATGAAATCGGTGCCCCGGCCGGCAATTGCGCCGTCATCGTCCACGGCGTGAACGCCGGCGAGAATGTCGGCGATGCTCGTCTTCGCGAGTTCGCTGCGGTAGACGCGTTCGGCGGCATGCATGGCGCTGGCGATCCCGCAGGGAGCCTGGAAATAGCGCACGGGAAGTGGTTTCGAGCCACGCTGGCGGATTTCGGCGCAGCGGAACGCCGGAGCCGGGCCTTCGATCGCCAGAACGATGTCGAGCAACGAAATGTCCTTCGGCGCTCGTGCCAGCCGGTAGCCGCCCTTTGGCCCCGGCACCGTGGCGAGAATACCGGCACCCGAGAGCGCCTGAAGATGTTTAAGAAGATAGCTGGCCGAGACGCCGTGAAACTCGGCCAGCGCGGCAGCCGAGAGCACCTGCCCCTCGTCGAGCCCCGCCAGCATCGTCACGCAATGGATTGCCTGCTCTATGCCTTCGCCGAGTTTCATCTTGTAAATTCCTATCGCGGATAAAAAATATCCATGATTCTCTGCGGCTGTCAATTCACCAGCTGGAGCCACGACCTCTATTTTCTTTTCCAATTCCGATCCGGCTTCACTACCTTCTCACCGTGAGCGCGACCGATTCCACCATGACGGATTCCTCCGTCTCTCTTCCGGATGCCTTTCACCGCTGGTTCGCGGACAAGGGCTGGCAGCCGCGCGCCCATCAGCTGGAACTGTTGGCGCGTGCCGAACGGGGCGAGAGCACGCTGCTGATCGCCCCGACCGGAGCCGGCAAGACGCTTGCCGGCTTCCTGCCGTCGCTCACCGATCTGGCGCGAAGGGGAAGGCGCAAGCCGGGAACCGCCTTCACCGGCATACATACGCTCTACGTCTCGCCGTTGAAGGCGCTCGCCGTTGATATCGAGCGGAATCTTATGAAGCCGGTTGCCGAAATGGGTCTGCCGATCACGGTCGAGAACCGTACCGGCGACACGCCGCAGTCGAAGCGGCAGCGCCAGAAGCTCAATCCGCCGGACATCTTGCTCACGACACCGGAACAGCTTGCGTTGCTGATCGCCAACGGCGAGGCAGTTCGCTTCTTCAAGGATCTCCGCTACGTCATCTTCGACGAGCTGCACTCTTTGGTCACGTCGAAGCGCGGCCATCTGCTTTCGCTCGGGCTCGCGAGATTGAGGCGTCTCGCGCCGCGCCTGCAGACCATCGGGCTCTCGGCGACCGTCGCCGATCCTCCCGATCTCATGCGCTGGCTGGTGGCCCAGGTACCGGGGGAAGCGTGCGAAGCAGGTCTGGTCACTGTGGAGGGCGGCGCCAAGCCCGACATTTCGATCCTGCATACGGAGGACCGGATTCCGTGGTCGGGCCACTCCGCCCGCTATGCCATTCCCGATCTCTACGCGATATTGAAATGCTTCCGGACGACGCTGGTCTTCGTCAACACCCGCTCGCAGGCCGAGCTTCTCTTCCAGGAGCTCTGGACGGTCAACGACGACAACCTGCCGATCGCACTCCATCACGGCTCCCTCGACGTGGGGCAGCGGCGCAAGGTCGAGGCGGCGATGGCGGAAAACAAGCTGCGCGCGGTCGTCGCGACCTCGACGCTTGACCTCGGCATCGACTGGGGCGACGTCGACCTCGTCGTCCATGTCGGCGCGCCGAAGGGGGCCTCGCGGCTCGCCCAGCGAATCGGTCGCGCGAACCACCGGATGGACGAGCCGAGCCGCGCGATCCTGGTGCCCGCCAACCGTTTCGAGGTCATGGAATGCCAGGCGGCCCTCGACGCCAATTACCTCGGCGCGCAGGACACGCCGTCCGTCGGAGAGGGTACGCTAGACGTCCTTGCCCAGCACGTCCTCGGCATGGCCTGCGCAGAACCCTTCGATGCCGATGCGCTCTATGCCGAGGTCACGTCGGCCGCGCCCTATGCCCGCCTGCCGCGCGAGACCTTCGATCGCATCATCGATTTCGTGGCGACCGGCGGCTACGCACTGCGCACCTACGAGCGTTACGCCCGGATACGGCGCAACAAAGAGGGGCGCTGGCGCGTCTCCAACCCGCAGGTCGCCCAGCAATACCGCCTCAATCTCGGGACGATCGTCGAGATGCCGATGCTGAACGTGCGGCTCGTCAAGCGCAACCATCTCGGTTCCCTCGGCCGTGGCGGACCGATGCGTGGCGGCACGGCACTCGGGCAGGTCGAGGAATATTTCCTCGAAAGTCTTTCTCCGGGCGATACCTTCCTCTTCTCCGGCAAGACCGTTCGCTTCGAAGGCATCCGCGAGAACGAGTGCCTCGTCTCCAACGCGTTTTCGCAGGACCCGAAGATCCCCGCCTATGCCGGCGGCAAGTTCCCGCTGTCCACCTATCTCGCCGACCAGGTTCGCGCCATGCTCGACGATCCGGCGCGCTGGCGAGCGTTGCCGGACCAGGTGCGCGACTGGCTGGAAATCCAGCGCGAGAAATCAGTGTTGCCGAAACGTGGCGAGCTGCTGATCGAGACCTTTCCGCGGACCAGCCGTTTCTACATGGTCGCCTATCCCTTCGAGGGGCGGCTTGCGCATCAGACGCTCGGCATGCTTCTTACCCGGCGGCTGGAGCGGATGGGGGCAAAGCCGCTCGGCTTTGTCGCCACCGACTATTCGCTCGCCGTCTGGGGCCTTGAGGATATCGGGGCGATGGTGCAGTCGGGGAGACTGGCGCTCGGCGAACTCTTCGATGAAGACATGCTCGGCGACGACCTTGAGGCCTGGCTTGCCGAATCCTGGATGCTGAAGCGCACATTCCGCACCTGCGCGGTGATCGCGGGGTTGATCGAGAAGCGCCATCCGGGCAAGGAGAAGACCGGCCGGCAGGTGACGGTTTCGGCCGATCTGATCTATGACGTGCTGCGCACCCACGAGCCGGACCACATTCTTCTGCAGGCGACGAGGCAGGATGCCGCGGCCGGGCTTTTGGATATTGGCCGGCTCGGCGATATGCTAAAAAGAATCAAGGGCCATATCACCCACCGCCGACTCGATCACATCTCGCCGCTCGCCGTCCCGGTGATGCTGGAGATCGGCCGCGAACCGGTGGCAGGGGAGGCCCAGGAACACGTTCTGGCGGAAGCCGCGGACGAATTGATTGCCGAGGCGATGGCCTAGGAACGGCTATTGAAGGGCGAGGCCCGGAAGGAAAGACAAGCGGATGAACCGGCTCGCCGCACTGAGGAGCACGCTTTCGGGAAGCGCCGAACTGACGGCCGAATTTTCCGTCGCCGGCGTCGGTGCGATTTGCGATCCCACCGGAGCACTCTATCTTCCGGACCTCGATCTTCTCGCTGTCTCCGATCTCCATCTCGAAAAGGGTGCCGCTTTCGCCCGCCGCGGGCAACTGCTGCCGCCTTACGATACGCTCTCGACGTTGCGGCGCCTCGAGACGGTCGTCACACGTTATAGTCCGGCGATCGTCGTCAGTCTCGGCGACAACTTTCACGATCGCGTCGGCTCGGCGCTGATGCCGCCGGACTTCCGTGCGATGATCGCGACGATGGCCCGCGGTCGCGAGTGGATATGGATCAACGGCAACCACGATCCCGACGGCACCGTCGATCTGCCGGGCAGGTGTGCCGACGAGTTGCGCTTCGGTAATCTGGTCTTCCGCCACGAACCCTCGCTGATCGACGGGCGAGGTGAAATCGCCGGGCATCTGCACCCTTCCGCAACCGTTCGCCGGCGGGAAAAATCAGTGCGTCGCGCCTGTTTCGCGACGGACGGAGCGCGCCTGCTAATGCCGGCCTTCGGCGTGCTGACCGGGGGGCTCGACCTGCGTCATCGCGCCTTTTCCGGCCTCTTCGACCAGACGGCGCTGATCGCACATCTTCTCGGACGAGATCGCGTCTATTCCGTGCGGTTCGGCAGCCTGCTGGGTTAGCGCGGTTTCCTCTCCGGCCAGGGATTGATGCCGTCGCGCAGCCATAGCAGCGCGTCGATCCAGAAGCCGTTGGCGTGCCGGGCATGAAAGAGGTCGAAATGTCCGAGCCGGTCCGCGCCGAGGTCGGCGGGTGAGAGCAGGACCTCCGTCGCCGGCGCATGTTGATAGTATCGAAGGGCTCGTCTGATTGCCGCCGCCGTCGCGAACTCATCGTCGGCGGCGGTGATTGCCAGGATCGGCGCGGTCACAGCGGCAAAGTTGTTCAGGATTGCTGGCCGTTCCCGTGCGGGATAGCTCCGTTCCATGCGTGCGCGTCGAAAGCTCCACTCGTTCGCGACACCCGCCGGCAGATCCTCGAGCCAGCCGAGACGTTCTCCGGGAAAATAGCCGAAGACCGTGGTCAGAGCCGGCATGACCAGGTGCCACTTGAGGAACAGACGCAGCCTCTCGCGCGCGGCATAGTCCCGCCAGTAGGCATATTGCGCCCCGACCGTAAGCATGCGGTCGATCTGCGCGGCATTGGCCGCAAAGCCGGGCAAAAAGCCGCCGATGCTGTGGCCGACCACGGCGACGGGGCCGTCGCCAAGCTTTTCGGCGAAGTCGAGCGCCGCCTCGAAATCGCGCTCGCCCCAATCCCGCCAGCGGAAGCCACAGCCGCGAAGACGGCCGGGCCGTGAAAGGCCGATGCCGCGATAGTCATAGGTGAGGACCACGAAGCCGTGTTCGGCGAGAAAGCGGGCGAAGTAGTGATAATAGCGGGCGCGAACGCCCGTCGCGGCGTTGACGACGATGATGCCGCAGCGTGGATCGGCGCGGCCGCTCCAGACGTGTCCACGGAGCATCACGCCGTCCTTGCACCTCAGTGTGATCTCTCGCCCGTCGACGGGCTGTGGCCCATCGTTTGCAAGATGCCCGGAGCGTTCCTGCGTCCGACTGTATTCCGCCATCGCCTCCTCCTCGGTCACTGTCGACGCGATCAAGGCTAGCAGCGGCCATGTCTTGTGCACACTCACTGGTCGGTATACATGTCTCTCATGGCGACCTCCGAGATATCGACCCGCGACCGCATCGTTTCCGCCGCCGCCAAGCTATTCTACGACGAAGGCATCCGGCGCGTGAGCGTCGATGCCGTGGCCGAGGAGGCAGGCGTCACCAAGCGGACACTCTATTATCATTTCGCCAGCAAGGACGACCTGGTTGCCGCCTATCTGGCGGGACGTGACCAGCCGAGCTTCTCAAAATTCCAGCTCTGGTATCGGGAAAGCGACGGTCCGTTGCCGGAGCGGATCAGGGCTGTTTTTGCGGGGCTCGCGAGGTCGGCGCGTCACCCGAAATGGAAGGGCTGCGGCTTCCTGCGAACTTCGGCCGAGCTGGCCAACATGCCGGGGCATCCGGCGATGAAGATCGGCGCCGCTCACAAACGGCGCCTGGAGGATTGGCTGGCGGATATCTTCGCGGGGGAAGGCGCGCAGGAACCGCGCATGCTCGCGAGGCAGGTCGTTCTTCTCATCGACGGCGCATTCGCCGTCGTGCTCCTCAACCGCGATCCGGGCTATATCGAGACCGCCGGTGCCGCTGCCGCGACACTGGTTGCCGCGGCGACGGATAGACAGTCAGCCTGACCTGAACGCCTCACCCGTGGTCGCCCACCGCGTATCGCAGGATCACGGCGCCGGTCTTTACAGCTCTGGTTTCGAGTAGTGTCAGCTGCCTCGGGGTCTCTGTCGGCTTGAAGTGCGGATTGCCGCCGCCCAGCACGACAGGAACCACACACATCCGGATTTCATCAATCAGGTCTGCCTTCAGCAGGTCGTCGCAGAGTTCGGCGCTCCCGAAGATGAAGATGTCCTTGCCCGGTTGCTGCTTCAGCATCTTCAATTCCGAAACGGGATCGCGAACGATGCGCGTGTTGTTCCAGTCTGCCTTTTCGAGACTGCGGCTCGCCGCGATCTTCGCGATCGAATTCATGTAGGCCTTGATTTCCGGTTCATTCGTCGCCTCAGGCCAGTAGGCGGCCATACCTTCATAGGTTTTCCGGCCGAAGACGAGCAGGTCCGTCTGCCGGCTTATTTCGAGTGCATAGGCACTCAGTTCATCGCCCCAGGCGAGTTCATGAAAGTGCAGATCCCATGGTGCCTTGCCTTCGAAATAGCCGTCCAGCGTCATCAGGTTCCAGATGATCAGTTTGCGCATTGCTTCCTCCATTTTAAAACCGGTTGCGTTTAGAAATCAGTTGAAGGTTACCGAAACTGATTTTATAGTGCAAGCAGTTTTTGGAGAGAGAAATGGAAGAGGCACATCGTTCCGGTTGTCCGATAAATCTGACGCTGGAGATTCTCGGCGATCGCTGGAGCCTGATCGTGATACGCGACGTGATGTTCGGCAATCGCCGGCACTTCCGCGAACTCCTGCAGAATTCGGAGGAGGGTATCGCCTCCAACATTCTCGCTGATCGCCTGAAGAAGCTGGTTGAAAAAGGACTGCTGACGCGGACCGACGATCCCAGTCACAAGCAGAAGGCGATCTACAGCCTCACCGAAATGTCGATTGAGCTCGTGCCGCTGTTCGCCGAAATGGGCGCCTGGGGCAGGCGGCATCTTGCCGTATCGGAAGATCTCGCGATTCGAGCGGAGCTTCTGGAGAAGGGCGGGCGGACGCTCTGGCGGGATTTCATGGACGAGCTGCGCTTCCTCCACCTTGGCCTTCCAATGCCCGAAGGCACGCCATCGGCCCTGTCGAAGCTGACGGAGGCGTATCTGGCGACGAAGGCGAGGGTGGAGACATCCGACGGATGACGACCAGTCTCAGTCGCGCCGGAAGATCAGGCTGGCGCCCCACCCGGTGATCAGGGCAAGCAGCACAGCCAGCGCACCGTAAGACAGCGGCTGCTCATGGGCCGCCCGGGTGATCGAGTCTTCGAGCCCTGTTTTGATGACCCTGAGCGGCAGTTCGCGCTGTGCGATGAATTCGCCGCTTTTGAACAGATAGGCCCGGACCATGTGAACGCCGTCCGGAATGTTGGCCGGCAGTTTGAGCGTCGCCTTGAACAGGCTCGCACTCACGAAGCGTACGCCACCAGTGTCGCTCTGATAAAGGCCGCTGGTCTGCTTCAGGCGGCGAAAGGCCTCCCTGAATTCGGCAAGATTTGCAGCGCTTTGGAAGTAGCCGGTCGGAGTGAGCGGCATGTAGTCGACGCCGAGCCCGAGATCGACGAGCGCCTGCTGTGCCGTGATCTCGGAGATCGGCCGCGTGCTTGCCAGCGAATAGGACTGCGGCATCCGCTCGAACGTCATGGAATTGCGGTTGACCCAGACACCGAAGAGCCGCTCCTTGTGACGGACGGTCGCTTCCTCGCGCGGTCCTTCGAGCGTTACCACCACGTCGTACTGGCCGATGGCGAGAAGCAGCGCGTCGGTGTTCGTGAGCGCACCGAAGATGGTGAGATCGGCCCCGCGAAAATCGGAGGTGATCGCGATTTCGCTGGTCGATGTGCCGATGTCGAGGCTCTCCATGTCGGAAGCCGTCGGCTGGAACGGCACCTGCCCGGCGGCCTCGTTCGCGAGGAAGGCCGAAAGGACCGTGGCGGTGGCGAAGAGCATCGCGCGCATCCGCATCAGCCCCCCACTCCGCCTGTGGCGATCGAATAGAGATCCTCTGGCGTCACCACCAGATCGATCGCAAGGCGCACGCCGACGGCAAGCACGAGCAATCCCAGTAGTGCGCGCAGCTGTTCGCCGCGCAATCTCTGGCCGACCCGGACACCGTATTGCGCCCCGACCACACCCGCGACCATCAGCAGGAACGCCAGCACGATGTCGACCGAATAGTTTGTCGTCGCCTGGACGATGGTCGTGTACGCCGTGACGAAGATGATCTGGAAGAGCGATGTTCCGACGACGACGTTGGTCGGGATGCGCAGCAGGTAGATCATTGCCGGCACCATGATGAAGCCGCCGCCGACGCCCATGATCGAGGTGAGCACGCCGATCCCGAATCCAAGTCCGATGACCGGCAGAACGCTCAGGTAAATCTTCGATTTCTTGAACCGCATCTTGAAGGGAAGGCGGTGCACCCAGATGTGTTGGCCTGGGCGACGCAGGGTCGCCGGCTGGTTGCGCGCGGCCCGCCGCATCGCGTTCAGGCTCTCCATCAGCATCAGGCTGCCGATCGTCCCGAGAAACAGGACGTAGAGCAGGGAGATGAAGAGGTCGAGCTGACCGGCGCTGCGCAGCCAGGAGAAAACGTAGATGCCGGCCGTCGCCCCCGCGAGACCACCGACGAGCAGGACGAGCCCGAGCTTCACATCCAGCGTGCCCCGTCGGAAATGGGTGATCGCGCCGGAGACGGACGAGGCGACGACCTGATTGGCGCCGGTCGCCACCGCCACGACGGGAGGGATGTTGTAGAAGATCAGGAGAGGCGTGATCAAGAAGCCGCCGCCTACGCCGAACATGCCGGACAGAAAACCGACGGCCGCACCCATGCCGAGAATGATGAAGATGTTCACCGACAATTCTGCGATCGGCAGGTAGATTGTCACGGGTAGCCTCTAAATGCGTGCGCCCCGCAGGTGCGGGGAATGGAAAGCGTCGGTTTTCCGGCGGGCTCCGAAGAGGGGCGAGACCGGGTCAAGTCATTGGCAGGCTTGACCTACGTCATATTTTTCATGCGCCCGTCGGTCAGACCTGTCAATTCCGTGGCATGGCTTTACGCGCGCATTTTTCCGGTTTTGTGACGGCGCACGTCATTTGTTGCGCGCCAGCAATTCCTTGACCAGTTTGTCCGTGACTTTGCCTGTCGGCTCCATGCCCACCGAGGTCTGGAAAGCCTTGATCGCGGTGACCGTCTTCTCTCCGAGTACCCCGTCCGGCACGCCGGCATCGAAGCCGTTGTTGTTCAGGATACCCTGGATGTTGCGGATCGCCTTCGTCATGTCGACGCTGGCGGTCTTTACGCCCTTACCGACCCATTCGTCAGGGACGTCGGTCGAGTTGGCCTGCGGGTCCAAGGGCTGCGGCTTCCAGAGGTCGACGGCGGCGCGCGCCTTCTCGAGCTGATCCGGCGCCATGACGTTGGCGACCTCGTCGCGCTTCTTGGCGGCGTCCTTGTCGCCGGCCTTGGCGGCAATCGCAAACCACTTGTAGGATTCGACCAGGTTTTGCGGAACGCCGTTGCCTCGCGCATTCAGGATAGCCAGGTTGAACTGGCTGTCGGAGACGCCGAGTTCCGCGGCCTTGCCGAACCACTTGGCTGCCGTCGGATAATCCTGGGTGCCGGTGGCGCCCGACGCGTGCATGACGGCAAGGTTGTGCATGGCGCTCGCATTGCCTTTTTCGGCGGCGAGCTCGTAATAGTGACGGGCCGTTTCGACATTGCGCTCGACGCCGCTGCCGTTCTCGTAGAGGTTGGCCAGCCGGTACATCGCCGGGGCGAAGCCCTTGTCGGCGGCCATCTTGTACCATTTCGCGGCTTCGGCGAAGTCGCCGTCGACGCCACGGCCTTCGGAGTAGCGGGCCGCGACCTCGAAGAGCGCAAGCGGATCCCCCTGCTTGGCGGCGATGACGAGGGAAGCGGGCTTGATCGCATCGGGAACTGCGATGGTCTCAACCGGCGCACTTTGCGCTGCGCCTACGTTGGATGCGGTCTGCCCCGCCGATGCCGCCTGCACCGGCGCGGCGGAAGACATGGTCTCCGCGGCTTGCAGATCTGCGGCCTTCGCGGGGGCAGCCGGAGTGAACTCACTGCTCTCCTCGAGCGAAACGGGTGCCGTCAGCGCCGCCGGGGCGGAGGGAGCGGCCCCTGCAGCCGAGCTTGTCGGCTCCAGCTGATCTTCGGCTTGTGTCGGCGTGGCCGTCTTGTCCTCTATGGATGCATCGGCCGTTGTCTGGGCGTCGACGCCGGCGCCCGGCTGTTTGGCGCTGAGGTCGTCCGCCGGGCCCGCGGCGGTCACCGGCAGCGGGTCGTCGCTACGCAACAGCGTGTTGACGAGTGGCATTGACATTGCAACGAGCAGCACGGCGCCGACAGCCATCAGGATCGGCCGGCGGTAGCGCGAAAGCATGGAGTCTGCCGCCTTGCCGGTTTCCGTCTTGGCTGGCCCGGCACGATAGGTCCGGTCCATTTCGCTGGCCGCGGCCTGCGCGGCGCGGCGGGCGGCGGCGATGTAGTCGGTACGATCGCCGTCGGACATGGACCCGTTGCCGTTGCCGGACTCGCGTTGTGCAGCTTGCGTCGCCCGAACCCGTTCCAGGATCTTGCGCACGTCCGGTGCCCCCGAGCCGGGCTCGAGTAGCTCGTTGGCCTCTTCGGGCGGCAGCATCTCCGACGCGTCGATGGACGGGCTCGGATCGACCAGGGTGCGCGGCGTGGGCGCGCTGTCGTCCTTCTTCTGGCCGGGAAGGAAGCGCTTGCCGAGCCCGGAAAGCAGGCTCGGTTTCGCCGCCTTCTTCGGTGCGGCCTTCGAATTGTGCCCCGGTTCGGGCGCCTCGAGCGTATACTCTTCTGCCTCCGAGATCCCGGCCAGTGGCGCGAAATCATCGGCGATAGGCGCAGGCTGCTCCTCGACCTCGGCGTGCCGTTCCACGACGGCTGCAGTGGCGGGGACAGCTATGGGACCGTCGAGCGGACCACGCTCTCGCACGCTGACGCGATTGTCGATCTGGTCGAGCTTTTCGGCGATCTGAACCAAAGTATCGTGCAGGGCCTCGAAGGTGCGGTGCGTCCGCTCCTCCGAATTCCGGCTGACCGACTCCAGGTCCTTGAGGTGGTCGGCGAGCGCCGAAAGCGCCGCGAGGTCGGCACCCGAAGCATCTCCGCGGGTCGCCTGCGTATGCGCGTAGCTTTCCATCACCGTCTCTGCCGCCTGGCGGGCCGCCTCGATGATGTATTCGTCGCTGGTGGCGACATAATCCTCGAGCGCCGCGACACGGCCGGCCATAACACCGCTGCCGGCGCCGGCGTCCGAGGGCGAACTGCTGATCAGCGTCGAAAGATGGGCGATTTGTTCTTCGAGGTCGCGCAGGGCGGAGGTGTCCTGGGCGGGAGCAACGGCAGTTTCTTCCAGCCGGTCGACGATCGTGTTGAGCCGCTGTTCGAGTTCGCGGAATGCGAAATCGCCGGCAGGGCCAGTCGGGGCGGGCACGACCAGCGCGCTTATCCGTTCGGCGAGCACGTCGAGGCGGTCCGCCAGTCGGTCACTGACCGCGCCCTGGTCGAGCGCGTCGATCTTGCGGGAAATGTCGGCGAGATAACCGGTGAGTTCGGGCTGGGGTCCACCCTGCTGGCCGCGCTCGAGCATATCGGAAAGCTGGTCGAGACGCTCCTCGAGCCGACGTGCGGTCTGTTGCGTGCCGAGCTCCTCGATGCGGGCGGTGAGCGCCTCCAGGCGATGACCGAGGTCGACCGTCGGGTCCTCTTGCTTGAAAGCGCGTCCGGCAATCGCCTCGATCTGCTGGGCGATGCCGGCGATGCGATCCTCGATGCGGCCGATCGAAACGGCGTCCGAGCCGGCGCCGGAGTGGCGGGTTCCGGCGGCGATGGCTCGGGTGATTTCGTCGAGCCGCATGTCGATGCCCGCGAACTGCTCCATCAGCATGCGTTCGTTGGGATCGATGTGCGCGCCTATGTGCTCGAGCGCCGTGGCGACGGTTACCAGCTTGTCTTCGAGGGCGCGGATCGCACCGTGGTCACCGATATTGCCCAGGTGACGCTTGATGTCGTCGAGACGGTCGGCGAGCGAGAGCAGTTCGGAGCGCAGCGCGCCTGCATCGAGACCGTCGAGACGCTCTTCGAGATCATCCCAGCGCCGTTCGATATGGCGCACGGAATCTTCTCGTGCGAGCCCGTCCATCAGCGAGCGCAATTCCTCGAATTCCGCCTGCAGCCGTTCGGTGCCCGGCGCCTGATATCGTCCGAGTTCGCTGATCCCGTCGGCGAGCCTGGCAATGTCGTGGCGCATGTCCTCAGCGGGGCGTCTGTCTTCGGCGAGTGCACGGATGCTGCGCATCTCGGAGCGGAGAGCGCCGATCTCGGCTGCGAGGCTTTCGGAAATGTCGTGTTTCAGCTCTTGCCGCAGGCCAAGGAGCGCGTGGCTGATTTCGCGGCTCGCGTCCGGCTGGCTGCGTGCCGGCTCCTGCTGCGGGGTGAAGCGATGGGCGGGTGCCGTGCGATCGGTGTAGCGTTCCTGCGAGCGCGGCTCGGAAGGGCGTCCCCGGCCTTCCTCGAGTGCGCGCTGGCGTTGCCGGATTTCGGCGAGCGGATCGCGCTCGCGAAAATCGCGGTTCTCGGGAGCGAAGTCGCGGCGGGGCTCCTGCGAAGGACGCCCGCCTCGCGAGTTGTTGTTCATGAGCCCTTCGATGCGTGCCTCCAGCCCCTCGATGGTGCGGCTCAGCGCATCCAGCGAGGATGAGCCGCCGGGGCGGGAAGGATTGGATCGCGATCCGTTCATGTTCGTGCTCGCTTCGAAATTGCCCGCCCTTAGCGGGTTTGGCTTCTCGGCGTGGCTGACGGCGGTGGCGTCGTCGATGTCTTTTCGGCTTCGAAGTCCTTGCGGTGCAGTCTCCTGACACCCAGACGCTCGGCAGCGCACCCCCGGATCATCACGCTTCACCGCCTACATTTCGCGAAACGTGGTAAACAAGCCGTTAACTAGGCCTGTCTTTTTTAACGTTTTGTAAGATTCCTCTGGCTCTCGGGTGCTGCGTCGGCCTCATGCCGTTCCTGTGCAGACACCGCGAAATTTGCCGGGAGAAAGAATTGACGTTTACGCAAACGTCAATATTATAGCGACGAAACCGCTGTCCCGAACAGTCTCGGAGGAAGAAGATACATGCCCGTCTACAAGGCCCCGGTTAACGATACGCTTTTCGTGCTCAACGACGTGCTCGGCCTCGAACGCTACCACAACCTGCCCGGCTTCGAGGAGGCGAGCCCGGATATGGTCGAGGCCATAGTCGGTGAGGCCGCGAAGCTGGCGGAAGAGGAGCTGTTCCCGCTCAACCTCTCCGGCGACCAGGAAGGCTGCAAGCGCGACGACAACGGCAATGTCACCGTGCCGAAGGGATTCAAGGAAGCTTATGACGCCTATTGCCAGGGTGGCTGGATCGGCCTGGCCGTGCCGCAGGAATTCGGCGGGCAGGGGCTTCCCTACACCCTGCATGCGGCCGTCGGCGAATACATGTCATCCGCCAATATGGCGCTGATGATGTATCCGGGCCTGACGCAGGGCGCGATCGCCGCGATCCTCGTCCACGGTTCCGACGCCCAGAAGCAGACCTATCTGCCGAAGATGGTCGAGGGCAGCTGGTCCGGCACCATGAACCTCACCGAGCCGCACTGTGGCACAGACCTCGGCCTGCTTCGCACCAAGGCGGTGCCGAACGGCGACGGCTCTTACAAGATCTCCGGCCAGAAGATCTTCATCTCTGCCGGCGAGCACGGCATGACCGAGAACATCATCCATCTGGTGCTCGCCCGCATCGAGGGCGCGCCGGAAGGCACGAAGGGCATCTCGCTGTTCATCGTGCCGAAGTTCATGGTCAACGAGGACGGCTCGGTCGGCGACCGCAACACGGTTTCCTGCGGTGCCATTGAGCACAAGATGGGCATCCACGGCAACGCCACCTGCGTCATGAACTACGACGAGGCGACCGGCTATCTGATCGGGGCGGAGAACAAGGGTCTCGCCGCCATGTTCGTGATGATGAACGAAGCGCGCCTCGGCGTCGGCCTGCAGGGGCTCTCGATCGCCGAGGTGGCTTACCAGAACGCCGCCAACTATGCGCGTGAGCGCATCCAGGGCCGTTCGCTCTCCGGCGTCAAGGCGCCTGACAAGAAGGCCGATCCGATCATCGTGCATCCCGATGTCCGCCGTGCACTCCTGACCATCAGGGCGTTCACCGAGGCCGGTCGCGCCTTCACGCTATGGACGGCGCTGAAGTCGGACATCGCGCATCGTTCCGGCGATGCCGCGGAACGGCAGGCGGCGGACGATATCCTCGGCCTGATGACGCCGATCCTGAAGGGCGTCCTGACCGACAAGGGCTTCGATCACGCCGTCATGGCCCAGCAGATCTTCGGCGGCCACGGCTACATCGAGGAACATGGCATGAGCCAGTATGTCCGCGACGCCCGTATCGCCATGATCTACGAGGGCGCAAACGGTATCCAGGCACTCGATCTGGTCGGCCGCAAGCTCGGCATGAATGGCGGCCGTGCCGTCATGGCGCTGTTCAAGGAAATCGGCGACTTCTGCGAGGAATATCGCAGCGACGAAGCGATGGTGACCTACACCAAGGGCCTGAAGAAGGGGTTGAACGACCTGCAGGCGGCTACCATGTGGTTCATGCAGAATGCCATGGCCAAGCCCGACAATGCAGGCGCCGGCTCCACCGATTACATGCACCTCTTCGGTCTGGTTGTCCTCGGCTACATGTGGGCCAAGATGGCGAAGGCCGCCAACGACAATCTCGCTGCCGGCACCGGCGACGCCGATTACTACAAGAACAAGCTGATTACCGGTCGCTTTTATATGGAACGGGTCATGCCGGAAACCGCGCTGCGCAAGAGCCGCATCGAAACCGGCGCCGACACCATCATGGAGATGGCCGCGGAAGCGTTCTGATTTCCCTTCTCCCCACTGGGGAGAAGAGGGACAATTAATTTCCGGCGCCCAGGCGCCCAAGGGAGAGAAACCATGACCGAAGTCTATATCTATGACCACGTGCGCACGCCGCGCGGCCGCGGCAAGAAGGACGGCGCGCTGCACGAAGTGCCGACGCCACGCCTCGCCGCAAAGACGCTGGAGGCGCTCCGCGACCGCAATGGTCTCGACACCTCGACCGTCGACGACATCATCTTCGGCTGCGTCGATCCGGTCATGGAAGCCGGCGCCGTGATCCCGAAGGCGGCCGCCTTCGAAGCCGGATATGCGTTCAGAGCCCCCGGCATCCAGATTTCGCGCTTCTGCGCCTCCGCCCTTGACGCGATCAACCTTGCCGCCGGCAAGATCATGGCCGGCTCCGACGACATCGTGATCGCCGGCGGCGTCGAATCGATGTCCCGCATCGGCATGGGCATGGCGGGCGGCGCCTGGTACATGGACCCCTCGGTCAACTTTCCGGCCTACTTTATGCCGCAGGGTGTATCTGCCGACCTCATCGCCACGAAGTATGGCATCTCGCGTGATGACGTCGACGCCTATGCTGTCGAGAGCCAGCGACGTTCGGCCGAATCCTGGGCGAAGGGCCATTTCGCCAAGTCGGTCATCCCGGTGAAGGATGCCAATGGGCTCGTCATTCTCGACCGCGACGAGCACATGCGTCCCGGCACCGACATGCAGGCGCTGGCGCAGTTGCAGCCGTCGTTCCAGATGCCCGGCGAGATGGGCGGCTTCGAAGCCGTGGCCATCCAGGCCCATCCGGAAGTCGAACGGATCAACTATATTCACCATGCCGGCAATTCGTCCGGCATCGTCGACGGCGCCGCGGCCGTTCTGATCGGCTCCAAGGCGGGCGGCGAATCCATGGGATTGAAGCCGCGCGCCCGCGTTCGTGCTTTCACCAATATCGGTTCCGACCCGGCGTTGATGCTGACCGGTCCGGTCGACGTCACCGAAAAGCTCCTGAAGCGGACCGGCATGAAGATGTCGGACTTCGACCTCTTCGAGCTTAACGAGGCCTTCGCCGCCGTGGTGCTGCGCTTCATGCAATATTTCGAGGTCGACCATTCGAAGATGAACGTCGCCGGTGGCGCGATCGCCATGGGGCACCCGCTCGGTGCGACTGGCGCCATGATCCTGGGCACGGTTCTCGACGAGCTGGAGCGCCGCGACCTCAATACCGCGCTCGTCACGCTCTGCATCGGTGCCGGGATGGGCACCGCGACCGTCATCGAACGCGTCTGATCCGGGGAGGAAGAATATGACCTACAAGAACTTCACCATCGAAACCGACGCCGACGGCATTGCGCTGGTCACCTGGGACATGCCCGACAAGTCGATGAACGTCTTCACCGTCGAGGTGATGGACGAGATCGAGAAGATCGTCGAGCAGACCGTCGCGGATGCAAACGTCAAGGGCGTGGTCTTCACCTCTGGCAAGAAGACCTTCTCCGGCGGCGCCGATCTCACCATGATCAAGGGCATGTTCTCCATGCTCGAAGTGGAAAAGGCGAAGGACCCGGACGGCGCGGTCCGCAAGCTCTTCGATGCCGCCGGCCGAATGACCTGGCTGTGGCGCAAGATCGAGACCTGCGGAAAGCCGTGGGTCGCGGCAATCAACGGCACCTGCATGGGCGGAGCCTTTGAGCTCTCGCTCGCCTGCCACGGTCGCGTCGCCTCGAATGCGAAATCGGTGAAGCTCGCGCTTCCCGAAGTGAAGGTCGGCATCTTCCCGGGCGCCGGCGGCACCCAGCGTGTTGCGCGTCTCGCCAATACGCAGGACGCCCTGCAGATGATGACCACGGGTTCGAGCCTGACGGCCGCCCGCGCCAAGGCGATGAACCTCGTTCATCAGGTCGTCGAGCCGGACCAGCTGATTTCCGCCGCCAAGCAGATGATCAAGGATGGCCTCAAGCCCGTCGCCCCGTGGGACGAAAAGGGCTTCAAGGTGCCCGGCGGCGGCATCTGGACTCCGGCGTCCGCCCAGCTCTGGCCGGCGGCTTCCGCCATCCTGCGCCGGGAGACCGCCGGCAACTATCCGGCCGCGCTCGCTATCCTGAAGAGCGTCTACGAAGGCCTCCAGGTTCCCTTCGACACCGGTCTCAGGATCGAGCAGCGCTATTTCACGCAGATCGTCCAGACCAAGGAAGCGTTCGGCATGATCCGCTCGCTCTTTGTCTCGATGCAGGAGCTCGGCAAGGGCGCCCGTCGCCCGGCAGGTGTCGAGAAGACCGAACTCAACAAGGTGGGCGTCGTCGGCGCCGGCTTCATGGGCGCCTCCATCGCCTATGTCACGGCAGCCGCGGGCATCCCGGTCGTGCTGATCGACCGCGACATCGAGGCGGCCAACAAGGGCAAGTCGGTTTCCGAAGGCCTCGTCGCCGGCGCGGTCGGCAAGGGGCGGATGTCCAAGGAAGACGGCGAAAAGCTGCTCTCCCTCATCACCCCGTCTGCCGACTATGCCTCGCTCTCCGATGCGAACCTCGTCGTCGAGGCCGTATTCGAGGACCGCGAGGTTAAGAAGGCCGTCATCGAGGCCGTCGAGGCCGTCCTGCCGGAAGGCTCGATCTTCGCTTCGAACACCTCCACGCTGCCGATCACCGGTCTCGCCAAGAATTCGAAGCGTCCGGCCCAGTTCATCGGCGTGCACTTCTTCTCGCCGGTCGAGAAGATGATGCTGACCGAAGTGATCCTCGGCAAGGAAACCGGTGACAAGGCGCTCGCCGTCGCGCTCGACTACGTCGCGGCGATCAAGAAGACGCCGATTGTCGTCAACGACACCCGCGGCTTCTACGTCAACCGCTGCGTCTTCCGCTACATCAACGAGGCCTACGATATGCTGGCCGAGGGCGTGCCGGCGGTGATGATCGAGAATGCGGCGAAGTTCGCCGGCATGCCGGTCGGTCCGCTTTCGCTGAACGACGAGGTCGCCGTCGACCTTTCGCAGAAGATCATGCGGGCCTCCATCGCCGATCTGGGCGAGGCCTCCGTCAAGCCGGAGCACATGAAGCTCATCGACAAGATGGTGGACGAACTCGATCGTCGCGGCCGCAAGAACGGCAAGGGCTTCTATGAATATCCGGCGAAGCCCGCCAAGAAGTTCCTGTGGCCCGGCCTCAAGGAGCTCTATCCGCAGCAGAAGCCGGAGAACGTTAGCGTCAAGACCCTGCAGGATCGTCTGCTCGTCACCATCGCGCTGGAAGCGGCCCGCACCATGGAAGAAGGCATCGTCACCGATCCGCGCGAAGCCGATGTCGGCTCCATCCTCGGCTTCGGTTTCGCCCCCTATACCGGCGGTACGCTGTCTTACATCGACGGCATGGGCGTGAAGACCTTCGTCGAGCTCTGCGAGAAGCTTGCCGCCTCCTATGGCGATCACTTCAAGCCGACGCCGCTGCTGCTCGAAATGGCCGCCAAGGGCGAGACGTTCTACGGTCGCTTCGATCCTTACGGCCAGGTTGAAAAGGCGGCCTGAGGCCGGCCTCTCCTTCGCAAGAAGGTGAGAACAAGACTATGGAAGCCGGCCCACAAGGCCGGCTTTATTCTTGGACGCATTGGCAGCGGCGCTGGAGGCCTTATGAACCTGTGGAATAGGGTCTCCGCAATCCCTGCCGCTCGAGCCAGCCGATCAGCGCTTTCGGCTCGTCGGTCTGGATTATGGTTGCACCGCGGTCGATCCAGAAGCCGTAGACCTCCTCAGGACGCCCGCTGGACATTGCGAGCCCGTCGCCACGCCCGCCGGCGACCATACCCTCGGGCCGGTCGGTGATCGGGTAGGTGTTAATCCAGAGATGGGTGTTGTTGCGGATCGCAACCGCGCGCGCCTGTGCCGAGAACAGGGCGCCGCCGTCCAGCGTCGGCGCAGGCGTAGCGTCCCTATGCCAGACCACCAGTTCGGCGGCCGGAGCCGCCACCTGCCTGTCGACCTTTTCGATGAAGCTCGCCTCGCGGACCGCGTCATCGGCGAGAATCGGCATGAAGAGTACGTCATCCCCGATTCGATCGAGCACGGCCTTCGTTCGGGCGAGCCGTTCCTCGTTCCAGATCGGCGCCTTGACGACGATGCCGTCGGCCATACCGAGGCGACGTGCAACCGCGACGATCTCGGGCAGGTCCTCCGGTTCGAGCTTGTTGTCGACATTGACGAGGATCCGCCCACGGGCGTGGGTCAGCATCTCCTCGAAGGTAGGGACGGTTTCCGCGCTCGCCTCGCCACTCGCCTCAATCTTCAGTCGGCACCGGCGAAGCTCCGCGAGCGCGTGGTCGCTCACCGCGCCGCGGCAAGTGGTGGTACGCTCCAGCGTCGGGTCATGCATAACGACCAGCGCGCCGTCGCGCGAACGGCGGACGTCGAGTTCGACCAGTTCGACCCCAATCGAAACGGCATTGTCGATCGCCGCCTTCGAGTTTTCCGGACGCACGGTCTTCCCGTTTTCCTTCCATCCCGCCCGGTGCGCGACGACCATCACGTGGTCGCGCCAGCGGTTGGCATCGCTCAGACGTTCGCGGATCAGGGAACTGCGTCCACCCGCCGGCATGGAGGCGTCCGTGGCGATCGTCGGTGCCACGAGAAGCACGGCGGCAAGCAGCGGGGCAAGGCGGCGCATCGTCAATCCTCCAATCCTGTCTCGTCAGGAAAGCGGATAGGCGGGCCCGGTCACAGGGGCGTGACGGATCGGTGAACCTTCGATGACAGTGCGGGAGCCGGGGGCCGATGTCGCGGATTTCGCCGGAAGCGTCTTGCAAAAGACGAAATTCGCACTTAGTTGTAACGCCATCGATCTTGCTAGACGAACTCTGTCCCGGCCGTTGGTGCCGTTCTGGCGAACTTCCCTTCAATATCGGTTACACCACCGCAGCGTTCGCATGCTGCACAACTTTCGACGCGATTGAAAAGGAAATCGTCATGAACACTGGTACCGTCAAATGGTTCAACGCCACCAAGGGCTATGGCTTCATTCAGCCGGACGACGGCGCTGCGGACGTTTTCGTCCACATCTCCGCCGTTGAACGCGCCGGCATGCGCGAACTCAAGGAAGGCCAGAAGCTCTCCTACGAACTGGCTCGCGACAAGCGTTCCGGCAAGACCTCTGCAGACAACCTGCAGGCTCTCTAATCGGAAGTGCTCTCCGAAGCGCGGCTACGGATGTACCGACGCGCTTTGTCGAGACCACGGGAAGGTCGGGTTCGCCCGGCCTTTTTTTATTTGCGGAGATCCCGCCATCCTCTCGACGCGATAGTCCCTTTACTTGTCGTTGCTCTGCCCTAGGCTTCTTAAGGGTGGGAAAGGAGCAGCGATGGACGACAGTGCACAAGCCCCGGCCAGAACCACGTTGCGCACGATCGAGGTTGACCTGCCGGTCAACGCGGTGTGGCACATCTGGCTGAAGGCAATGGTGCCCGGGATCCAGGGCGCTCTTTCCTTCTCCAACGCGAACGGCAAGTTCGGCGAGGTGATCGCCAGCAATGCCGAGGAGTACTCCTTCCGTATCTATCACGTCTTCGGCGGCGGCCCGGTCGAGATAAGCTACGACACGGATACGACCTCCGTTTCTGTCGCCTACTGGTTTACTGCACAGGAAGTGCTGGAGACGGGGATAACCGTCGTGCACACCAATCCGGCCAATGCGCCGCCGGACCTGCCGGAGTGTTACCATTTCCGCCCGCCTTTCGGCTGGATGAACGATCCGAACGGCTTCGGGCGTTTCGGCGGCAGGCCGCATCTCTTCTACCAGCATTATTCGCATGGGCTGCGGTGGAACAACATGCACTGGGGCCATGCCGTCTCATCCGATTACCTGCGCTGGCGGCATCTGCCGATCTTTCTCTTCCCATCGGAGGATCTGACAGCCCGGCCGGACCGGCGCGGCGGCGCCTTTTCCGGATCGGCGATCGCCTTGCCGAACGCGCCGGGTATCCGCGTCTTCTTCACCGAGAAGGTGCAGGATCGTGCGCCGGAGCAGGAGGTCCAGATGACGGCGACCTCCTCGGATCTCTTCAGCGCCGGTCAGGCGGAGGTCATTTTGCCTGGCCGCCCGGAAGGTGAAGGCCTCACCTTCGATTTCCGTGATCCCTACGTCTTCAAGGGCCCCGACGGGCACTGGAAGATGCTTCTCGGCAGCCAGAGCGCGGAGGGCGGGGTCATCCTGCTCTACGAGACACAGGACGTCACCGCTGCAGGGGGCTGGACCTATCTCGGCAAGCTTCTGGTCGAGAAGCGCCACGCGACGACCGCCATCGAGTGTCCCTGCATGCTGCCGCTCGACGGCGTGCTGACGGACCCCGCGACCCGCTGGGTTCTGATCTACGGGCTGATGAACAGCGTCGACGCGACGACCGGGCGGCGCAATCTCACCATGGCGGAGGTCGGCTGGTTCGACGGCCGGAACTTTTCACGCGAGTTCATCCAGGAGCTGGACTTCGGCACGGACAACTATGCGTTCCAGGCTTTTCTCGATGGCGATGCCCCGGTCGGCATGGGGTGGCTCGCCAACTGGGCGGATGCCTCCCCGACCATCGACTTTCCGACAGCCATGACGCTGCCGCGCACGCTCAAGCTCGGCGGAAACGGCCTCCTGACGCCGCCGATCGGCGCAGCCGAGAGCCTCAGGGGCCATATTCTCGACCGCACGCGCCTTGCCGCCGGCCAGGGGGTATCGTTTCCCCATGGCGCGGTTGAAATCCTCTTCGAACTCAAGGAGTCGGGTGCGCCCTTCGACCTCAAGTTCGACCATCCGAACGTCGATCTCGGGGTTGTCCAGGAGGAGGCGGGCCTTTCGATCCGCCACCGTGTCGGGGACGGCCCCTCGCCGAACTTCATTGCGCCGGGCGCGAAAGTGCGGCGGCTGCGCATCCTCCTTGACTACGGTTCGATCGAGGTTTTCGCCGATCATGGCCGGTTCGTCGGCACAAAGCGGATCGCCGGATTCGACCCGGTCCGCGACGCCCGGTTTGCGGCGGGAACCGAGAATGTCGCCCACGCCACGGTGTGGTCGCTGCGCCTCTGACGGCGTTCATCCCTTGTTTTCGGCCAGTCCCCGCGTGCGGACGACCGTGACGGTACACGGTGCGTGGGACGCGACTTCGGCCGAGACGCTGCCGAGCAGGGAGCGGATCGCGGAGTTCGCCCTTGCTCCCATGACGATGTGGTCGACGGTATTTTCGCGGGCATAGTCGAGAATGGCGTTAGCGGGCGATACGGCCTCGATCACGTGAAAGGTTATCGAACCTTCCGGTGCCTTGAGCGGCTCGGCCCAGTGCTTGAGCTCGACCAGCCGCGTGATGTGCTTGTTGTTTCCCGCTTCGTCGAGGTCGCTTTCCAGGCTGATGCGGGCGATCTTCAGCACGTTGAGGCAAGCGATACGGGCATTGGGCGCGATCTGCATGATGCGGCTGACCGTGAGCCGCAGCGCATCGGCAAGCTCCGGCGTCCCGTCGCGCAGGTCGATCGCCACCATGACGATCGGAGCGTTGGCGAGCTCTGCCGTCGCCTCCTTCGGCTTCAGGAGTTCGATAGGGTCCGGGTTGAAACGGCGTTTGATGACCTCTGCCCACCCGTCGCACCGCACCTTGTCGGCACGGGCGGTCAGCACGACCTTCGAAAGGTCCTGCAAGTCCATGGCGAGCTGCGCGGCCGAGGGGTAACGGCGTGCGGGATTGACCTCAAGACAGCGCAGGATCACCTCCTGCAGCGCCTTCGGCAGTTCGGGGCGCAGCGCCCGCGGCGGAACGGGGTCGCGCCAGAGCCGCTTCTTCAGCCCCTTCATGCGCTGCGGATCGCCGAAAGGTCGTTTGCCGGTCGAGAAGAAGTAGAGAAGCACGCCGAGCGCAAAAAGATCGCTGCGGAAGTCACTGCGAACGCCGAGGATCTGCTCCGGGGCCATGTACGGAGCGGTGCCGTAGGGCAGCCGGAACTCTTCGTCCATCAGATCGGGAAGTTCCAGATGCCGCGCAAGCCCGTAGTCGATCAGCACGGCTTCTCCGGTTTTCCGGAACATGACGTTCGAAGGCTTGACGTCGAGATGAACGACATTCTGCCGGTGGAGGTCTGCGAGAGCCGTGGCGATCTTGGCGCCGAACCTTGTCACGTCTTCCACGGGCAGGGGCAGGTCATCAAGCAGAGGATAGAGCGATTTGTCCGGCAGCTGTTCGAAGACGATGTAGGGCTGGTTCGCGAAGTCTCCGTTTGCGACAAAGCGCGGCACGTGCGGACCGGACAGCCTGGGCAGGATCATCTGCTCCATCTCGAAGCCGACGATCATCGCCGGATCGATGCCGGTGCTGATATCGGGCACCTTCATGAGCATCGGAAAGGTGATGTCGGGCCGGGTGACGGAATAGAGCTTCGCCATGCCGCCCTTGTGAGCGAGCGCACCGATGGTGAAGCCGTCTATGACGCTGCCCTGTTCGAGCCTGGCCTTCGCAATCATGCCGTCACCTGCCCCTGAAGAGCCGGGTGGCCAGGCTCTCGGGCAGCCCCGCCGCCCTTATTCTCGCGGCAGCCATCTCGATGTCGTAGCCTGCACGGCGGAATTCCAGCTCCCGCGCCTCGCTGTCGTAGAGGCCGAAAGCCGCCGACGGATTGCCGTCACGCGGCTGGCCGACCGCGCCCATGACGGCGAGCCAGCGCCGCTGCTGCAGGAGCGGAATGCCGGTAGCAGTATAGGGGGAGAAGCTGGTGACCTTGCCGCTCGAAGCAAGCGCGTAGAGCGCCGGCTGATGCACGTGGCCGCAGAAGCTGACGCGTGCGGTGCAGGCGGCGAAGTGCGCAGCCGCGGCCTCGGCGTCGGTCACGTAGCGGAAGCGCTGCGGCGAGGAGGCGTCCGCATGGACGTAGAGCCGGCACTCGTCGGTCGCGTCGAACGGCAATGTTTCGAGATAGGCCTTTTCGTCCGCCATGAGCTGCGTGCGCGTCCATTCCATCGCTGTCCGTGCCGTCTCGTTCATCGAAACGCCGGGATCGGAAACCGCCTGGTCGTGATTGCCACGGATCACCACGGCACCCTTCTCCGCGAGCTCCATCGTCTTGCGGACGCACCAGCCGGGATCGCCGCCATAGCCGACGATGTCGCCGAGGATGACGAAGCGCTGCGCGCCCTGCGCCTCGGCTGCGGCAAGGACTGCCTCGAAGGCCTGGCGGTTGGCGTGGATATCCGAAAGAATGGCAATCCGCATGGCCCCTCCCTGGCGCATTTGGAACTTCGGCGTCAATTTAGGGCGTGTTAGGTCTCCGCGCTATTGGCCTGAAGCAGCATAGACCGGGCACCGGAAAGGCCACGTTTCACTCTGCGGCTGCACGCTTCAGTCCGGACACGTGGGTGATGAAGGCACGAAGGGCCGCAGGCTTCACGGGCTTGTGCTGCAGGCCGATATTGTGCCGCTCTGCCTCGGCGCGCACCTCGATCGTGCGGTCGGCGGTGATCAGCAAGGCCGGCACTTCCGTGCTGTAGAGTGTCCGCAACCTCAGGATCGCCCCGATGCCGCTGCCGTCTCCGAGATGGTAGTCGGCGATGATGAGATCCGGTGGCCCGGAGCTCGCAGCGACGATCGGGTCGAGCTCGGCGATCGACCCCGCGCAGTCCACCTGACAGCCCCAACCCGAAATCAGAACGGCCATGCCGTCGAGGATGTTCGGTTCATTGTCGATGCAGAGAACCCTGAGCCCGCTCAGGGGCTGCGCCGCATCTCGCGCGCCCTGAGCGGCTGCTGATCTCACGACATCCCGAACGTCGCGCTCACGCGGCACCACGACCTTGAAGGTCGTGCCCTTGCCCTTTTTCGAAGAGAGTTGCACGGGGTGGTTCAGGACCTTGGCAATGCGGTCCACGATCGAGAGCCCGAGGCCGAGTCCGGAGGCCGTCTTCGCGCCTTCGTCGAGGCGCGCGAACTCCTTGAACACGGTCCGGAACTTCGATGTCGGAATGCCGATACCCGAGTCCATGACCTGGATGATGACGTCCTTGCCGCTGCGACGGGCGCCGACCAGGACTTTCCCGGAATGGGTGTACTTGATCGCGTTGGAGACGAGGTTCTGAACGAGGCGCCGCAGCAGGTTCGGGTCGGAGTGCACCCTGAGAGAGGTCGGCATCACCACGAGCTTGAGGTTCTTCTCCCGCGCCATCGGGCGGAAGTCTGTTTCGATCCGCTCCAGCAATTCGTGCAAGGGAACGGCCGTCAGTCTCGGTTTCATCGCTCCGGTATCGAGACGCGAGATGTCGAGAACGGCGCCGAGGATGTTTTCGACCGACTCCAGCGCGGAGTCGATGTTGCGCACCAGCGTGCTGTTTTCCGACTCGCCCAGTCTTTCGACCAGGGAGGACGAATAGAGCCGTGCGGCGTTCAGCGGTTGCAGGATGTCGTGGCCGGCGGCGGCGAAAAAGCGGGTCTTGCCGATATTGGCGTCGTCCGCCGCGGCCCGCGCTTCGGCGAGGGCGTGGTTGACGCGGGTGAGTTCGGCAGTTCGCTCGCTCACTCTCTGTTCGAGTGTCTCGTTCGCCTGTTTGAGGGCCTTGTCGGCCGCGACCTGGCTGGTGATGTCGCTGAAGGTGGCAACGATGCCCTTGTCGGGCATCGGATTGCACCGCACTTCGATGATCCGCTCGCCGCCCTTCAGCACAAGTTGGAACGGCTTGTCGAAGCGCTGGAAATTGCGCACGACCTGTGTCTGCTCTCCCGTCGCCACGTCTCCGCGGTCGGCGAGGATCGCGATGATGTCCGTCAGTGGGTAGCCGACTTGGCCCACGTGTTCCGGCAGATCGAGAAGGGTACGGAAGCGCCGGTTCCAGATCGTCAGCCGGTTGGTGCTGTCGAAGACGGCGATGCCCTGGTCCATCTGCGACAGGGCCGTCTGAAGCATGTCCTGATTATATTGCAGAGCCTCGCTTGCCTGGTCGAGAAGCCAGGCGGTATCGGCCGAGGTGTCCTCGGCCTTCTGCAGCATCAGCGACAGGACGAGGCGGGCCGACGAGGAGCCGATCGCACTGCCGAGCAATTGTTCGGAAAAGTGAATGAAGGCCATGTCGGCCGGGCTGTCATCGTCGAGGTGCCGTCCCGCCGCCTGCTCGTAGCTTCTGAGCGACCGTTCCATGCGCTCTTCGCCGAGATAGCGCGCAATAGCCACCTTGAGGTCGCCGACGCTGACGCGGGTTTTCCAGCCGCGCGTGGCAAATTGCGAGCGTGGATGCCGCTTGACGAAGATTCCGGACTGAATCCGCTCGACCGGTTTGAGGTTACGGCTGAGCGAGCCGAGGATGAACGCGGCCGTATTGAGCAGCAGGCTGAGGATGGTCGCGTTGACCAGAGGGTCGGTCTCCGGGCCGCTGAAGATCGCCACGCCCGGGAACAGGAAGCTCAGGATGGTCGAGGCAAGCTCGGCGTTGTCGCCGACGCCGAAGCTCGGCAGGAACAGGAGATAGGCCCAGACGAAGATCCCGATGCTCAGGCCGAGGATCGCGCCGCGCGCGTTGGCCCGGCGCCAGATCAGTCCGCCGAAGAGCGAGGGGGCGATCTGGGCTATGGCGGCGAAGGACAACAGGCCGATCGAAGCGAGGCCGCTCGTGTTGTCGGCCGAGTGGTAATAGAGATAGCCGAGAAGGACCACGCCGAGGATCGACAATCGGCGGATGTGCAGCAGCGTCTTTGCGAAGTCGGCGCGCTGGCTCGGCCGCGCGAGCAGCTTCTGGCGCAGGAAGACCGGCAGGACGATGTCGTTGGACACCATGATCGCCAGTGCGACCGAGGCGACGATGACCATTGCCGTCGCTGCCGAGAACCCGCCGAGAAAGGTGATGAGCGAGACGAGTTCCATCTCGTTGTGAAGCGGCAGCGACAAGACGTAGAGGTCGGCATCACCCGTGCCCCCGAAAGTCAGGATGCCCCCCATTGCGGCCGGCAGCACGAATAGATTGATCGCGACGAGATAGAGCGGCAGGAGGATGCCGGCGGTCTTGAGTTCGCGAGCCGTGCGGTTCTCCACGACCGTCACATGGAACTGACGCGGCAGCATGATGATCGCGAAGGCCGAAAGCCCGATCAGCAGCAGCCAGCGGCTGATCGGCGTCTGATAGGAGAGTGCCTCCATGACCGCCGGCGATTGGCTGGCGGTTCGCCAGAGATCGGCCGGCCCGTCAAAGAGGAAGAAGACGACCGAGATGCCGAGTGTCCAGAAGGCGACGAGCTTGACCACCGATTCCATGGCGATGGCCAGGATCAGGCCGTCCTGGTGTTCAGTTGCGTCCGTATGCCGCGTGCCGAAGATCACCGCGAAGCAGGCGAGCGATATGGCGACCAGCAGCGGCAGGTCGACGAAATAGAGATTGCCGGTGCCAATACCGTATTCGGACGGATCGACCATCGCCGCGACCGAACTCGAAACGGCTTTCAGCTGCAGCGCGATGTACGGAATGGTGCCGACCAGAGAAATTCCGGTGACCAGCATGCCGACGATCGGGTTCTTGCCGTAGCGCGCGGCAATGAAGTCGGCACCCGAGGTCAGCTTCTCCGCCTTGGCGAGCTCGGTGATCCGGCGGATGATCGGCATGCCGAGCGTGAACATGAGGATCGGGCCGATGTAGATGCCGGTAAACTCCAGGCCCCGCTCGGCCGCAAGCCCGACGCCGCCGAAATAGGTCCAGGACGTGCAATAGACGGCAAGGCTCAAGGCATAGACTACCGGACGGCCGCCGGCGGGTACGCCGAAGAGCCGACTCTTCCTGTCGCCGTAGCTCGCCACTGCAAACAGCAGCAGTAGATAGGCGAAGGCCGATGCGAAGATGATCCACCCTGGAAGCACGCTTTCTCCTCGTCACGAGCGCCCGACATCCATCCCGTAAAGCTTAGGGGAAGTCCAAGCCTTTTTAAATCGTCGGAAAATTGATCTTAAGTCGAAGATGGGGAGTGGTGACGATTGCCGGTTTTCGAACGTCGGGACTTTTATTAACATGCACCCTGCATTCGGTTTGATCGGCAAGCGCAGGTTCTTTCACGAAACGTAAGGGGATAGCGATGTTCAACGAGTTCAAGACTTTCATAGCCCGCGGCAACGTCATGGATCTGGCGGTTGGTGTCATTGTCGGTGGCGCCTTCGGCCTGATCGTGAACTCGCTCGTCAACGACATCATCATGCCGATCGTCGGGGCCTTCGGCGGTCTCGATTTTTCCAATTACTTCCTGCCGCTGAGCGGCAAGGTCACGGCAACGACGCTTGCCGCCGCCCGCGAGCAGGGGCCGGTGATCGCTTACGGCAATTTCATCTCGGTCATTCTCAACTTCCTTATTCTCGCCTGGGTCATCTTCCTGATGGTGAAGGCCGTGAACACGATGCGTGAATCGCTGGAGAAGAAGCCGGAAGCGAAGGCCGAAGCCGCGCCGCCGCCGGCCGACATCCAGCTGCTGACCGAAATCCGCGACCTGCTGAAGACGAGAGCCAGCTGACGACGACCGGATCTAAGTCCGGGATAGTCGCGGGACATACCACCCATCACCGAAATCGATCCCAGGCTCACGCATTGTCATGGGATTTTCGATCCGTGATCGGCTATGAACGGCCAAAACGGAGAAGCCGAAGCATGTCTTTTGTTGCCAGTCTCAGCCCGCGTGCCGTATCCGCTCCGGAAAGCGGGATCGTCGAGATCCTCAACTACGCCCGCGGGCGCGAGAACCTGTTGCCGCTTTGGGTTGGCGAGGGAGACCTGCCGAGCCCGGACTTTATCAACCGGCCGGCGAGTGATGCCCTGCTCGCCGGCGAGACTTTTTATACCTGGCAGCGCGGCATTCCCGAACTGCGCGAGGCTCTGTCGCGCTACTACGCCCGTCATTTCGCCGTCTCGCTCTCGCCGGAACATTTCTATGTCACGGCGTCCGGCATGCAGTCGATCGTGCTTTCCGTTCAGGCGCTCACCTCGCCCGGCGACGAGATGGTCTTCCTGACGCCGGCCTGGCCGAACATCGTCTCGGCCATCGAGCTCGCCGGCGCCCGCGCCGTCGGCGTCGAGCTCTCCTTCGGCAACGGGAGCTGGTCGCTCGACCTCGAGCGGCTGGAAGCGGCAATTACGCCGAAGACCAAGGCGATCTTCATCAACACGCCGTCGAACCCGACAGGCTGGACGGCGAAGAGGGAGGATCTGACGGCGATCCTAGAGCTTGCTCGCAAGCGCGGTATCTGGATCCTCGCCGACGAGATCTACGCGCTCTACTACTATGGCGCGGCCGCCCGCGCGCCGTCGTTCCTCGATGTCAAGGATGCCGACGACCGCATCATCTTCGTGAACTCGTTCTCCAAAAACTGGTCGATGACCGGCTGGCGCGTCGGCTGGATCGTCGCGCCCCCGGAAACGGGGCAGATGTTCGAAAACCTCATCCAATATTCGACATCCGGAGTTGCGCAGTTCATACAGCGCGGGGCGGTCGCCGCGCTCGACCATGGTGACGATTTCGTTCGCGCCAACTTCGAGCGGGCGGCACGCTCGCGCGACCTTCTCTGCGACGCCCTGATCGCCACCAACCGGGTGGAGACCCTGAAGCCGGAAGGGGCGCTCTACGCCTTCCTGAAAATCGACGGGGTGACCGACAGCCGCGCTGCGGCGCTCGACATCGTCGACAAGACCGGGGTTGGCCTCGCCCCCGGAACCGCCTTCGGCAAAGGCGGTGAAGCCTTCCTCCGGGCATGTTTCCTGCGCGATCCGCGCCAGATTGAGGATGCGGCCGGCAGGCTCTGCGACTACATACTCGGTCGTTGACGCGCGGGTGCACTGCCACTTTGGCACTTACGAAAAGAATTTCGTTTTCGTCAAAGTTAGGTACAGAATCGCCTCTAGCAACGAGAGCCATCCGGTGCGAGCGCTTGTGCAGCCATCGCCGCCGCGTGTAGCGTAGTCCAGCGAACCAAGAGGGAGAGAGCGACGATGGCGATACTGGTGACCGGCGGTGCGGGATATATTGGCAGCCACATGGTCTGGGCGCTGATCGATGCGGGCTACGAGGTCGTGGTGATCGACCGCCTGTCGACGGGTTTTCGCTGGGCCGTTCCACCCCAGGCTCGCTTCTACGAGGGTAATGTCGGCGACGTTACCTTGCTCGAACGGATATTCTCGGAGAACGCGATCGAGGCGATCATTCACTTCGCCGCGTCCATTGTAGTTCCGGAATCCGTCGCCGATCCGCTTTCCTACTACGAAAACAACACCGGCAATACCCGCGCGCTGCTGTCCGCCGCGGTCAAGGCTTCGGTGCCCCATTTCGTCTTCTCCTCGACGGCTGCGGTCTACGGCACGCCCGACAAGCCGGAACCGGTTCTGGAGATCGCGCCGCTTCGGCCGGAGAACCCCTACGGCCAGTCGAAACTCATGAGCGAGATCATGTTGCGCGATACCGCGCGGGCGCACGGGCTGAAATATGCCGCGCTGCGGTATTTCAACGTCGCCGGCGCCGACCCCGCCGGCCGCTCCGGCCAGTCGACCTCCAAGGCGACTCATCTGATCAAGGTCGCCTGCGAGGCCGCCCTCGGAAAGCGCGAGAAAGTCGATGTCTATGGAACGGACTATCCGACGCCCGACGGCACCGGCGTGCGCGACTACATCCATGTCAGCGACCTGGTCGATGCGCATCTGAAGGCGCTGGAATATCTGAGGAACGGCGGCGAATCCCTCACCGCGAACTGCGGTTACGGCCGTGGCTACTCGGTGCTCGAGGTGCTGGAAGCCGTCGGGCGGGTGCGCAGCGAGCCGGGCAGCAGCAATGGCGGCCCGCTCCAGATTTCCTATGGCCCGCGGCGCCCCGGCGACGCCGCCTTCATCGTCGCCGATCCGACGCTTGCGCGCACGGCACTCGGCTGGACGCCGCACCACGACGATCTCGATTTCATCGTCCGCACCGCCCTCGACTGGGAGCGGCGCCTGGAGAGAGGCGAAGTCCAGCAACGAGCGCTGACCGAAAGCACCTGAAGCCGGCCACGGGCCGACGAAGCGAGATCAGCCGCCGATCTGTTGCGCCATTTGGTAAAGCCCGGCGCACCGCGCGCCGGACGCGCAGAAGGCAAGAATCGGACCTTCGGTTTCCTTGAGCAGGGCGCGCAGTTTTTTTGCCTGTTCCATCGGCACGCCGCCACCGACCGGCAGGTAATAGGCGGGAAGATTGCTCGCCTGGGCTGCCTCCTCGATCGCCGAAAACTTCGGCTGGCCCCAGCCCTCGCCGTCGGGACGCATGCAGATCACCGCGGCATAGCCCGCTTCGGCGACCTTGGCGATGTCGCTCGGCTTCAACTGGCCCGAGACGTGGAAATTCTGGGTGACGGGGCGGATATGCACGATAAAGCTTCCTTTCACATAGCGGATGCAGCGGGGGAGATGGACCGAAGGAGCATTTCTCCCGTATCGCAGCAAAAATATATACGTATCCATATATATTCAAGTGGAGGCGAGGTCTTAGCGGCAAAATGCCGGCGTTCACTGTGGCGATGCTGCAGCGCGCCCGGTCTTCGCCGGTTTGGCCTCCGACATTCGCCAGTGGCGAATGATAGCCTCCGGCAGCCGCGGTTCACCGGGTCTGAGCGGTAGCCATCCGTCGGGAGAAAAATAGGCGCGCGTCCTCCGGACGAGCGGACTTCGGTCGTCCGGCGCGAGGATGAAATTGTAGCCGTCGGTGATCACGAAGTCGCGGCTGAACTCAACCGAGATGCCGAAGCGTATCGCGGAATAGTCGGTGAGCTGCCGTGCAGCGTCGATTGCCGGTGCAAAGTCGCGCCAGGTCGTGCGGTCGATGATCTCCGACAACGCTCCGACGAGCCACGCCTGTGCCGTTTCGCCCGGCATGCCGGCGGGGGCGACGAGCTTCATACGGATCGAACGGACTTCCCCTTCGGGTGTGCCTTTGGCAATGAAGAACAGCGAGGCCTCCACGCCGGCCGGATCGGGGGCGGCGAACCGCGTTTCCGACAGGCATTCGGAGGTGCGCCCATCGTACTCGCTCGGTTGCCAGCCAGGATTCTTGAGCCCAACGCGGTTCAGCTCAGCGCAGAGAGCCGGTCCGCGGACGCGGATCTCGCGGACAAAGGCGCCTGCTGCGGGCTCGATGAAATCGGTAAAGAAGTATCGGGGGATTTCGACCGGCACGGGATCCAGCCGCCGTCCCTTGAGCGCGACGGGCGCCTCTGTCCCCGACGGTTCAGCAAACAGTCGGTCCAGTCCGTAGCGCCGTGCCAGCGACCTCAGATGGTACATGTCGTTCGCCAACAGGAAGGTTGCGACGATGGTCGAGAGAATGACGACGACGAGGACACCGAAGAGGAGATGGCTGCTCCTCTCGGGCCGTACAGGCTTTACGCCGGTCTCTTTCCGGCTTGTGCGTCGTCTGATGCGGTGCGGCATGCGGGTCTTCTGTTTTCGGTACCGGCCGTTTATGGCACGGAACCGGGCACTTGGCCTATATCTCTCCTGCAGCTGCGCGTTGAGTGTCGACGGTGGTCGTCTGTCCTTACGAGAACGGCCAAGATTGGGCCGATTCGTCCATCGTCCATATCCGGCGTTGACCGCCGGAGAGGTCGCCCATAGGCAACCGGGATTGCAACCTCAAGAAGGATTGTCTCGATGCCGATGTCGCGCCTCCTGCCGGCTGCCGCCGGCCTTCTTTTCCTCGCCACGTCCGGTTCGGCGTTCGCTTCCGACCTGTGGAGCGTGACGTCTCCGAAAGGGTCCTGCCGCATCTCGTTCGGCCAGGATCCGGTGGCAGAAGGCGTCTTTGCCGTCACGCAGCACGACTCCGCCTGCCCGGAAAACCTGAAGGCGATTTCCGGGTATTCGATGAACAATGGTGACGGCTCCATCATCTTTTATTCTACCGCGTCCGGTCTCGAACAGGTCGCCCGTGCCGACAAGGAGCAGCCCGGCATCTATGTCGGCATGACGCTGGATGGCGAGACCCTGCAGGTCGTGCACTCCGAGATGGCCGAGCCGCAGCCGGAGCTTGAGCCGGAGCCCGCCGCCGGCAAGGCCGGGTGCCTGCCCTATGCGGGAGGCGGTTGCGCCCAGCCGAACGACATCGGGGCGCCCGATGTCGCGGCCGGCATTACATCGATCGACATGGTGACCCGCATGAATGTCCGCGCCATGCCCGGCACCGAGGGTGCCGTCCTCGGGCGCGTCGAGGCAGGGCAATGCCTCGAGATCGTGGGATGCGTCGAGCAGAACGGCACGACCATATGGTGCGAGGTCGAGATGAAAACCTATCGGGGCTGGGTCCTGAAGCAGGACGACCGCAAGGTCTATGCGCGCAACGCCTGCGGCTGAGCGTGGGCTGATTGGACATCAGTGACAGGACGGCCGCCCGCGAGGGCGGCCGCAATTCGCGAACAGACGTCAGATGTTTTCGGCGACCGCCTCACGCTCGCGCAGGTGCTCCATCCGGTTGTAACGGATCGATGACCATAGCGAGATGCCGATGAGCCCTGCTCCGCCGAGCCCGGTGACCACTTCCGGGATGTGCAGCATCGTCTGGCAATACATGATCACCGAGAGGATCAGGATTGCGTAGAACGCGCCGTGCTCCAGGTAGCGGTATTCGGCGAGCGTTCCCTTCTCGACCAGCATGATCGTCATCGAGCGGACATACATCGCGCCGATGCCGAGGCCGATCGCGATGACGAAGAGGTTTTGCGAGAGCGCGAAGGCGCCGATGACGCCGTCGAACGAGAAGCTCGCATCCAGCACTTCCAGATAGATGAACGCGCCGAGGCCGCCTTTCGCCGCTTCCGTCATCGTCCGTTGCGAGGCGTCGAGAAGCCCGCCGATCACCTCGACAGCGAGGAAGGCGACGAGGCCGTAGATCGCCGAGTAGACGAAGGTCACCGCCTCCGCCCCTTCGAGCAGATAGGAGAAGAGCAGGATCATCAAGAGCACAAGACCGATCTCGATGCCTTTGATCGTCGCCGAGCGCGCCATGTGCTTCTCGATGACGTCGATCCAGTGCACGTCCTTTTCGTGGTTGAAGAAGTAGGTGAGGCCGACCATCATCAGGAAGGTGCCGCCGAAGGCGGCGATCGGCAGATGTGCGTCGTTCATGATGCGCGCATATTCGGCCGGCTCCCGCGCCGCGAGCAGGAAGGCCTCGACCGGCCCGAGATCGGCGGCGATCACGACGATCGCCAGCGGGAAGATGATGCGCATGCCGAAGACGGCGATCACGATGCCCCAGGTCAGGAAGCGATGCTGCCAAACCGGGGTCATGTCCTTGAGCTTGTTGGCGTTGACGATCGCGTTGTCGAAGGAGAGCGAGATTTCAAGTACCGCGAGAACGGCGCAGATGAAGAAGACCGTGGCCATTCCGCCGATCGTGCCGGAGGACTGCCATCCGAGCCAGCCGCCGAGTACGAGGCCGACGACTGTTGCGACGAAGGCCCACTTGAAGTAGTCGAGCATTCCTTTTGGGGCGGGGTTTGCGTTCACAGGCTCGCCCTCCCGGAGTGAATGTCAAATATGAATTGCCGAAGGCGGCATGCACTGGCGACGCAGGCATGCGGGTGAGGCATGGTCAAAATAGACATGATTTTGAATCCGCCGGCTCATCTTGCTGGCGGTACCGACATCACGAGAGCGCCGTAAACTCTCGCCAGAGGGGCCCGGCACCAGAGGTTCGGCCGCAGCGGCCGGAAAACCGGGGCCGCGGGACCACGCTGTTTTTCACTGAACGTCCGGAGATCGTCAAGAGGCAACACAGCCTCAGCGCAGTCGCACCAAATGTAGGTATCGTCGCAGCGCACGCCAATGGTGCGAGAGCGTTGAGCCTGCGGCATTTTCGTCACGCGTGCTGGAAGGACGGCGCCGCGGAGGAAAGTCTTGGGATTTAAATAGGGGAAAATGGTGCTGCTAGAGAGATTTGAAATCTCGATGACCTAAATAAAAACAATGTGTTACATATGAAATTGTAACATTGTGACGAGCAAAAATTTGTTACTCAGATGCGCTGGATTCGGACCCAGTGCGGCGCTTCGATCTTCGTTTCCTCTTGGGCCCCGACCATTGCGCGATCATCGCATTGATTCTGGGTTGAACGCGACGCCGTGCCTCCTCGCGATCAATACCACATAACAAAAGCTGGTCGTAGTCGGTCATGAGATGACGCAAGGTGTTTTGCATCGTGATGCCGACGGCCATGCCGAGAGGAGCATCGTTCCAAGTTCTTCTCGCAACTTCCTCGGCGAAAAAGGAGACAGCGAAATCAGGGCATTTCGGATGTCTTTCCGCGATGTGCTGAATAACAGCCTCTCTTGTGAACCTGCTCATGCGCCCTCCGTGCTCGTGGGCGCGCAGTAAATAAGTGTTTACTTACAACTGCTTACCCTTTCACATATATCCCATATGATGTCGCATGCACAACGCGAATCCGGTTCTCGCGTCGGAACCAAAGGCTATTTGCCCGTCGTACGACGGAGCCGCGGGGGACATCGGATCTGAGCCGCAATCTTCCATTGATATCATGTCGATGTCGTTGCCTTGCCAGCCGATTATGCTTGATGTTTGATGAGCCACAGCGGGGGCTCGGTTATGCGTCAGACTACACGTTCAATTGTTGGCAGGCTGGTGGGTGCCATGTTGCTCGCGGCGGCCGGCGGCTCGGCATCTGCTGTGGAGAAAACGTTCGGTCCCTTCACCGTCGATGACGCGAAGCCGGAGATCATCTCGCTGGACGGCGTGATAGATGGTGGTGCTCACTGAACTTTCGGCGCGCTCTGCAGGCTGCGCCGAATGCACGGCTGGTGACGCTCAACAGTACCGGCGGTGATGTGCAGATGGGGCTTCTGATCGCCGATGACATCCACCAGCGAAAGCTTGCTACATACATCTCGAAGAACAGCAGATGCTATTCAGCATGCTCGTACATTTTCTTGGCCGGCAACGAACGAAAGGTCGATGGCGAGCTGGGTGTTCATCAGATCTCGTCGGAGTCACCCGATCTGGTTGGCGCGCAGCTCGCCATCTCCGACATTCTCGAGGTGCTGAACCGGTTCGATACGCCGATGGAGGTGATGCACGTCATGTTCAAGACGCCGCCGGACCAGATGCATGTTTTCACGCACGAGGAGATCGAGCGCTACAAGCTGAATCGAGACGGCAAGGGGGAGGCAGGCGCTGTAACGGTCGCCGAGAAGCAAGGTCCAGCGGCGCCCGTGCTGCCGAATAGTGAGCCTTCCTCCACTGAGAAATCGGCTGGACCGTCAGTCGCCACGAAGGACACTGATCGTTTTCCAGGGACTACCAACGATCCTCCCCAGGGCGAACTCTCACCGCTCGAGGAATTCACGAAGCGTCCGAACCGAATCGCGATTTACACCGGTTTGGATCTGTTCGGAGACGACCTTTCATCGATTCGCGTCTCAGATGCCGTTGAGTGCGCCAAGAGCTGCCTGGCCATGGACGGGCAGTGCAAGGCGTTCACCTTCAACGTCAACCCGAAGATTAAGAGAGGACCGAACTGCTTCCTCAAGGCGAGTGCCGGTCGTGCCGATGGTAACAGCGTTGCATTCTCCGGTCGGTTTCTGAGTGCTGCCGAGAGCGATCCGAGCGCGATGACGCTCGCAACGATCAATCCGCAGACGGCGCTCTATGAGGACATCGACCTGCCCGGCGGTGACCTTTCACGCCATCCTGCACCTTCCGTGAAAACGCCGCTCGCCTGCCGGCTTGCCTGTATTGATGAAAGGCGTTGCGTTGCGTTCACTTACGTCAGGTCGAAGAGAGAGTGCTGGCTGAAGGGCGCTGTCGGTAACCCTAGGAGTTCAAAGGGAATGGTTTCTGGGTTGAAGACCTACGAGAGCTTCGCGCCAGTGAAGATCCTGAGTCTGGAATAAGCAAACCAGTCCCGCCATTGTTGCCGCCAGTGCTGTAGTAGTTGGGAAGTAGACCGGTCGCGGAGAGAGAGCCCGGAGCGTGGCGCAGGCTACCGCCCTATGAAGGGCTCGAGGTGCGAGGATGACCGACGCGGCTTCTCGTGTGTGGCAGAACGATCATGCGAGACGTTGTCGTCGACTCGAGCGCGACAGGACTGTACGTCTCTCGCAAAAGATCGTCGCTAGTTGGTGACAACCGGTCATAGCTCTGCGATGTTTTCGGAGGTTCGCCGCGAGGCATCCTGGCTTCCAACCACTCCTTCGCTTTCTGGTCATATCCGCCAGATGTCGACAAGTCGCGGTATGTTGGCCGTGAGCCGAACCGCGGTAGTCTCTGCTGTGCGCTGTGTCGGCGCCTTGAACGCAGCAGGTCATGCAAGCGTTCCGTGCGGTAACGTCGAGCGGAAAGGGCAATCTCCGGGTCTCTGCTGCCGCAGATCGGCCGTTTGATTGCGCCGCGCACCCGCCGGGCTCGAGCACCAGTTAGCGAGATGTAAGATATCTGTGAGCCAGTCAAAACGGTCGATTGCCGTTTGCGCGCCGCAGCCCTGCGACTGCGCACAGCCTTCTGTCGTTCGAGCTCTCTGGTGTAGTCCTCTCGCGCTAGGCAGGTGATCTCGCGGCTGGTGTAGGTCACGCTATTGCTACCCAGGTTTGCGATCGTTCGCGGCATGACCTTGGTGATGTAGTTTCTCCAACCTTTCGCGCTAAACAGCCTGCGCAGTGCGACCTGGCGAGCTCCGCCGATCTGGCCGCCGGCGCGCTTCAGCAGGTCGATGAAGCTCCTCACCGTGTCTCTGGCCCAGTTCTCGAGAATGACGACGCCGTGGGCATGCAGGCGGCCCTCCTCGGTCTCTTCTAGAACAAGCATGATCGGGAGCTTGGCTCCGGTCGTCGCCTTGGCAAGCCGTTGGATCTTGTTGGCCAGGCAGTTCGCGGGACGTTCGACTTTTCGGATGAGACGCTCGGTTTCCTTATCGAGGTTCAGCGACCACGCGACTGCCTCGCTGCGGAGGATGAAGTCATTCTCACGAGCCTGGCGTTCCTCTGCCGAGAGCCGTCGCCAGGCCCTTGTCAGAGAACGGAACGTTCTCTCCTGTCGCTGTCGCGCCACCAGTCGTCCGCGAGGCTTCTTCTTCCGCCCTGTTGCCTCGAGTTCACGCTGTGTCCTCAGCCACTCCGTCACGCGGGTGAGGTAGGGCTTCTCAAGAACGGGGAGGGCTTCAGAGTCCATCGGAGCAGTTGAAGGGGATTTGTATGTAACTGGATGACCGACGGGTGTCGGGGGCGAGAGCTCCTGCGCTACCGGCCATGGCGCGCCGACCGATGCTGCCGGACTGGTTACAAAATGAACGCGGCCACGACGTCTGGATCGCTCCGTGGGCCGGATCTGAGCAGCCGACGATCCATGCCACCGGGTCGAACTGCGCAGGTAAGTGGCGTGACCAAAAACCAGAGATGAATTGAAAGGAGTGGGGCATGACATGCGGTATTTCATATGCGAGGAGCAGCATCTTCAATGGTTAGGTCAACTTAGTAATATTCTAAGCCTCGATATTGATGGCTCAAAGGAGAATATTTTCATTTTATTTTTCTGGTTGATCTTGAAATTTGACGCTGCAATGACCGTCGCATTGCCGACCGTCTGATCACTTCACAGGCAACCCGGCAGCGGACCTCGCGCGAGGATAGGCAACGGAGATTCCGTTCGCGTCTTCGCTGTCGTCCGGCTAGGTTGTCTCGACGCTGCGATTTGCTAGGCTGGCGTCGCCACTGACGAGGAACGCATAACGTGACGAGACTGACCCTTTCACAATTGGAAAACCATCTCTGGCGGGCGGCGGATATCCTGCGGGGATCGATCGATTCCGGCGATTACAAGCACTACATTTTCGGTCTTCTGTTCTTCAAGCGCCTCTCGGATGTCTGGGAGGAGGAGTATGAGGAGCGGCTGGCGCGTTATCACGATGCCGATCTTGCCGCCGATCCGGACGAGCACCGCTTTGATATCCCCAAGGGCCATTTCTGGAAGGATGTGCGCAAGCACACGACCGATATCGGCTCGCATCTGAACGCCGCCTTCCGCGCCATTGAAGACGCCAACATGAAGCTGCGTGGCGTCTTCCAGGATGTCGATTTCAACAACAAGGAGCGCTTTCCGGATGCCATGCTGGAAAAGCTGCTCCAGCATTTCGAGACCTATCGACTGCGCAAGTCCGATGTCGAGCCGGATGTGCTGGGCCAGGCTTACGAATATCTGATCGCCCAGTTTGCCGATGACGCCGGCAAGAAGGGTGGCGAGTTCTACACGCCGAAGATGGTCGTGCGGCTGATCGTTGAATGCCTGAAGCCCGAAGAAGGCATGTCGATCTACGACCCCACCTGCGGCTCGGGCGGCATGCTGCTCGAGGCGGTGCATCATCTGGAGCGTCAAGGCAAGAACCCGAAAAGCCTGTCGCTGTTCGGTCAGGAGAAGAACCTCAACACCTGGGCCATCTGCCAGATGAACCTGTTCCTGCATGATATCGACGACGCGCAGGTGGCGCGGGGCGATACGCTGCTGGAGCCGAAACACCTGACGGGCGACAGCGTGAAGGCCATCCGCACCTTTGACCGGGTGCTGGCCAATCCGCCCTTTTCGCTTAAAAGCTGGGGCCATGATGTCTGGTCGAAGGGCGATGCCTATGGCCGCGACCGCTATGGCTGCCCGCCGAAATCCTATGGCGACCTCGCCTTCGTGCAGCATATGGTGGCGAGCCTGAAGGAGGATGGCATCTGCGGCGTCGTGTTGCCGCATGGCGTGCTGTTTCGCGGCGGGGCCGAGGGCAAGATCCGCGAGGGGCTGATCCGCGACGATCTCATCGAGGCCGTTATTGGCCTGGCACCCAATCTGTTTTACGGCGCGGGCATTCCGGCCTGCATCCTGATCCTGCGCAAACAGAAGCCATCAGCCAGCAAGGGCCAGATCCTGATCGTCAACGGCGCCGAGCAGTTCGTCGAAGGCAAGGCGCAAAACCATCTGTCGGAGGCGAATGTCGCGACGCTGGCAAAGGCCTATGGCGATTTTGCCGATGCCGAGCGGCTGGCGCGGGTGGTGCCGGTCAGCGAGATCGAGGCGAACGATTTCAACCTCAATATCAGCCGCTATGTGCATCTGGGCGAAGAGGCGGAGCAGGCCGATGTCGCGGCGGAAGTGGAAAAGCTGGTCGAGCTGCAGGCCGAGCGGGATGCGGCGGAAGCGCGGATGATGGGCTTTCTGCGGGAGCTTGGTTATGTCGCGTGAGGTGCCAGAGGGGTGGCGACGGTCTCAACTGGGAGACCTCATAAAGCTTGAATATGGCAAGGCCCTTGCCAGTGCAGAGCGAACGCACGGCCCAATTCCGGTCTTTGGCTCAAGCGGTGTTGTCGGATATCACGATAAAGCCGCAGCCGCCGGACCCAGCATTGTGATTTCCCGAAAGGGCTCTCTTGGGGGCGTCTTTTACGTCGAAGGAAAATTCTGGCCAATCGATACTACTTACTTTGTGGTTCAAAGAGAGATCAGCGATTGGCGGTGGCTTACCTATCTTCTGAAATTCGCATCTCTGGAGCGTCTTAACGAAGCAACAGGCGTGCCAGGACTTAATCGCGACAAGGCAACCAAAGAGCAGGTTCTTGTTCCTCCACTTCACGAACAGCGCCGGATCGCCGAGATCCTGTCCAACGTCGATGAGGCCATTGCGGCAACGCGGGCGGTGATCGAGCAGACGAGAAAGGTTAAGCAGTCTGCCTTGGGAACGCTTTTTCACCGGGGAAATTGGAGCGACGCAGGCTTACCTGCCGATCATAGCCTCACAAGGCTTGAAGACATTGCTCGGCGAGGCAGCGGCCACACACCAAGCAAGAAGTTCAACGAATATTGGAATGGCGGCATCGCCTGGGTATCCCTGCAGGATACCAAGGCACTTGACCGGCGCTATATTGACACAACGGCAGCCAACATCTCAGAGCTGGGCATCACGAATTCATCCGCAGAAGTCCATCCCGCTGGAACAGTCTTCGTTTCTCGCGACGCGACGGTTGGTAGAGTTGGCGTTATGAGAGTTCCGATGGCGGTGAGCCAGCATTTCATCTCTTGGACCTGCGGTCCAATGTTGGACAACGTCTTCCTCTACTATTGGCTTCTGAATATGAAGCCTGTTTTCGAACGGATCGCCGCAGGCAGCACCATCAAGACTATCGGCCTTCCGTTCTTCAAAGAGCTGGAAATTGCTCTTCCGGCCGTAGCAACCCAGAAGCGAATAGCGTCACAGATGATGGCAATTGACGATGCGCTTGATGGCAACGAAGCTTCGCTGGCTGAATTGGCGGTGCTCAAATCCGCCCTGATGTCCGACCTCCTCACCGGCCGCAAACGCGTCACCGACGCCCTGCCCATGGCAGCCGAGTAAGCGCCCCATGAGCCAGAGCCCCGAATGGCACTTTGCTGAACGTCCCACGATCGAGCATCTCAAGGCCATGGGCTATGGCTTCGTGGCGCCGGCTGATCACACCAGCCTGCGCGAGGGCGACAACCAGGTGCTGTTTCGCCCGCAGCTGATCGAGGCGCTGATGCGGATCAACGGGATTGACCGCGCGTCTGCCGAGTCCGCCTATGGCGAGCTTGCGGCGATCAGCGACAACGAGGCCTGGCTGAAAGTGCTGCGTGGCGATTATGCCCGCAAGGTGACCGGCCAGGAAACCCGGCAGACGCTGCGGGTGATCGATTTTCTGGAGTCCGGAAACAACCAGTTTTCCGTGACGCATCAACTGAGGGTGAAGGCGGAGAACACGCGCAAACCCGATGTCGTGGTCTATGTGAACGGCATCCCGCTTGTTGTGATCGAGGCGAAAAGCCCGCTGAATGTGAAGGACAAGACCGGCGAGGCCTTCGAGCAGATCAGGCAATATGAGCAGGACATTCCGCGCCTGTTCTTCTCCAATGTCTTCAATATCGTCACCGACGGCGCGCTGGTGCTCTATGGCGCGACCGGCTCCGGCTCGAAATATTTCGCCGAGTGGCGCGACCCGTGGCCGAAATTGGAGGCCGATTTTCCCGATACGCTCGCCAAGGGTCTCTGGTGCCTGCTGGAGCCGAGCCGTCTGCTCGACCTGATCGCGCACTATGTCGTGTTCGAAAAGACCGAGACGGGCACGATCAAGAAGATCTGCCGCTACCAGCAGTTCCGCGCCGTCAACCGCATCGTCGAGCGCGTGATCGAAGGTAAGCACCGGCAGGGGCTGATCTGGCACACCCAGGGCAGCGGTAAATCGCTGACCATGGTGTTTGCTGTGCTAAAGCTGAAGACGCACCGGACAATCCAGTCCGAGGCGCTGACCAATCCGAACATTCTGGTGCTGACCGACCGGGTGGATCTGCATTCCCAGATCAGCGGCACCTTTGTCGCCTGCGGTCTGCCGAACCCAACGGCGATCGAGAGCATCAGGGATCTGCACGCGCTGATCCGCAGCGGCAAAGACGGGCACACGGCGCTTTCCACCATCTTCAAGTTCCAGGGTTCGAAGGAGGCGATCGCCAATTCCGAAAACTGGATCGTGATGGTGGACGAGGCCCACCGCACCCAGGAAAAGGATCTCGGCGCCTATCTGCGCGCCACCCTGCCCAACGCCCGCTTCTTCGGCTTCACCGGCACACCGGTAAAGAAGGACGACAAGAACACCTATGAGAACTTCGGCGTGCCGGGCGAAGGCTATCTCGACAAATACGGCATCGATGACGCAGTAGCCGATGGCGCGACTGTGCCGATCTATTATACCGGTCGCAAGACTGACTGGCATATCGACGAGGCCAAGATCGACATTCTGTTCGACACCTGGTTTGCCGAGCTGGACGACGACAAGCTCAATGAGATCAAGAAGCGCGGCGTGCAGATCGAGGATCTGGTCAAGCATCCGCGCCGCATCGAGCTGATCGCCTATGATATCTGGACCCACTTCAAGCAATATGCGCACCCTGATGGTTTCAAGGCCCAGATCGTCGCCATCGATCGCGAGGCGGTAATCCTCTACAAGCAGGCGCTGAATAAGGTCATTGCCGAGGATCTCAAAGCCGAAGGCTTGGAGCCCACCGAAGCGCTCGCCCGCGCCGACGCCATGTCGGCCTGTGTCTATTCGATCAACCAGGAAGACAGCAAGCCAAGCGAGGACGCCCACAAGCAGGCGATCCGCACCGAGCTGAAGGCGCATTATCTGGATGCCGAGGCGGAAAAGCTGGCGAAGAAGGCCTTTGGCCGCAAGGGTGACGATCCGCAGTTCCTGATCGTCTGCGACAAGCTGTTGACCGGCTTCGACTGCCCGATCGAGAGCGTGATGTATCTCGACAAGCCGCTCAAGGAGCACGGGTTGCTGCAGGCGATCGCCCGCACCAACCGCGTCTCTGACGCCCGGAAGCGCAATGGGCTGATCGTCGACTACATTGGCGTCTCCGGCCATCTTGAGGAGGCGCTTTCTTCCTACCGCGCCGATGACGTGAAGAATGCCATGCGCGACCTGGACGATCTGCGCAATCAACTGCGCGCCGCGCATTCTGCCGTGGCAGTCCTGATGAAGCCACTGAAACGCAAGGCGAGCGACAAGGACGCGCTGAAGGCGGAATACGATGCCTTCGTGAAGCTACTAGGCACGGAGGACAAGTGGTTCGACTTCAAGGCCAAGGCCCGCAGCTTCATCGCGCTCTACGAGACGCTGAGCCCGGACCCGAGCGTTCTGGAGTTTACCGCCGATCTGAAATGGGTCGCCAACTTCCTGCTCTATGGCACGCAGCACTTCGAGAAGCGCCAGGCCTTCGACCAGATGAACTACAGCGAGAAGATCCGCGAGATGCTGGAGAAGCATCTTGAGGCGACGGGTCTCAGCGTGACGGTCAAGCTGCGCCACATCACCGATCCGGAGTTCTGGGAGGATTTTGACCCCACGGCCAAGACCGAGGAAGATCTGATGACTGCGGCGATCCGCAAGACGACGGAGCTGCGCCGGACCGTCACCGAGCGGATCGACGACAGTCCGCATCAATATGGCAAATTCTCCGAGCGCCTGCGCCAGCTTTTGGAAAAGCTCGAAAGCGCGCAGCTTTCTTGGTCGGAGAAGCTGAAGGCAGCGGAAGAGCTGGCGAAGGACATCGCTGCCGAGGATGCCGCGCACGTCGAGGCAGGTCTTTCTCCCGGCGCCTATGGCATCCTGCAGATCCTCAACGGCTTCACCTCGGGGCCGGAGGGCGAGGATCTGGCGATCCGGCTGGAAGGCCTCTACACCGACCCCGTCACCGCTCCATCAGGCTGGTGGGAGAAGGACGGACTGCGAAAGAGCCTGCGCCAGCAGGTGCGCTCAATGGCGCACGAGGCTGGCCTCACGCAGTTCCGCCAAATCCCGGAAGAGATCGAGGCCTACGCGCTCAAGCATTTCGCGGGGCAGTGACGTGGCCGTCTATCGCATCGGCAACCAGGAAATCGAATACTCGCTGCGGCGTTCGCTCAGAGCTCGCAAGGCAAGCCTCAGCGTCACCCCGAAATCCTTCGAACTCCTGGTCCCGGAGAGCGCCACCGACGAACAGATCAGCGCCGTGCTGGATCGCAGGCGGGCCTGGATCATCGAGACCGTGCAGCACATGGCAGAACGCGCCAAGGCGCAGACGCGCGTCTACCAGTTCGTGACCGGCGCCAAGATCCCCTATCGTGGGCGGATGGCGAGGCTCACCATCGAGCCTTTCGAAGGCTCCTTGGTCGAGGTCAGCTTCCGAAACGGCTTCCAGATCCGCAAGCCAGCCGATCTGTCGCCCGAGTCATCCGACACCATCATCGAGAGCGCACTCCGGCTCTGGCTGAAGCGCCGCGTGCGCGACGACGCCCGCGATTTTGCCCGCCGGCATGGCGAACGGCATGGACTGAAGCCGCGCGGCGTGCAGATCAAGGACCAGAAGCACATGTGGGGCAGCTGCGGCCAGGACCGGCAGATCAACCTCAACTGGCACCTGATCTTTGCTCCGAAGCCGGTGCTGGAATATGCTGTGGTCCACGAAATGTGCCATCTGAAGCACCGCAACCACGAGCCGGAGTTCTGGGACCTCGTCGGGCGCGTGCTGCCGGACTGGCAGGGGCGCAAGGCCTGGCTCGACAAGAACGAGCATATGCTAGGGTGGGAAAAGGTTCAGCCCGTGGTCCGCTGACTTGCATGTCGGTTTCTCGCGATGGCGGGAATGCGAACCAGCGGGCTCTCTCACATTGAGTGATCAGTATTGGCTTATTAGCCCATTGTCATGATTTCGCTTTCCGACGAGTTGAGCAAGATTGCCTCGCGACCGCGAATGAGCCGGTCTCGTCGGAGGCGGGATATGCGCTATCTAAGAACAAGCTGCTTCCAGCAGGCGCGTAAAAGCTTGGCGGAACTCGTGCAGCAAAGAATGAAAGAGCTCGGAATGTCGAAAGACGAGTTCATGCAGGCCATGGGTATCCGCAGCCGATTGGCGCTCACGCTTCTTTTGGACGGCAGGACAAACTTCAAGATGGAAGATTGCCAGAGGCTCGCCGGGGTCCTCTCCTGCGACATCGGTGAGATGGTGAATATGCATCTGGCCCAGTTCCACACGGATGAGGTCATTCAGCTTCTGACAAAGACGTTCCCAAGTAACACAGATGCCGCCAGTGAGCGAATGACGCGGCCGAGGACCATGATTTACGAAAGGCTCACTCTTGAGCTGCCGCCGGAGCAGATCGGCTGAGAGGCAGATCGGCATCTGGAGTTCGAGAGAGCGGGCTCCCGGCAGGGTGGGTATTCAAGCCAGAGGTAGTCTCGGCACCAGGCGGCATTCCCATGGCTGCGTCTGTTTTTCCTAGGACTTCGCGACTCTGTCGGCGACTATCTCCTGCGGCACGGCGAAAAGGGGAGGTGATCGACAGATCGCCGATCACCCCTAAGTCGTACCGATAGTGTGGACCATCGATCACGCTGTCATCGCTCTCGCGACGAGATCAATGTACGATAGTGCATATTGGGATTAAACAGGTATGCAGTGGTTCCAGTTGCAACGGAGATCACAGAGGTAGTCCCAGGCTGAGCACGGAGCGAAATCTCAACGTTGTTCGCGCCCGGTATCGGTTCGCAAGAATGCTGAAGCGATCATCACCTAGTCATCTCCGCGACGGACTGAGCTGCGATCTGCTCCATGTGGTTGAGCAATACTCGGCAGGGCGAAGTCGCTCTTTCGGGATTGCCCAGCTTAGCGAACTCGCCATGTTACGAAACCGCTAAATTAAGATCGCGCGAAATCTTTACGTGCGACTTGCATATTCGACAAAAAAACCGCTTTGCAGTCCGTTCGTCAATTTTTTGTAAAGAACGGGTTAAGTCAGCGTCGTCGAACGACGACATTTATACAGGCTTACGTCATGGTCGCTAATCGGCCGACGGAACTAAATGTCGAACGCTGGAAACTGATCGATCGCCCGCTTCTTGGCCAAAAGTGACACGTTGCCGTAGTTTTCCCCGGCAGTCCGTGGTGAGTGTCCCTGGATGGCATCCAGCACCCGCCCATCGATGCCGATATCAAGGCCAGTCGTTTTGAACGCATGGCGCCAGCCGTGATTAGGCCGCACTCCTGGGGGAATGACGCCTGCCTTCTGCAGCCAGTTCGATATACGACCTGAGACGGTCTGGGCTGGGTTAGCTTTGCGCGGTCCTCTCATTGGTGGGTAGAACAGCGGGCCGTCCGACGATGCCGCGACGAACTTCAGAAATCCCTTCTCTATGACCTGGCTATGCAGCGGCACGTCCCGGAACTGGCGATTCTTGACGGTTCCCGCTTCCGGCGTGATTCGAATGTAGGTGATACCGTTCTCAGTGCGAATATCCTCTTTGCGAAGCTGAGTGATCTCCGAGATCCGGGAGCCGGTGAATGCGCAGTGCAGCGCGGCAAACAAGGTGAGACGCAGCGTCAATTAGGATG